>NZ_CP017184.1:4115292-4431853 GCF_001729805.1 Enterobacter roggenkampii | reverse complement strand
CGCTCTGCCGGCGTCAGGTGTATACGGGAGCGTTTTTTGGTATTGCTCCAGTAACGACGCAGGATGAAGATCAGCCCGCCCGCCACCACCAGACCCACGATAGGGGAGACGATGAGAGAGGCAAAGATCCCCAGTACTTTCGGGATATTTAACGCATCAACAACCGATGTACCGGTCATGAGGGCGTTGGTTAACCCGATACCGATAATCGCGCCGATGAGGGTGTGAGAACTGGATGCAGGCAGGCCGAAATACCAGGTACCGAGGTTCCAGATAATTGCAGCAAGCAGCATTGAGAACACCATAGCGAGGCCATGGCCAGAACTTACGTTAAGCAGCAGATCTGTTGGCAGCATATGCACAATCGCATACGCAACGCTCAGTCCGCCCAGGAGGACACCAAAAAAGTTAAATACCGCCGCCATAACAACCGCAAGCTGCGATCGCATTGCGCGAGTGTAGATAACCGTCGCTACTGCGTTTGCAGTGTCGTGGAAGCCGTTGATCGCTTCGTAAAACAGTACAAAAACCAGAGCAAGCAAGAGTAAAAGCCCGGTATGTAAATCCAGGCCGGCAAACAAATGTAGCATAGGACGTTACGCCATTTTGAGGACATGAACGCGGCGCATTATCCAGGACAAATGCGCAACGGGCAAAGTGAAATATAGACTTTTTTTGACATACCACCTGAATTGAGAAAAGTGCCTGAAAGGATATTCTTTAAATTTCAATGGAATGGCTTTGTAATATCTTTTTACGCTGGTGTGACCACAGAGGAAACTTTACAATCCGCGGCAGTTAACAAAGAGGGTTTTGACGTGGAAAGGTTTGATGCCGTGGTAATTGGCGCCGGTGCGGCGGGTATGTTTTGTGCGGCAATGGCCGGACAGGCGGGTCGTCGCGTGCTGCTGCTGGATAACGGTAAAAAGCCAGGCCGTAAGATCCTGATGTCCGGCGGCGGGCGCTGCAACTTTACTAACCTGTATGTTGAACCCGCGGCCTATTTGAGCCAAAACCGTCATTTTTGTAAATCTGCGCTGGCGCGTTATACCCAGTGGGACTTTATCGACCTGGTAGGAAAGCACGGTATCGCATGGCATGAGAAGACGCTGGGCCAGCTGTTCTGCGACGACTCCGCCCAGCAGATTGTCGATATGCTGGTGGCCGAGTGCGAGAAGGGCGGCGTGGTCATGCGCCTGCGCACCGAAGTGCTGGACGTTTCCCGCGATGACCAGGGCTACACGCTGCAGCTCAACGGTGAAACCGTCAGCGCCGATAATCTGGTGATTGCCAGCGGCGGCCTGTCTATGCCTGGGCTGGGCGCTTCCCCGTTCGGCTATAAAATCGCCGAGCAGTTTGGCCTGAAAGTCCTGCCTACGCGCGCCGGGCTGGTGCCGTTCACGCTGCATAAACCGCTTCTGGAACAGCTTCAGACGCTGTCTGGCGTGTCCGTTCCCGCCGTTATCACCGCCGAAGACGGCACGGTGTTTCGCGAAAACCTGCTCTTTACCCATCGCGGCCTCTCCGGCCCGGCGGTCCTGCAAATCTCCAGCTACTGGCAGCCGGGGGAGTTTGTCACGGTTAACCTGCTCCCCGATTGCGATCTGGATGCCTTCCTCAACGAGCAGCGTGCGGCGCACCCGAATCAGAGCCTGAAAAACACCCTGGCAATGCAGCTGCCGAAGCGTCTGGTAGAATGTTTGCAGGTGCTGGGGCAGATCCCCGACGTGTCGCTCAAGCAGCTTAACAGCCGCGAGCAGGAAACGCTGGTCGAGACGCTAACAAACTGGCGCGTGCAGCCAAACGGCACGGAAGGCTACCGCACGGCGGAAGTCACGCTGGGCGGAGTCGACACGAATGAACTCTCTTCCCGTACCATGGAAGCGCGGAACGTGCCGGGGCTCTACTTCATCGGTGAAGTGATGGACGTCACCGGCTGGCTCGGCGGGTACAACTTCCAGTGGGCCTGGGCAAGTGCCTGGGCGTGTGCTCAGGCGCTGGCAGAAGACAAGTGACATCAGCGTGCTGCCACTCGTCACGCTTGGCTTTACGAGCTGACGGAGGTGGCATCCGTCACGGCCAGAATATTGCCCGCGGCCACGGTCCCCATCTTGATGTATGACGCGGCGGTAACGCCGCCAATATGCGGTGAAATCACCACGTTTTCTACGGACTGCCAGAGGTGCGGCGCCGTCAGCGGCTCCTGGGTAAAGCTGTCCAGCGCTGCGCTGTGCAGCGTGCCATCCCGGAGCGCCGCCAGTAACGATTCACTGTGGATCAGTCCACCGCGTGCCGTATTGACCAGAATGGCGTTCCGCTTGCAGTGTGCGAGCGCCTCGCTATTGATCATTCCCCGATTCTCATCGGTTAGCGGACAGTGCAAAGAGATGACATCGGAACGGGAAAGAAGTCCGGTCAGCGTCTCTGCACGTTCGCACAGGGCAGGCATCGATTTAGCATAGGGATCGTAAGCCAGCACCTTCATGCCGAAGGCATGACCAATAGTTGCCACGCGCGAGCCGATAGCGCCCAATCCGATTAGCCCCAGGGTTAATCCCTCCAGCTCAATGGATTTATGCGTCGCCTTATCCCAGTGCCCGTCCCGCAGCCGCTTGTCCAGAGGCACCACGGACTTTGCGCAGGCGAGGATCAGCGCCCATGTATGTTCAGCCACTGCCGCCGCGTTTGCGCCTGGGGCCGCGCGGACGGCGATATTGCGCTCGACCGCTGCCGTCTGGTCTATCACATCGATCCCGCTTCCGTGCTTGGAAATAACCTGCAGAGCCGGGGCGGCATCCATGACTTTCGCGGTGATCCGGCCGTAACGAACCAGAATCGCCACGGGATTGTGTCGTTCACACAGCGCGATCAGGTCATCTTCTGTCGGCTGGCGGCCCGCAAACACCACCTCAAAGCCCTGCAGCATCACCATGGCCTGCTCCGCCAGGTCGCTTCCGGTAACCAGAATTACGTCTTTGCCCCCCATCACAGCGTCTCCCCGTCAGCTAACATACCTGCCTTACGAAGCGCGTCATCAAGCCAGTGTGGACGCAAATCGCCTTCACGGATGGCGGCAAGACGCCGGGTCTCCATCTCCAGCTTTTCTTTTGCCAGCGCGATAACCTGCTGAACCTCATCGCGCGGGATGACGACCACGCCGTCGATATCCGCGACAACCAGATCCCCTGCCTGAACCGTCGCCCCGGCGACTGAAATGGGATGATTAACCCGGCCAGAAATTAACTTTGTCGGGCCGCAGGGGTTCAGACCGGCAGAAAAGACAGGGTAGTGACCTTTGCTCAGGGAATCGGCGTCACGTACAGCACCGTCAATAATGATGCCCGCAATGCCGCTCGCCTGAGCCTGAGTGGCCATGATTTCGCCCAGCAGCGCGCAGCTCAGGTCGCCTTTGCCATCGACGACCAGGACATCGCCGGGTTGCGCAACCGCCATCGCGGCATGAATCGCCAGATTATCACCCGGACGGACTTCCACGGTGATGGCCGGACCCGCAACGGACATGTGAGGAGCCAGCGGTTTGATGCGGCCGTGAAGCGTACCGCGGCGACCGGCCACGTCGGCCAGAATGGCTGCCTGATACTCGGCAGCCCGACGAACGTCCTCGGCAGAAACGCGTTCGAACTGGCGATTAATCGGTTTTTTTTCAGAAACGGACATGAATGCCTCCATATTGTTTTACTAAGTACAACGCAGGTGTACAGAACAAAACAACTATAGCGGTGTTGCTTTCCTTTTAGCCAGACCCGAGGTGGCGTTTGTGATGTAAACACGAAGTGACTCACAAAATTTGAGGTACACTCACTGCCGGGCTAACAAGGAGATAATGATGGGGAATGAAGGCGTTGTAGCGGTTGAAAAAGCGCTGGCTTTACTGGATTGCTTCCGTCCTGGAGAGGAGAGCCTGACGCTGACCGCGCTGGCACAGCTGTCGGGTTATCACAAAACCACGGTTTACCGCTTGATGAATTCTCTTGAACGGATGAATTACGTCGTCAGGCATGAAGACGGCAATTATGCGCTTGGCCCACGTCTGCTTTACCTCGGCAAGCTGTATGAACAATCTTTCCATCTTTCGCGGGTGGTTCAGCCAGAGCTTCAGGCCTTATCCCTGGCGTCTCAGGAGAGCGCCAGCTGGTATGTGCTGGAGGGCGGGCAGCGCCTTTGCCTGTTTCGCGCGGAAGCGTCGCACGGCCTGCGACACAGCAATCTTCCCGGCAGCCAGTTCCCGCTCGATAATTCGGCCATCAGTAAGGTCTTGCGCCACTGGGGGCTCAATGAGAGCCTGCCGGAGGGCGACGCTGAACTCCCTTTCTACACGTCAGGCGCACGCGATCCCCACACCGCGGCGTTTGCGATGCCTGTCTTCGGCGTTCACGACAAGCTGGTTGCGGCGTTAGCCCTGACCGGCCCCATCTCACGGCTGACGGAAGATCGTCGTGAGAAGGAGATAGGCCCGTTGATGAAGGCGGCGGCCAGCCGTCTGTCGCAGAAAATGGGAGCCAGTAAGTCCTTCTGTCAGCAGTTCTTTGGTGAAACGAGCGACGCGGCGGAAGAAAATCTTTAAACGCAGAAGCGGGACATGTGTCCCGCTTCTGTCATCATGAATGTGTGACCTGTTTTTCGTGTAGCTGAGCGTTGCGGGCCTGCCGTCCCATAATGAGTACCGCGATACCCCCGGCCAGGCACAGCACGGCCAGCGGAAGCATAGCCAGCGTGTGGCTGCCCGTTTGCTCGCTGATCATGCCGTAGGCATTTACCATGACCGCCCCGCCAATCAGGTTCGCGATGGCGCCAATCGCGGCCAGCCCTGCCGCCGCCGAGGAGCTGCTCATCCAGCCGGACGCCAGCGCCCAGAAAGGCCCTTTCATCGAATACGCGCCCGTCAGGATAATGCTCAGGATCGCGAGAGTGGCAAAGAGCGAGACGCTGACAAAGGCAGCGAACACGCCGGCGGCAATCATGAACAGCGTCAGCGCAGTATGCCAGCGGCGTTCATTGGTGCGATCGGAGTGTCGTCCCCAGACAATCATCAGAACCGATGCCAGACCGTAAGGAATGGCGTTAAACAGACCGGTTTGCAGATTATCAAGATGGAAGGATTTCAGCAGCTGAGGAGACCAGACGCTAATAGTGGTGCCCGCGGACGATGCGCCCGCGTAAATCAGCGCCATCAGCCATATTTGACGATGCTTCAGCAGCTGCCACGTCGTCTGGTGTCCAATGTTCTTTTGCTGGCTACGCTCGGTCTCAAGGGTGGTTTCCAGCCACTTTTTCTGTTCATCGCTGAGCCATTTCGCCTGATGAGGGCGATCCCGGAGAATAAACCAGGCCGCAATACCCAGCAGCACCGCAGGTAAGCCTTCAATAATGAACAGCAGATGCCAGCCGCGAAGACCCAGCCAGCCATCCAGCGACAGTATCAATCCGGAAAGCGGGGAGCCGATGAAGTTAGCGAGCGGGATGGCAACCATAAAGGACGCAATAATGCGCGCGCGGTAGCGGGCAGGGATCCACCAGGTCAGATACAGCACGACGCCGGGGAAGAAGCCTGCTTCCGCTGCTCCGAGAAGAAAACGGACGATATAGAGCGACGTGGTGTTTTGAACCAGCGCCATGCCCATGGAGACGATGCCCCAGCTGATCATAATGCGCGGGATCCACAGCCGGGCGCCGACTTTCTGCATGGCCAGGTTGCTCGGCACCTCAAACAGGAAATAGGCCACGAAGTAGAGGCTGCTGGCGAAGCCAAACGCCGCTTTGCTGAGGCCAAGGTCCTCATTCATCTGCAGCGAAGCCATGCCGATATTCCCGCGATCGATAATGGAGACCAGGTAACTGACAATCAGAAACGGAAGAATACGCCAGATCACCTTCCGCATCGTCTCTCTTTCTATGTCCTCGGTGGCGGTCGCGCCGTTACGTAAATGTTCTGTCATTGTATCCTCGCAGGGTGTGTTCTTTGTTTTATTATGTACAACTTAGTTTTATTAAACAAAACCACTATAGCGACGGCGCGTTCTTTTTATCCAGTTAATGGAAGGTTTAAATGATGTAAATAAGAGGTGACTCACAGATAGTGCGCTGCGGATATCGCTCAAGGCTGCTGACCAGCCGCAAGCAGGACGTGCTGGCAGAGAAATAATCACGTAACGCAATTATTGCACCAACTTTTCCTCTCCCTTCGACTAAGCTTCGACCAGATGCCCCGCCGCGCTCGCGGGGCCATACTCCTTTTGGTCAGAGCACGTACCATGCAGCTACTCAGCATTATTATTTTGCTTACCCTAACCGTGGTCATTCATTCGCTGTGGATGTTTGGCGTTTTAAAATTCATCACGTTAGACGTCGATTCTGCGGTACGCATTGTTTTACGCAATGTCGGTATCGTGATCTCTATGATTTTCGCCCATCTTCTGGAGGCCGGGCTGTTTGCTGCCTTTTATTTTGTCATCGACGCGTTTAATGACTGGAACACCAGCTTCTACTTTTCGCTGGTCAGCTACGCGACGGTAGGGTACGGCGACGTCACGTTACCCCAGCACTGGCGGCTCATCGGCGGGGTGGAAGGACTGGTGGGCGCATTGATGGTAGGCTGGTCTGTGGCGGTTCTGGTCGCAGTGCTGCAGCGTTTGCGTGGCATGAGCGCCTAAACGGTAGATGTGCAATCCCCATCTGGTAAGGTAAAGTACACCCCTTACGCGGCCGTCGCGCTGCGGTTTTGAGGGTGGATGTGATAAACAGCCCACCCTTTTTCTCTGCTGGTTTACGCCAGCCTGCATGGTGCTGTGCTTTGCCTCTATAAAAGGGTTTTGTATGTCTGCTGCTCATCTCGGTTTCCCGACGGAAACCGTTGTTGTCTTTGTAGTGATGGCCGTTGGGGCGATGTTTATCGACCTCTTTATGCACCGTCACGATAAACCGATCTCGCTGAAAAGCGCCGCAATGTGGTCCCTCTTCTGGGTCATGATGGCGATGGCCTTCGCCGGGTTCCTGTACGTTCACCACGGCGCCGAGATGGCGAGCCTGTTCCTCACCGGTTATGCGCTGGAGGAGGTGCTCTCCGTCGATAACCTGTTTGTGATGATGGCGATCTTCGCCTGGTTCGGCGTGCCGGATAAGTACCGTCACCGCGTGCTCTACTGGGGCGTGCTGGGGGCGATTGTCTTCCGCGGTATTTTCGTGGCTATCGGCACCAGCCTGTTAAGTCTGGGGCCCTACGTCGAAGTGATTTTCGCGCTGGTCGTCGGCTGGACGGCGGTGATGATGCTGAGGCGCAATGAAGAGAGTGACGAAGTGGAAGATTACTCGGGTCATCTCGCCTATCGCCTGGTGAAACGCTTCTATCCGGTCTGGCCGAAAATCAGCAGCAACGCCTTTATTCTGACGCAGAAAGAGGTGGATGCGGAGCTTGAAAAGCCGGAAAACCAGGACGTGATGGTTGGGCGCGTGAAGAAGGCGAAGCGCTATGCGACCCCGCTGCTGCTCTGCGTGGCGGTGGTGGAACTCTCAGACGTGATGTTCGCGTTTGACTCCGTGCCGGCCATTATCGCCGTCAGCCGCGAGCCGCTGATTATCTACAGCGCCATGATGTTCGCTATTCTCGGCCTGCGTACCCTTTACTTCGTGCTGGAAGCGCTGAAGCAGTATCTGGTGCATCTCGAGAAAGCGGTGGTGCTGCTGCTGTTCTTCGTGGCGTTCAAGCTGGGGTTAAATGCCACCGATCACTTCTGGCATCACGGTTACAGCATTGGCGCGACCGCCAGCCTGTTTGTGGTATTGGGCGTGCTGGCGCTGGGAATTATTGCGAGCGTGATGTTCCCGGGGAAACGAGAAGCCTGATGTACCGCCCGGTGGCGCTTCGCTTACCGGGCCTACAGTTCGAATGTAGGCCGGGTAAGGCGCAGCCGCCACCCGGCAAAAAAGCTACTTGATGGGTGAATTGCGGCGCTTGCGCGGCGGGTGGAAGTGCCGCCAGTGCGGATCCTGCGCCGCCGCCAGCAGCTCGTGGTCGCCGCGGGTGTCTCCCCAGGCGCGCAGGTGATAGGCGTTCAGATCGCCATACAATTTTTCCAGCCTGGCCACCTTCTGGGCGCAGCGGCAGTTGTGGCCCGTGATGCGCCCCGTCAGCTTGCCGTCTTTCACTTCCAGCTGCGTGCCAATCAGCTTAATGCCCAGTTTGTCAGCCCACGGCTGAAGCACCAGCGCCGGAGACGCGGAACAGATGGTCACCTCCGCACCGGAATTCACCTCTGCCGCCACGGCCAGAACCCCTTCGGGGCGCATCAGCTTGCTCCAGTATTTTTCGCAAAACGCTTCCGCCTGCTGGCGCAACCAGCGTTCATCCACGCCCGTCAGGAACGTTTTGATCAGCACTTCCTTTAGCTCATCGCGCGTCAGCTTGCGACGCACGCAGTGGAGCGTGGGCAGCGCCATACGCACCAGACGGCCCGCGAAGTAGCGTTTCCCGAAGGCAAAGCGCAGGAAAGGAATAAAGCTGTCGTGGTGTGTTAACGTCCCATCAAAGTCAAAGACAGAGAGCACGCTGGATTTCGCCACCGTCTCGTCGGCAATCATATTGGTCATAAATACGTCTTAGCTGAAATACACATTCTGTGGATCAGTTTACCTGCTTTACCAGGACAGTCCTTACATCACCACCATTTTTTTCTCGATCTTGCGATCTCAAAGTGAGTCCATTTTTGGCCTCAATAAGAATTGGTGAAAAAACGATCTGTCTATATTATCGCCACATCGCACGATATTCAGGGGAACCCTTTGGCCCCACAGGTAAGGAAAAACTCACTCACTACTGCTTTCTTGATATGACTCTTAGATCGTTTATTTCAATCCTGACGTTAAGTTTTGCTTCGTTTTCTGCATTCAGTTTTCAACTCCCCGCGTCGATGCTATCGATGAACAGTGACCTGGCCGTCTCGCCAGCGAAATCTGCACTGATGCAACAGGATACGGGCCCGCTGCGCGCGCGCATCCTTGATCAATACCAAAAGTGGAAGGGGACCCAGTATCAGTGGGGCGGAACCACGCGCCGCGGGGTGGATTGCTCCGCGCTCATGCAGCACCTGTTCAGCGATGTGGCGCATCTTAACTTACCGCGCACGACCGGCGAGCAGATCCACCGCGGGGTGCAGGTGACGCAATACCGCCTGAGGCCCGGAGATCTGGTGTTCTTCCAGACGGGTCCGAACCGCAGGCATGTCGGCGTGTATATTGGCAATAGCCAGTTCATTCATGCCTCAAGCAGCCAGGGCGTCACGGTCTCAACCCTGACGGATGCTTACTGGCAGGCGCACTACATTACTGCCCGTCGGGTTGCAGGCAGTGCAGCCTGACAGCCTCAGATGATGTCATCTACCACGCCGCCATCGACGCGCAGCGCCGCGCCCGAGGTGGCGGAAGCCTGGGGTGAACAGACATAAATCACCATATTGGCCACCTCTTCTACCGTGGCCGCGCGCTGGATCACCGAGCTGGGGCGGTTGGCCATCACAAACTCTTTCGCCAGCTGCTCCAGCGATTTACCGGTTTTTTCGATTTCATCCTTCATCATCTCTGCGAAACCGTCCGACATCGTTGGCCCCGGCAAGACGCTGTTGACCGTCACGCCGCTTCCCGCCACGAACTTCGCCAGCCCGCGCGCCAGGGAGAGCTGCGCCGTTTTGGTCACGCCGTAGTGGATCATATCCGCCGGGATATTGCAGGCCGACTCGGAGGAGATAAACACCACCCGTCCCCAGCCCTTTTGCACCATGCCCGGCAGGAGGGCGCGGGAAAGACGCACGCCGGACATCACGTTGGTCTGCCAGTAACGCTCCCAGGTCTCATCGTCGGTGGCATAGAAATCCTGCGGGCCGTAAATCCCGGCGTTGTTAACCAGAATATCGACGTTATTCGCCACCTTCAGCAGCGACTCGACCCCTTCCGCCGTGCTGAGATCGGCAATCGCGGCGCGCACCTGCACGCCCGGCACCACCTGCTGCAGCTGCTGAATGCCTTTATTCACCGATTCCGTGCTGCGGCCATTGACGATCACCTCGGCACCGCTTTCTGCCAGCCCTCTGGCAATGGCGAACCCGATCCCGCCGGTTGAGGCGGTCACCAGCGCCACTTTCCCCGTAAAGTCGATTTTCATCATCCGCTCCTTATCGTTTTAACGTTCGGACCTTAAAGCGTAGCAGGTGAGGATGACGGCTCCTGGCTAAAAAGGCGCAGCAGCGTCTCCACCTGCTCGTCAAGCGGGGCGAGGGAGCGCTTAACAATCAGGTGAAGCGGCGTCGCTCTGCGTGCACCGTGGCTCAGCGGCAGGCGTTTCAGGATGCCTTGATCCAGCTGGGTCTGGATGCGTTCCTCTGGCAGCCAGCCGTAGCCGACCTGAGAGAGGACGGCCTCAATGGCGGCATCGATGGTGGAGAAGGTCCATGCCTCACCGGCCGCGCGCGCGGCGGGCTGGCTGTCCGCAATCTGAATGAGCGGCCACGGGCGTAGCATGTCGTCGTTAAGCGGCGCGTCGAGGTGAAAGAGAGGATGCTGATGGTGGGCCACGGCAACAAAGTCGATATTCATCAGCCATTCGCCGAGCCCGGTCATGTCCTGGCGGCGGGTGAGGACCATCACATCGGCTTCGTCGTTAATGGCATCGTCCCGGGTGTTTTCCAGCACCTCGGTGAGGCGTACCTGGGTTTGCGGATACTGCTGCTGGAACTGGCGCAGAATGGCAAACAGGCGGCGGCGAGGGAAAATGGAATCCACCACCAGATCCAGCCGCGTGCGCATTCCGTTGCGAAGGGTCGCTGCGCGCGTCTCAACGTACGAAAAGGCTTTCAGCAGCGGTTTCACCTGGTTGAGCAGCAGTTCTCCTGCCGGCGTTAACACCGCCCGTCGTCCTTCCGGCACCAGGAGGGTCACGCCCAGCCGCTCCTGCAGCAGCGACAGGTTATAGCTCACCGAAGACTGGCTGCGGTGGGTTTCTTCTGCGGCTTTGGCAAAGCTGCCCGCCTCAACCACTCTTTCCAGTAAAGACCATTGTTCCAGCGTCGTCTTATGCATAATTTATCTAAAATTTGGATGAATTTGATTAAAACATAGCGTTATTCATTCAATTTTTGAAGGGGTACGATCGTCTCATCAAAACAAAGGAGACATCTTATGAACACCTTCGACAAACACGACTTAAGCGGCTTCGTTGGCAAACACCTTGTTTATACCTACGACAACGGCTGGAACTACGAGATTTACGTCAAAAACGAGACGACCCTGGATTACCGTATTCACAGCGGTCTGGTGGCCAACCGTTGGGTGAAAGATCAGCAGGCTTACATCGTGCGGGTAGGGGAGAGCATCTATAAAATTTCCTGGACCGAGCCAACCGGCACCGACGTCAGCCTGATTGTGAACCTGGGCGACAAACTGTTCCACGGCACCATCTTCTTCCCGCGCTGGGTCATGAACAACCCGGAAAAAACCGTCTGCTTCCAGAACGATCATATTCCGCTGATGAACAGCTACCGAGATGCGGGCCCGGCGTATCCAACGGAAGTGATTGATGAATTTGCCACAATCACCTTTGTACGCGACTGCGGTGCCAATAATGAAAGCGTGATCGCCTGTGCGGCCAGTGAATTACCGAAAAACTTTCCAGATAACCTGTAATAAGCGCGACAATTAACTAAATAGAAAAGTTCCCGGCTATTTCATATTATTTTGAAATAGCCGGGATTTTTTTTGTTTGTTGAGGATTGGTTTAAATGTTTCCATTTCAAAATGTTGCGGAAGATCACATCAAAAATATTTAATATAAAATTAACTTGTTGTTTTTCAATTGGCTGCTAGTTGTCTTATAACGTTGTAAACGTTGTCTTAATTTTTCCCTAAGGAAAGAGAGCTACTTTGATATGAGTTTATGGTTCGTTGAAATAAGCGGGCTGGCATTTGGTTAATATCAAAAACATGCCATTTTGATTGCAAGGAAATTAATAATGAGTGATTTTCTGCCTTTTTCGCGGCCGTCGATGGGCGCTGAGGAAATTGCGGCGCTTCAGGACGTTTTGATGTCGGGCTGGATCACCACAGGGCCTAAGAATCAGCAACTTGAAGAGGCATTCTGTCAACTTACCGGGAATCAGCATGCGATTGCCCTCTGTTCCGCCACCGCGGGCATGCACGTTACGCTGATGGCGCTGGATATTGGCCCGGGCGATGAAGTTATTACCCCTTCCCAGACCTGGGTCTCCACGCTGAATATGATCGTATTGCTGGGCGCCACGCCGGTCATGATTGATGTGGATAAAGACACATTAATGGTGACGCCAGAAGCCGTGGAAGCCGCTATTACCCCGCGAACCAAAGCCATTATTCCCGTTCACTATGCCGGCGCGCCGTGTGATATCGACGCAATTCATGCCATCGGTGAACGTCACGGTATTCCGGTGATTGAAGATGCGGCCCATGCCGCCGGAACGTATTACAAAAACCGTCACGTGGGCTGGAAAGGAACGGCAATTTTCTCCTTCCACGCCATTAAAAACATGACCTGCGCGGAAGGCGGCCTGGTGGTTACCGATAACGCGCAGCTGGCACAGCGGATCCGCAGTCTGAAATTCCATGGCCTGGGCGTAGATGCCTATGATCGCCAGACGCACGGTCGCGCGCCGCAGGCGGAAGTGATCGCGCCGGGCTATAAATACAACCTGGCGGACATCAACGCCGCGCTGGCGCTGGTGCAGCTAGGCAAACTGAAAGAGGCCAACAGGCGCCGTGAGGAAATAGCGCAACGCTACCTGCGGGAGCTTGCCGATACGCCGTTCCAGCCGCTCACCATTCCATCATGGCCGCACGTGCACGCCTGGCACCTGTTTATTATTCGCGTGGATGAAGCGCGCTGCGGGATCTCACGCGACAACCTGATGGCGGCGCTGAAAGAGAAAGGCATCGGTACCGGCCTCCATTTCCGCGCGGCCCACACGCAAAAATACTACCGCGAGCGTTTTCCTGATGTATCGCTCCCGAATTCTGAATGGAATAGCGCACGTATTTGTTCTCTCCCTCTTTTCCCGGACATGACTCATGACGACACAACCCGCGTCATTACCGCACTCCATCAGCTTGCAGGACATTGATATGTTCAGTGCACCGCCTGTACAAAAAGTATCCGTGGTCATCCCGGTTTATAACGAGCAGGAGAGCCTGCCCGAACTGATCCGCCGCACAACGGCCGCCTGCGACACGATGGGCAAGGCCTACGAAATTCTGCTGGTGGATGATGGCAGTAGCGATAATTCCGCGATGATGATGACCGACGCCGCGCAGGCCGAAGGCAGCCACATCGTTGCCGTGCTGCTCAACCGTAACTACGGCCAGCACTCGGCGATTATGGCGGGGTTTAGCCACGTCACGGGCGATCTGATTATCACCCTGGACGCGGACCTGCAAAACCCGCCGGAAGAGATCCCGCGCCTGGTGGCCAAAGCCGACGAAGGCTATGACGTGGTCGGCACGGTCCGTCAGAATCGTCAGGACAGCCTGTTCCGCAAGCTGGCCTCGCGTACCATCAACCGTCTTATCCAGCGCACGACCGGTAAAGCGATGGGCGATTACGGCTGCATGCTGCGCGCCTACCGCCGCCATATTGTCGACGCCATGCTGCATTGCCATGAGCGCAGCACCTTCATTCCGATTCTGGCGAATACCTTTGCCCGTAAGGCAACGGAAATCCCGGTCCTGCACGCCGAGCGCGAGCACGGGGAGTCGAAGTACAGCTTTATGCGCCTCATCAACCTGATGTACGACCTCATCACCTGCCTGACCACCACGCCGCTGCGTCTGCTGAGCGTGTTCGGCAGCATCATCGCCGTGGCCGGTTTCGCGCTGTCCGTTCTGCTGGTGGTACTGCGCCTGGTCTTTGGCCCGCAGTGGGCGGCGGAAGGGGTCTTTATGCTCTTTGCCGTGCTGTTTATGTTCATCGGCGCCCAGTTTGTCGGGATGGGTCTCCTCGGTGAATACATTGGCCGTATCTATAACGACGTTCGCGCGCGTCCGCGCTACTTTATTCAACGTGTTGTCCGTCAGGAACACAAAGCATCTCAAGAGGAAATTCACCCATGAAAGCTGTTGTATTTGCCTATCACGATATGGGGTGCACGGGCACGCAGGCCCTGCTGGAAGCGGGCTATGACATTGCGGCAATTTTTACCCATCCGGACACGGCTGGAGAGAATAACTTTTTCGGCTCCGTTGCGCGTATCGCCGCCGAGCGTGGTATTCCGGTTTATGCGCCAGACGACGTCAACCACCCGCTGTGGGTGGAGCGCATCCGCGCCCTCGCGCCTGACGTCATCTTCTCGTTTTACTATCGCAACCTGCTCTCCGACGAGATCTTAGGCCTGGCTGCAAAAGGCGCCTTTAATCTTCATGGTTCTCTGCTGCCTGCCTACCGTGGCCGCGCCCCGCTGAACTGGGTGCTGGTGAACGGTGAAACGGAAACGGGCGTGACGCTGCACCGCATGGTACGCCGTGCGGATGCGGGCGCTATCGTGGCGCAGCAGAAGGTCGCTATTGATGCGGACGACACCGCGCTGCAGCTGCATCAAAAGCTGAACGCGACGGCACAGACGCTGCTGCGCGATGCGCTGCCGGGCATCCTTAACGGCACCTTCAGCGAGACCGCGCAGGACGAGAGCAAGGCAAGCTGCTTTGGCCGCCGCGCGCCGGAAGATGGTCGTCTGGACTGGAACAAACCGGCCCGCCAGCTGCACAACCTGGTGCGCGCCGTGACCGACCCGTGGCCGGGCGCCTACAGCTTTGCGGGCGTCAGCAAGTTCATCGTCTGGAAATCCCGCGTGCGTGACGACATTCCGGCGGCAAAACCGGGCACCGTCGTCTCCGTCTCCCCGCTGATTGTGAGCTGCGGCGAGCAGGCGCTGGAGATCGTTACCGGCCAAACCGACAACGGTCTGTACGTTCAGGGCACCCAGCTGGCGCAGTCGCTGGGGCTGGTGGCCGGGGCGCTGATCACCAGCGCGCCGGTGGTGGCCATCAAACGCCGTACCCGCGTGCTGATCCTCGGCGTGAACGGTTTTATCGGTAACCACCTGACCGAACGTCTGCTCAAAGACGATAACTACGAAATCTACGGCCTGGATATTGGCGCGGATGCGATCAGCCGTTTCCTCGACAACCCGCGCTTCCACTTCGTGGAAGGGGACATCAGCATCCACTCCGAGTGGATTGAATACCACATTAAGAAATGCGACGTGGTGCTGCCGCTGGTCGCCATTGCCACGCCAATCGAGTACACCCGTAACCCGCTGCGCGTGTTTGAGCTGGACTTCGAAGAGAACTTGAAGATCATCCGCGACTGCGTGAAATACGACAAGCGCATCATCTTCCCGTCCACCTCTGAAGTGTACGGCATGTGTACCGATAAGAACTTCGATGAAGACACCTCCAACCTGGTGGTCGGGCCGATCAATAAGCAGCGCTGGATTTACTCCGTCTCCAAACAGCTGCTGGACCGCGTGATTTGGGCCTACGGTGAGAAAGAGGGCCTGCGCTTTACCCTGTTCCGTCCGTTCAACTGGATGGGGCCACGTCTGGACAACCTGAACGCGGCGCGTATCGGCAGCTCCCGTGCGATCACCCAGCTGATCCTGAACCTGGTGGAAGGCTCGCCAATCAAGCTTATCGAAGGCGGGAAACAGAAACGCTGCTTTACGGATATCAGCGACGGTATCGAAGCGCTGTTCCGCATCATCGAAAACAAAGATAATCGCTGCAACGGTGAAATCATCAACATCGGCAACCCGGACAACGAAGCGAGCATTCGCGAGCTGGCCGAGATGCTGCTGGCCAGCTTTGAGCGCCACCCGCTGCGCGATAAATTCCCGCCGTTTGCCGGTTTCCGCGAAGTGGAAAGCAGCAGCTACTACGGTAAAGGGTATCAGGACGTTGAGCACCGTAAGCCAAGCATTCGCAATGCGAAGCGCTGCCTGAACTGGACGCCGACGGTGAAGATGGAACAGACCATTGATGAAACGCTTGATTTCTTCCTGCGCACCGTGGAGCTGTCGGAACAGGTCTCATGAAAAAAGTCGGTTTACGCATTGATGTCGACACCTTCAGGGGAACGCGTGACGGCGTACCCAAACTGCTGGAACTGCTGAGCAAGCACGGCGTGCGCTCCAGCATTTTCTTCAGCGTGGGGCCTGACAACATGGGACGCCATTTATGGCGTCTGGTTAAACCGGCATTTCTGTTCAAAATGCTGCGCTCGCGCGCAGCATCCCTCTACGGCTGGGATATTTTGCTGGCCGGCACCGCCTGGCCCGGCAGACGCATCGGCGCGGGTAATGAAGCGGTTATCCGTGAGGCGGCGCAACATCATGAGGTGGGTCTGCACGCCTGGGATCACCATGCATGGCAAGCCTGGGCGGGCGTCTGGGATATCCCGCGCCTGTCCCGTGAGGTCGAGCGTGGGATGCTGGAGCTGGAGGCCATTATCGGTCAGCCCGTGCGCTGCTCCGCCGTGGCGGGATGGCGTGCGGATCAGCGCGTCGTGAAGGCCAAAGAAGCCTTTGCGTTTCGCTACAACAGCGATTGCCGCGGAACCGGGCCCTTTTTGCCGCTGTTGGGCGAAAATCGCTACGGTACGGTGCAAATTCCGGTCACGCTTCCCACCTGGGATGAAGTGGTCGGGCGCGAGGTGAAAGCTGATGAGTTCAATCGCTACATCCTGGACCGCATTCATCGTGACGCCGGTACGCCGGTGTATACCATCCATGCCGAAGTGGAAGGGATTGCGTATCAGCATGATTTCGACGAACTGCTGACGATGGCCGCTCAGGAAGGCATTGCGTTTTGCCCGTTAAGCGAGCTGCTGCCAGACGACCTCAGCACCCTGCCCGTGGGCAAAGTGGTCCGTAATGAACTGGCTGGCCGGGAAGGCTGGCTTGGCTATCAACAAACCGTGAGTCCGGTCCAATGAAAACAGCCCGTTATGGCTTAGCGCTTCTCGCACTGTTTATCGTTTACTACCTCATCCCGGTTGATATCCGCCTGCTTTGGCAGCCTGATGAAACGCGCTATGCGGAAATCAGCCGCGAAATGCTGGCCTCCGGAGACTGGGTTGTCCCGCATTTTTTGGGGCTGCGTTACTTTGAAAAGCCGATTGCCGGCTACTGGATCAACAGCATCGGGCAGATGCTGTTCGGGCACACGAACCTCGCCGTGCGCGCCGGGTCTATCTTCTCCACCGGTGTAGCGGCGCTGCTGGTCATCTGGATGGCCTGGCGTCTCTGGCGGGATAAGCGGACAGCCATTTTCTCCGGCCTGATCTTCCTGACCCTGTTCCTGGTGTATGGCATCGGCACGTATGCGGTGCTGGATCCCATCATCACCCTGTGGCTGGTGGCGGCGATGTGCAGCTTCTGGCTGGCGTCACAGGCCCAGACCGTTGCCGGAAAAGCGGGGGGCTATGTGCTGCTTGGGCTGGCCTGCGGGATGGGGGTGATGACCAAAGGCTTCCTGGCGCTGGCGGTACCGGTGATTGGCGTGCTGCCGTGGGTGATCGCCCAGAAGCGCTGGAAAGAGGTGCTGATTTTTGGCTGGCTCGCGATCCTGAGCTGCGTGCTGATTGTTCTGCCATGGGGGCTGGCGATTGCGCAGCGTGAGCCTGACTTCTGGCGTTACTTCTTCTGGGTTGAGCATATTCAGCGTTTTGCCCAGAGCGACGCGCAGCACAAAGCCCCGTTCTGGTACTACGTGCCGTTCCTGATCGCGGGTAGCCTGCCGTGGCTGGCGCTGCTGCCCGGTGCGTTTCGTCTCGGATGGAATGACAGACAAAACGCGGGCGGCGGGTTCTATCTGCTGGGTTGGGTGATAATGCCGCTGCTGTTCTTCAGCATCGCCAAAGGCAAGCTGCCGACCTATATCCTGCCGTGCTTTGCCCCGCTGGCGATCCTGATGGCGCGCTATGCCTGCCTCGCGGCGGAGAAGGGCGCCAGAGCGTTACGCATTAATGGCGGGATCAACCTGGCGTTTGGCGTTATCGGCATGGTGGCGGCGCTGGTGGTCTCCCCGTGGGGGTTCGCTAAGCATCCGGTCTGGTCCTCGGTTGAACTGTATAAAGTGTTCTGCGCGGTGGTCGCGTTCCTCATCTGGGCCGCGGTCGGCTGGTTTACGTTCAGGCAGAGTCAGCAGCGCTGGTGGCTTGCGGCGCTCTGCCCTGCGGGCCTGGCGCTGCTGATCGGTTTTGCCATTCCTAACCTGGTGGTGGATTCCAAACAGCCGCAGTCGCTGGTCGACACCGTGCGCGAGCCGCTTCAGGACAGCCGATTTGTCTTGGCCAATAACGTGGGCCTGGCCGCTGGCCTGGCGTGGGAGCTGAAGCGCAATGACATCACGCTGTTTGGTCAGAGTGGCGAACTGCGCTACGGGCTGGATTATCCTGATGTGAAAGATCGTTTTGTCGGTAAAGATGACTTCGCGCAGTGGCTGGCTGAGCACCGTCAGCAGGGACGCGTATCGCTGGTGATTCTGCTATCAAAACGCGATGACCTTTCGCGGGCGAATTTGCCAGAACCGGACAGCCTGTATATCCAGGGCCGTCTGGCCTACCTGCAGTATCTGCCGAAGTGATGACCTGGATCTGGCTGATACTGGCAAGCCTGCTCAGCTGTGCAGGACAGCTGTGCCAGAAACAGGCTACCCGTCCGGCGAAAGCCGGGCGGCGTGGCGTGCATATCGCGCTGTGGCTTGGCCTGGCTCTGCTGGCGCTGGGCAGCGGGATGCTGGTCTGGGTGGTGGTGCTGCAGCGCCTGCCTGTCGGCATTGCCTACCCTATGCTGAGCCTCAATTTTGTCTGGGTGACGCTGGCGGCGAAGGTATTCTGGCGTGAAAACGTCGCCTTGCATCACTGGCTGGGGGTGGGGTTGATCATCATTGGGATTGTTATCCTGGGAGGGAGCCTGTGAAAGGGGCGTTCTGGGCCTTATGCAGCGTGCTGTTAGTCAGCGCCGCGCAGCTGCTGCTGCGCGAGGCCATGCAGGCTCTGCCTCCGGTCAGCGAGATTCTGACGTTTATTTCCGCGCTGTGGCACGTCTCGTCCGGCACGGGCGCGCTGCTGCTGGGGTTGATGGGGTATGTGGCTTCTATGGGCTGCTGGTACCTGGCGCTGCATCGCATGGCGCTCAGCAAAGCGTATGCCTTGCTGAGTCTTAGCTATATCCTGGTGTGGGGCGCCGCGATCCTGCTGCCGGGCTGGGGAGAAAGCTTCTCCTGGCACGGGCTGGTCGGCGTCGTGTTTATTATGTTGGGTGTACTGGTGATTTTCCTGCCCCGACGTGGATAATCGACTCGGTGGTCAGGGTGTAAGGGGTCGACGTACAAACGGCCAGGCTGAGTGAGCCGATCTGCACCTGGCTGACCGAGTGAGACGGCGCCGTGCTGTCGATGCTGACAATCTGCCATGCGCTACCGCCACGCTGTTTGATGATTGCCTCTTTTCGCGTCCAGATACGCCAGAAGGCGGCAAGCCGTTCCTCTGGCGCTTCGCGCTCAAGCTCATCATGCTCCGTCATGCTGAAGACGGCATTCGCTAACGCCTGCCAGTTCTTCCTGGGGCGAATCACTTCGATATCACAGCCGACTTCGCCTTCATCGCTCATCAGCAAGGCGATATCGTCACCGCTGTGGCTCAGGTTGAACCACAGCGGATGGCCCTCCGCAAAGGCCGGTTTCCCCTGCTCGCCGTAAATAATGTCGGGGAGCGGATGAGGGGATAACGCTCTGGCGAGCAGCATCCTGCCAGCCAGCCATGAGGCATTGCGAGCACCCTGAGGTGCGCTGTCTGCGAACGTTGACGCCAGCGGGTCCGCGCAAAGGGTGGATATTTTTCCCAGTACAAACTGGTACATAGTTACGCCCAGCGTTTAATGATAATCGAGGTGTTGATGCCGCCAAACGCGAAGTTATTGCTCTGCAGATACTCGCAATCGATCTGGCGGGCTTCTCCCATAATATAATCTAAAGCACCACATTGCTCATCCGGTTGCCTCAAATTGAGTGTCGGGGCAAACCAGCCTTCACGCATCATCTGTAAACTCATCCACGCTTCCAGCGCGCCGCAGGCTCCGAGCGTGTGGCCAAAATAGCTCTTCAGCGATGAAATCGGCACGTTGTCACCATAGATAGCGGCAGTGGCCTGGCTTTCAGCAATATCACCGCGATCGGTGGCAGTACCGTGTGCGGAGATATACCCCATATCCAGGGCGCTTAATCCCGCCATGGCCAGCGACTGCTCCATACAAATCTGCATGGTTTCACGCTGAGGCTGGGTGATATGGGCCGCATCACAGTTAGTGGCAAAGCCCACGATTTCGCCGTAGATAGTGGCTCCGCGCGCTTTGGCATGCTCCAGCTCTTCGAGTATCAGGGTGCCCGCGCCTTCCCCAATCACCAGACCATCGCGCTGCGTATCAAATGGCGAAGGGGTGGTTTTGGGTTCATCGTTACGCTGGCTGGTGGCAAACAGCGTGTCAAACACCGCCGCTTCAGACGGGCACAACTCCTCAGCGCCCCCCGCAACCATAACGGTCTGATAGCCGTGGCGAATCGCCTCCCAGGCGTAGCCAATTGCCTGGCTGCCTGACGTACAGGCGCTTGAGGTCGGGATGACGCGGCCACGTAATCCAAAGAACAGTCCGGTATTCACCGCGGTGGTGTGCGGCATCATCTGCACGTAGGTTGTGCCGGTGATGTTATTGGTGTGCTTTTCGGTGAGCATAGTGGCGAATTCGCTGACGGGCCCGGTACTGCCTGTGGATGAGCCATACGCGATACCCGTTTGCCCATTGGTGAGCACCGCCTCGCCAATCAGCCCCGCCTGCTCGAGCGCCAGCTCGGTGGCGCGGGTCGACATCAGCGACACGCGGCCCATGGCGCGGATCCGTTTGCGGGTATAATGTTCCGGCAGCGTGAAGTCATCAATCGGCGCGCCCAGCAGGGTGTGCAGGCCATCATAGATCTGCCACTCCGGCATTTTACGCACCGCGTTTTCATACGCCAGCAGCCTGCTGGACACGGATTGCCAGTTTTCGCCAAAGGCGGTCACGCCGCCCATGCCCGTAATCACCACGCGACGCGTCATAGCATTCCTCCGTTAATGGAAATGACCTGGCGGGTGACGTAACCCGCAATATCTGACATCAGATAGCTTGCCAGCCCGGCGACCTCCTCAGCCTGGCCCATGCGTTTCATTGGAATGATGGACATCGCTTCTTTCAGCGCGGCCTCTTCCATTTCAATCATTCCGGTATCAATCAGCCCCGGCGCAATGCAGTTCACGGTGATTTTGCGTTTTGCCAGCTCAATCGCCAGCGCTTTGGTGGCACCGATAATGCCCGCTTTTGCCGCGCTGTAGTTCACCTGCCCGCGGTTACCCATCACGCCGGACACGGACGATAAGGTGATAATGCGTCCCCCTTTACGGGTGCCAATCATCGGCATAATGCAGGGGTGAATGACGTTATAAAAACTGTCGAGATTGGTGTGGATCACGCTGTCCCAGTCGTCTTCACTCAATGCCGGAAAGGCGCCATCGCGGGTGATACCCGCGTTGCTGACCACGCCATACCATGCGCCATGGGCTTCAATGTCCTGTTCCAGCACCTCGCGGCACTGTTCGCGGTTGCCCACATCAAACGAGAGTAAACGGCCGTTGCCGCCCGCCTGCGTGATGGCGTCCAGCGTCTCCTGCGCGCCTGCGGCATCACGATGGTAATGCACGCCTACGGTAAACCCGTCGGCGGCAAGCTGGCGGGCGATGGCGCGCCCTATGCCTTTGCTGGCCCCGGTGACCAGTACGGAACGACTCATGCGTTAGATCCCTGATTAAAAAGCGAGGTTAATTCTTCTGCGCTTGGCTGGAAGGTGTTGACCCGGCCCGTGGCCAGCGTCTCTTCATTAGCGGAAATTGCGCATTCAAAACTGCCGAAGCGTTCGTCCTGCATCAGCAGCTTAACGGTGATGTCCAGCGTCAAGCCTGCGGCGAAACGCCCGCTGGCGCAGATCAGTTCACGCGCGCCGAGCACCATGCCCAGCGCAATATGCTCCTGCCCCTGCTGCTGGCGATGCCAGCCGGACCAGACGCCGACGGTCTGCGCCATCAGCTCGAGCGCGTACCAGCCCGGCAGGTCGCCATCGGCATTCAGAAAGGGTGCCAGCACGCTTTGTCTGTCTATCGCGACGCGGCATACCGCTATGTCGTCCGTCACATTCTCAACGGACTCCAGCAACATCATGGGCGCATCGTGCGGCAAATAGGCTTCGGGTGATAAGTAGCTCATGACGCTCTCCCCAGCAGAATGCTGGCGTTGTTGCCGCCAAACGCGAACGAGTTAGACAGAATGACCGGCTTTGTCAGCGCGGTGCGCTGGTGCAGCAGACCGCACGGCGCCAGCGTGTCGTCCGGTGCGTAGCGGGTGAAGTCCTGCGGCGGTAAGGGCAGATCGCGCGTCAGAATCAGCCAGCTCAGGGCCGCTTCGGTGATACCGGCAGCGCCCAGCGTATGGCCGGTAAGGTGTTTAGTAGAGCTACAGGGTACGCTTTCCCCAAAGAGATCGTGTACCACCTGCGATTCAATCTGATCGTTAAGCGGCGTGGCCGTGCCGTGCAGGTTGATGTAGCCGATATCTCCGGGCTGCATACCCGCTTCGTTGAGCGCCTGCGTGATGGCCCTGATCGCCCCTTCGCCCTGCGGATGCGGAGCGGAGATATGGTACGCATCGCTGGATTCCCCCGTCCCGAGCAGCGCCACGTCCGCGGGCTCACGGCTAAGCACCATCAGCGCGGCGGCTTCACCGATGGTGATCCCCCGACGGTCGCGACCAAAAGGCTCGCAGAGCGAAGGGGAGAAGGATTCAAGGCTGTTAAACCCGTTGACGGGCATCCGGCTCAGGGTATCTGCTCCGCCAACAATGGCGATGTCCACCAGCCCGGCTTCAATCAGACGTTTGCCGCCGATCATCGCTCGCGCGCTGGAAGAGCAGGCTGTCGAGATCGTATAGGCCGGGCCTTCGAGCTGAAGCCAGTTGGCGAGGAAGCGGGACGGATCGCCGAGCTCCTGCTGCGGGTACTGCCAGTGCGTGCTCGCTTCGCCATGGGTCATGCGCTGCACGTGCTCATCGCCTTCATCCAGCCCAGAGGTGCTGGTCCCCAGCACCACGGCCACCCGATCGCGGCCGACGCGGGCGATAGCCTCGTCGACGGTCGACTGAATCTGCGCCAGCGCGGCCAGCAGAAGCTGGTTGTTGCGGGTGCGGTGTGCGGACAGCGTTTCCGGGATGGGCGGCAGTTCGCCTTCCACACCGCCCAGCACGGCATCGGGTGAACCCTGTAACCAGCCGGTTCGGGCATGCATACCCGGCGCTACGCCCGTCACCAGGTTAGCAGCGATTTCATCATGCGAGTTGCCCAGCGCGTTGACCATGCCAACAGCGGAAATATAAATCATCTCAGTCACCCAGATATTGAATGGTGATGTGGTATTTAAAAACGTGTTGCTCGATGCTGATCGGCTCGCGCTTGCCTTTACGCTGCAGGTAGACAATCTCCGTCACCAGTTTGCCGCTGGCGTTACGCAGTTCGCGCCGATCGCCCGTGTCAGTCAGCGTCCAGCCCTTCGGCAACTGCGGCTGCCAGGCGCTAATCGGCCAGTGGCTGAGCATCACGTCGGCCAGCACCTGGCTGGCGGGCGGCAACTGCGGCACAACGATCGACTGCTCGGTATGAATACCGGTCTCATCGTACGTCGCCAGGAACAGACGAATGCCCACGGAAGAGAGCCCGGCCAGCGTCACTTTATGCGCATCCGCGTTGAGCATCACCAGCAGGGACTGCGTTTGCCCGTTAAAGCTGCCGGTCAGCAGCTGCTGGGAGCTTACCGCCGGGCTAATGCCGGGCGGCGGGAGCGTAACGCGGGTTCCCGGCTGGAGCCAGGCCTGGGGACGCGTCTCTTGGGTATCGGTCGAATGGCTGCAGCCTGCCAGCAGCAGCGCCGCGGTTAGCGCGACGGCGCGGTAAAAAGCGTTCATTTACGTTTTCTCTCTTTCTTATCCGGCATCGCCAGCGGCGCCAGCAGGAAGGCGGTAAAAATACCGCTCACCAGCACGATACCAAAGCTGCTAATGGCCTGCGTGGCGCTGAAGACGAGCATGCCCAGCGTCAGCAGCGTGGTCATCATCGCCAGCGTAATCGCCAGCATCGAGGTCAGCGGCGTGCCGCGCGGGTTGCTGAAAAACAGCGTGTAGTTAATGCCAATGCCGAGCACCAGCACCAGCGCCAGCAGTGAAAACAGGTTTACCGGGTGGCCCGTTGCAGCCAGTACCGCCAGCCCGCAGCTCAGCGAGAGCACGGACGGCACCAGGCTTATCAGCCCCTTACGCCAGCCGAGGCGCACCATCGCCCCGCAGGCAATCACCCCCAGCGCGGCAAACAGGAGCCCCGTCAGCAGCGTGCGGTAGAGGGCAAACAGGGTGTCAAAACTGGCTTTGCGATCGACCCAGACGACACCGTCATGGCGCGCGGCCAGCTCGCCGAGGGCCGCGCTGTTTTTTGCGTCGTCCACCGGCACGAGCACGCCGCTTTGACCGTCGGGCAGGGTCAGCCAGAGCAGACGCCAGCCTTCGCTGGCCGGGCTTTTAAGCCACGCGTCCACGCTGACCGGCATGGCGTCCAGATTCGGGGAGACGGCGTTGAGCCCTGCGCTTTTCAGCACGTTCGTTACCGCAGGCGCGGCGTTTTGCAGCAGCGTAAGATCGCTTTTCTGGCGGGCCAGCGAGTTCAGCGGCAGGGTGCGCCAGCGGGTAATTTCTCCCGCTTTCTGCGCCTCTGCCAGCGCCGGGGTAAAGGCTTCCAGCCGCTCCAGCGTTTGCTGAGGCGAAGCGCCATGAACCACAAACCATTTCTGATCCACGCTCTGTCCGGTCAGGGCGGTAATGGCCTTCTCCTGCGTCAGAATATCTTTCGGCAACGCCTGCAGCTGGGCGATGTCGTCGTCCACCTTCAGCGTGCTTATTCCCACGGCGGAGAGCAGCGCCAGCGCGACGGGAAGACCAATTGACAGTTTTTTACTGCGTCGCCAGGCGGCCAGCCAGCGCAGCATCAGGACCATAAAGGGAACCGGGCGCACCGGTAACCCGCGGCACAACCACGGATGCCAGAAAATCACCGTCAGGCAGGAGGCGCTCAGCCCCACGGCAGCGAACACCGCCATCTGGCGGATCCCGGGGAAGGGGGCCAGCATCATAATCAGGTAGGCGGCGACGGTCGTCAGCAGCGCCAGCAGCAGCGCATTGCGAACTTTGGCCAGGCTTTGCCAGGGAGAATGCTCCGCGCCGTGTACCATCCGTTCGGTCAGGTAGTAAAGCGTGTAGTCTGCCGAAATTCCGATGATGCTCATGCTCATCACCAGCGTCATCAGGTGCAGCTCGCCAAAGAGCAGCAGCGTCACCACCGTCCCCGCCAGCGCGCCGATGGCAATGGAGAGCACGCTCAGCAGCAGCGGGCGCAGAGAGCGGAACACCGCCACGATGAGCAGGAACACGCCAAGCAGGGTGGCGATACCCAGCGTCGAAACATCACGTTTGGCCTGCTGGCTGGCGTAATCGCTGTAGAACACGGTCCCGCGGGAAAGCAGCTGTGCCTGAGGGTAGTGGGCTTTCAGCGTCTCCTGCAGCGCGTTAAGCGTCGTCACGAGCCGGTGGGTCTGCTGCATATCAAATGATGAGCCCGCCAGCTCGCCGTGGAGCAGATACCAGTAGTTTCCCGCCTCATCTTTTGCGACCAGCCAGCCGTCCATCAGCCGCAGCTTCTGGCCGTTTTGCGCCAGAGCGAGCTGCGAGCCGCGCATCAGCATCAGGGGATCGTTTTGCAGCTCTTTACCGCTGACGCCGGAAAAGGCCGAGTAGAGCTGAGATAAAATCCACTGCGCCTGCGCTTCTCCGCCGTTTTGCAGGCGGGCGCGGGTGGCGGGGTCAATCAGGCCATTTCGGTGCTGCCAGAAGAACTCTCCCCAGGCCTTTTGCCCGGCGGCGTCCATCGGGCCTTTGACCTCGCTGAGCGAATCAGTGCTTTGCAGCAGCGCCAGCCACTGCTGTGCCACGCGCGGATCCGGCTCTTTGCCGGGGCTGACCAGCCAGACCAGCTGGCGGTCGAGACGCTGCATAAACCCGTCGTTGAGCGCCGGCGGGATCGCCCCCAGCGTCTGCTTCGGCAGCATGGCCAGCACGCTGCTGTTCAGTCGCGCGCCGGGCAGCAGCGACAGCAACACGCCCAGCAGAATCAGGCATAACGTGGCCCACAGCAGCGCCGGGCGCAGGGATTTACGGTGCGGCAAAGCGTTGGCGTTCGTCATCGGTCAGGCTGGCGGGCGTCAGTTGGTGGTGAGAAAGGGCGATATCGGTACGGTCGCCCTGTTTGTCGTTGAGGCGAATCGTTTCCAGATAGGTCGCGCCGCCCAGATCGAGGGTGGCGAAAATCTTGTCCAGCGGCGTCGTTTTTGGCGTAAGCACCAGCGACCAGCGGCCCGCTCCCAGGTCTTTAAAATCGATGCGGAAGTTCTCTTCCAGCACCTTGCGGTCCGCCTGGAACAGGGCGCGCAGAAGATGGTTGAACTGGAACATCTGCGGATTATTGTCGGCAGTGATGGTTTGCGGCGGCTGGCCGTTAATCGCCTGCACCATCCGCTTGTCGTCCAGCAGGAGCGTCATCGGAAACGGCGCTTTTTGATCCCACAGCAGGCCGCTGTCGCGGGCGATCAGCATCTCGCCCTGCGAGCGCAGCGGCTGCGGCATATCTTTTATCGTGCGAACCTGTTCGAAATGCGCGCGCACCACGGGCTGCTCGGTGAAGCGCTGCTGCAGCTCATCCAGCGTCACGGCGCTGACCAGCGGGCTGACGATCAGCGCCAGTAAAGGCAACCATTTCATGGTGTTACTCCCATACGTTCAAACAGTATTGCCGGGCTCACAAAGCACATTTCGCGGGTCGCTTCTTCCACCGCCACCTGAATGGTGTAACCGGTGGTCGTGCGTTTGCCGGTCTGCGCATCGAAAATTTGATAGGCAATGCGCAGGCGGTTTTCATACTCTTCAATGTGCGCGCGGACGCGAATACGCTGCTCAAAGGTCACCGCATCGCGGTATTTCACCCGGGTGTCGACGACGGGCCAGACGTAGCCGGAGGCCTTCATCTGGCGATAGCCATAATCAAACTGATTGAGCAGCGCCTCGCGGGCGATCTCAAAGTAGCGGAAATAGTTACCGTGCCAGACCACGCCCATCATATCGACGTCGTGGAACGGAACGGTGATCTCGACTTCAGTCGTAAAGCGGGGATCGGTTAGCACCCTTTACTCCTTCTCACTGGACTCTGGCAGATGCCAGAAATCGAAAAAATTAAACCAGTCGAGCGGCGACATGAGGGCGTAATGTTCCAGCCGCTGCGCATAGCGATCGACGGTATCTTGCAGTGCCTGCTGGCGTTCACCGCGCGGCAGGCGCAGCGGGTCGGCAAACGGCTCGCAGTGCAGGACGAGCTTACCCTGCTGGCGCAGGGCGAAAATCAGCACCACCGGGCAGCGCAGGATGGAGGCCAGGATAAACGGCCCCTGTGGGAACGGTGCAGGCTGGCCCATGAATCGGCTCCAGATCACGCGCCATTCGCCGCCGCGCTGCGGATTCACCGCGATGCGATCCCCCACAATCGCGACCCATTCACCGCGCTCAAGCTTCTCTTTGATGGCAATGGCGGTGTCCGGGCCGATGTCGGTGACCGACATCAAATTCACGCCAGCTTCGGGCGCCATTTCGCTCATGATTTGCTTAAAGCGCTGGGCGTTCTCGCTGAAAACCAGGGCGTTGATGATTTTACTGCCTTCCAGCTGAGCCAGGGCCCGGCAGGCCTCTACGTCGCCAAGGTGCGAGGCCAGCAGCAGTTTGCCCTGTGGAGCCGCGATGTTTAACGCTTCGCTCGCGCCGGGGGCAAAGACAATATCGCGATGAAGCTTCAGCTCGCCGCGCCAGCTGGCGACTTTATCCAGCATCGCGTTGCCGAAGCGCATGAAATGGAAAAAGCTGTTAAGCCGTGAGGGAACAGGCATGCTCCGCTGACGCAGTTCTTGCTTCACTCTCGCCATCCACTGCCGCGAGGCCTGCCGCGCCGGACGCGCGATAAGCCAGTACACGCCGATAACCGGCCACAACAGCACGGTAAAGGCCCGCCGACCCAGTAGTTCCCAGACGCGCAGCATCAGGCGCATCCCCCACAGACCCTTGACCTCGTCCTGCTGCGCCCAGTGCTGGCGGCGTCGACGGAAAAGCAGGCCGGGCATGCGGGGCAGCATGCCGAAGAAGAGCCGGGTATGCATCAGGGAGATCCGCACGTTATCTTTTAGCGCGTCGAAGTGGGACAAACCGTCCTGCGGATAGGTCACGCGCGTGGGCAGAAAGACGCTGGTGTTGCCCTGCCAGTAGAGACGAACCATCACTTCGGTGTCAAAGTCCATCCGCTTGCCGAGCGGTTCGCGCGCTGCCAGCCGCAGCGTGGGTGAAACCGGATAGACCCGAAAGCCGCACATGCTGTCTTTAAGCTGCAGCGATAAGGTTTCAATCCACACCCAAACGTGGGTGATCCAGCGCCCGTAAAGTCGGGAGCGCGGAATAGAGTCATCGTAAATGGGCTGGCCGGAAATCAGCGCGTCCGGGTGGCGCTCCGCCAGCGCCAGCAGTTTGGGGATATCTTCAATGGCGTGTTGACCGTCCGCATCCACCTGCACGGCGTGGGTGTAACCCGTCCGCGCGCACTCCTCCAGCCCTCTGATGACCGCGGCACCTTTTCCGGCGTTTTGCGCCAGACGAACCAGCGTCATCTGCGGCTGCTCCGCCGCCAGGCGCTCAAGCTCCTGACGGGTTACTGCGTCGCTGCCGTCATCCACCACCAGGCACGGCAGGCCGAACGGCGCGAGACGTGACAGCACGCTGGCAATCATCGCGCCGTGGTTGTAGCACGGGATCAGCACGCAGGGACGAAAGATTACTGACATAGACGAATTTTCCCGCTGCTGGCGGTGTGGCGCTCAGCCCCGGCATGGCGTTGATAGCTGAAGGTCAGCATCTGACGTTCGGCATGCCACTCAAGCATCAGCGTCACCGTGGTTTCCGGCAGCAGTGGTGCCTGAAACTTCACGTTTTGAATGCTGTGAAAGCGATAGCCCGGTGCCAGTAACGTCGTGGCGTAGTGCATCACCCAGTCAAGCTGCGCAACGCCGGGCAGCAGCGGTTGTACGGCGAAATGGCCCTGAAACCAGAACAGCGTTGCGTCGAGATGCAAAACGATCTCCAGCTTCTCCGGCTGTGTCTGGTGGCGCTCAATTTCATGAATTTTCATGAAATAACTCCTCTAACTGCGCATAGACACGCTTGTTCATACTGTTTACCGGCATTTCATCAACGATGCGCCAGTAGCGCGGCACCGCGACGGGTTCAAGCCACGGCAGCAGGGCGCGACGCCAGGCGAACTCCTGCGCTTTTTTATCCTGCACATACCCGCGCTGACGGGCCGTTTCATCCAGAACCAGCAGGGCGCCAATCCCCTGACGACCCCCGCGCGTGACCGGCAGGGCGGCCGCTTCGCAAATACCGTCGAGCTCCAGCAGGCGGCGTTCGATCTCGTTAAGCGAGATGCGTTTTTCTTCAATTTTGACCACTCGCCCGCGGCGACCGGCGATGCTGAAAAGCCCCTCGCTGTCGAAGTGCAGGATATCGTCGAGCTGGAGCCCTTCTGGCTCATGGATCAGTGGCGACGTAACGCGACAGGCGTCATCTTCCTGATGGAAGATCACGCCGGGGAACGGTAGCCAGGGCACGTTATCCTCCTGACGATGGCGCCAGGCGAGGATCCCGGTTTCGGTACTGCCATAAATTTCATCCGGCCAAAGGTTAAGCCAGCCGGAGGTGGTCGAGACGTCACGCCAGGGCAGCATTCCACCTGCTGAAATCAGCATCCTGACGGGCGGCGCGGCAAGCTCGGTATCCAGGCGCTTCAGGAACGCCGGGCTGCTGATGAACAGGTATTGCCTGTCAGGAGGCAGGGCGGCCAGTTGTTCTGCGTAATAGAGCATCGCGGCATGCAGCGGCAGGCCCAGCGCCATCGGCAAGACGATACGGAATGTCAGGCCATACAGATGTTGCGGTACGACCGAGGCCACAATGCTGCATCCGGCCAGACGCTCACCAAAGCGGTTAGCCAGCAGGCGGGCTTCGCGATCCAGACTGACGATGTGCTTAACCACCCGGCGCGGGGTGCCCGTGGAGCCTGAGGTGAACAGTTCAACGAAGCGGTTTTCGTCAATGATCGGCAGAGGCACCCAGTGGCTGGCTGTCTGGTGGCTGGAGGCCACCACAATCTGTTTCCCATGAAAACCAAGAGTCCGATCGCTCAGAACGCCGCTAAACAAAGATTGCTGTTCTTCAAGCTGCGAGACGCGGCTATGGCCGGGAATGACCGGTGTTTTACCGGCGTGCAGCGAGGCCAGCAGCGCAACAATAAACAGGTAGCTGTTTTCAAAGCACAGCGCCCAGCGCTCGCCTTCCTGCTGACGCAGGGTCTCGACCAGTAAGGTTACGTCGTGGCGCAACTGGCCCAGCGTCCAGGTACGATCGTCAAGCCAGGCAACAGGCGTGTCGTCAGGGCGCGGCGCATTTAACCACTGGCCCAGCGGAAGGGGGTTAGTCATTGTGCATCTCTTTTTTTATCACCCGCTGGCGCACCAGCCACTCTGCTGCCATCAGCATCCCCATCAGGATGTAAGCCACCATACCGTTCCATAGCGTCCACAGATGCATGTCGCCGTGGAGGACGGTAAACAGCGCCATCGTGCCGTTGCCGACGAAAAAACCGCACCAGACGAGGGTCACCTTACGGGTATAGCGCACGCCCTCCGGGGGCAAGTTTGGCTCGCGCAAGCGCGCCAGTCGTTCGACAAGCGGCATCGCTGTCCACAGCGAACCGCCAAACACGGCCAGCATGACAAGGTTGACGACCACCGGGTAGAGCAGCAGCCACTGGTGGGCTTTCAGCAGGTAGCTTGCCGTGCAGAGGGCGATCCCCGCCAGCGCCACGCACTGCACCACATACCGCATCGGGCTTGTGTTCCGCTGCGCCTGACGCAGCCGCAGCAGTAACACCAGAGCCATCACGGGTAATAGCCACTGCAGGCTGTTATGCGCCAGCCCAAATCCAACCAGGAAGGGCCACGCCAGCAGCATCAACCCCGTCAGAAGTGGGATGATCGGGAATGTCCGTCCGCCGCGCACGACGTCTTACTCTTCGCGCAGAAGCTGTTCGACGGCGTCTACCACATCCTGAACGGTACGAACCGATTTGAAGGTTTCCGGCTTGATTTTCTTGCCCGTTTTCTTCTGCAGATGAACAATCATGTCCACCGCATCAATGCTGTCCAGCTCCAGGTCTTCGTAAAGACGGGCTTCAGGGGTAATATCCTGCGGGTCGATTTCAAACAGTCGGGTCAGAAGGCCACAGACTTCCTGATAAATGGTTTCTTGTTCGGTCATCGTGATCACATCTCAGGCGCGTTGAGCGTTGATAAAGGACGCCAGCGTGGCGACGGAAAAGAAGTGCTGGCGCATCTCTTCGCTTTCAGCAGAAAGCACCACGCCATACTGGTTTTTCACGGCCAGACCCAGTTCCAGCGCGTCGATAGAGTCGAGACCCAGCCCATCGCCAAACAGCGCGGCATCGGTATCAATATCCTCTGCGGTAAGCTCGTCCAGATTCAGCGTGGTGATAATGAGATTCTTAATTTCAAGATAAAGCGCTTGCATCATTAATTCCTGACAAAGATTGAAGGCCTGATGTTAATCGATGCTGTAGATGCCGGTTTAACTGCCTTGCCGCCAGCGCCGGTTCTTGTTCATTTGCATCGTAAAATTCGTCGATGTTCACGCGGTCGCGGACATCCACGGTGAAGACAGGTTTTTCTGGCGGCACATCATACCAGCGACTTTTTTTATCCAGCAGATGTTCGCTACAGTGGATCAGCACCACCCGCAGATCGCTGTTACAGCGCACGGCGATATTTGCTGCGCCGCGCTGGAGGGAAATAGCTTCGCCAGACCGGGTACGTGTGCCTTCCGGGAAGATTAACAGCGTGTCGCCCTGAGCCAGACGCTGCTGGCTTGCAGCCAGCAGAGGCTCGGCTTCGCTGTTAATCAGGTAATCCGCCGCGCGGATGACGCCGCTGACAAACGGATTGCGCAGCAGCGCGCTTTTCACCAGACAGTCGGTTTCTGGCATCACCGATGCCAGAATCACGTAGTCAATTAACGTGGGGTGGTTAGCCACCACCAGACAACCCCGATCGTTGCGCAGGGCGTCAAGATTGTGAATGCGATAGTCCAGTACCCCGAGGCCACGGGCAACGGTCAGGAAGAAGCGGAAGCTGGCCGCAATGCTGCGCCGCGCAAGGCGACGGCGGTTGGTGCGGTCGCGCTGGACGATCAGCAGCAGGTTGAACCATACCAGTGACAGCAGCAGCCCGCCCACGCCAAACAGCACGAAGCAGAATCCGGTCATCACCAGACGCCATAACCAGTTAATTCGGGCAGTCAGGCGGTTCATGCGCGCGTCCATTGCCACAGCAAACGTTCGCCGGGTACCACAAACTGGCGTGCCTCGCTGAGATAGCGTTGCAGGAACACCAGGCTTTGCGGAAGGGCGGGTTCATCCCCCGTGCAGCCGCTGCGGGTTTCACACTGCAATTCCTTGCCGGATTCAATCACCAGCGCCAGCGCGTAGGGCCAGGTGGGCATCTGGTGCGGTAACGCCGGGTGGTAAAATTCCGGCAGTGCGCCGTCAAAATCGACCAGCAAGACGCGGGAGTAGCCCGCCTGCAGCAGGCTCAGGACTTCACATAATGCCTGCTGGAAGGTGTCCAGCCCGGCAGAAATGGATGACGAGACGATTGCCTGGCGTGCGGTAATCGTGAGATTGCCCACCGCCGAGTTGTGCACGGACATGGCGAAGTCGGTAGGCGATACGGATTGCCCCGTCGCCAGAGCATGCAGAATACGGTAGTTGCGCTCCAGCTCGCCGTGGCGGCTGGAATAGACGACGGCATCAATGGCGTGGTGTTGCAGCATAGCGAGACCAATGTCCACCGCCAGCTTACTGCCTGAATTGAGGCGGCGCGCGGTCATCATGGGTAAAGCGGTCAGCCGGGGAAGCGGGGCCGCTGGATCGACGGGCAGCTGCAGGCGTGACCACGCCTGCCACTCTGTGGCATCGCTGAGTCCTGGGGCTCTCGCCTGCCAGTCGATAATGTTCAGTGAAAATTTCATCTACGCGCGTCCGCGAAAAAAACCGTATTCAAAGGGCAGACCTGGCCACCCGGGCAGCTAAGCTGCTCTATTGTTCACGTTTGGTGCATATCAGCAGGGTATGCCCGACCCCAAGGTTATCCAGACGCTGTTCAACGCTGAAACCTGCGCTCTCCAGGTAACGATAAAACGCCTCTACGCTGTAAAACCGGCTATTGCCATTCGCCATACAGGTGAAATAGAGCGAGGTGGCATTCAGGCTGAAAGAGGCCGCTTCAAACTTCTGGGCATCCCAGAAAAGCTCCATGATGCACAAACGTGCGCCTGGCTTCATGACCTGTGCGACGCGCGTCAGCATGGCGACAATCTGATCCGGAGAGAAACAATCCAGAAACTGGCTCATCCACCAGACGTCGGCCTCACCCGGCAAGGCTGCTGGGCTAAGCATATCGACAGCATGGAATCCAATACGATGAGAAAAACCTGCTTTTGCGATGTTTTCCTGCGCCAGCGCTATCTGCTGCGGCAGGTCGAGGATCGTCACGGCAACATTTTCGTCATAGCGGCAGCAGCGTAACGCCCATTTACCCGTATTTCCGCCCACATCGTACAATTTTGTCGGCGAGCTTGCGAATATATATGGCAAAGCGGCGTCAAACGCGGCGTCGGAATAGTAATGATCAAAGGCGAACCAGCTCTCTTTCGCCTGAGCCGGTAATTGGGATAATGCCGGATAGATGGTTGGCCAGTTGCCAAACACCGCTAATCCCGCAGGTTTTTCTTCCTTCAGGGCGTCCGCCAGGTGAAATAGCCCTTTGTAACAAACGTCCTGAGTGAAATCCATATTTACGCGGGTCATTTCATCGTGCAGTAAAAAGTGGCCCACTTTCGCCAGAAAATAACGTCCATGCTGTTGGGTAACGATCCGCCCGCTTAATCCCATATCCAGCAGTACGCTGACGCCATAGCTGCCGAGCGTGCTGTGTTCGGTTATTTCCTCGAGGCTGGCACCCTCTTTACCTTGTTTATCGAGCCAGGCGAGAATGCCTGAGTTACGCAGACAAAGCGCGGTCTGAAATAACATCGGAGCAAAAGCGATGCGTTGCGCTTCGGTAATGGCATCCAGTGCGCTGAGCGTATCCTTTTCGTACATTGCTGCGTAACCTTTCAGGGCAAGAAATAAGGGTTATCGGGCCATATGCGGCCCGACTTTAGAAAAATATTACAGTGCGGCGCCCGCGGAGAGGTTCAGCTGAATATCGTGGTCGAGGTTATTCACCCAACGGTTATAATTTTTGTGAATTTTACCGTCAGCCGCTTTCAGGTTCATACTGCTTTCGTAGTTAATGGAATAGCTTGTTGCGGAATAAGGAATACGAACGTCGACCGAGTGGTCGCGCGCCTGCAGACGACCTTTGATAACGCCCGGACCGGCTTCCGTCATGATCCAGTCACGTTTTTGTCCTGCTTTCAAAATCGCTGTTTTTACCTGGTCGGCGGTATGACCCGCGCTCACAGTAGAGTGAACCTGAGCGATTGGGGCAGTACGCGCACAGCCTGCCAGTGCGCCAACGAATACGGCGGCAGCACACCATTTAACGATCTTTTTCATCAACAACTCCATATCAATAATAACAATTAAAGGTAGTGGTTTTTACAAATAATATTCATCCGGCGTTTCTTATGTGCCAGATGTTTTTTTAATCAATATTAATGTTTGCATTACGTTGACGCGAAGGCGGGCATAATAACATGGAAAATAATTAACAATTTCATTTTTTTTAATTTGCGTTAAATCATGATTTGCGTTTCAACGTAATGCGACCGACGTAAACAAAAACAGAATTAATATTTCCTTAACGCAAATAAAAATACCGCGACAGGTTATGAACGCGGTAATTTAAGGCGGATTATTGGCGGTTTAAACCTACCTATACAGGTAGGTCAGCTACCCAGGCAACCGGCTTTTCGGCCTTCCCGGCCCGAGCAAAATGGCCAGCTTGCTGCCGCCTTTGGTGGTCTCCATCCAGATCTTACACACGCTGGTCAGGGGGACCGAGAGCAGCATACCGACCGGGCCCAGCAGCCATCCCCAAACCAGTAAGGATAAAAAGACGACCAGCGTCGACATGCCGAGCCGGTGCCCCATCATGCGTGGTTCGAGAATATTGCCCAGCACCATGTGCACGACGAGGAATAACGCGCCGACCAGCATACATTCGTAGAAACCGTTAAACAGAAACGCCTGAATCATCGGCGGCACGGCGGAAAGCACCGCGCCAATGTTGGGCACGTAGTTCAGCAGAAACGCCAGCACGCCCCACATCAGCGCGAACTGCACGTTCATCAGCATCAGCCCCAGCCAGACGATGATCCCGGTCCAGACGCTTAGCAGCGTTTTCAGCGCCAGATATTTAGAGACGCCCTTCAGCGCCCGGTGTAAGCCAGCAATGTGAATTTGTGGGTTATTCAGTGCAAAGCGCAGCTTATAGGGGACGTGGCGGACTTCAAACAGCATAAACACCACCGTCATGACCAGCAGCAGAATGCTGGCCATCGCGCCGGAAAGCCCCGTCATCAAGGTGGTGGCGTAGGTCATGACCTTCTCGGAGTCCATCCTGCGCAGCATCCGTTCGGGTGAGATATGCAGATTAAGGAAAGGCACCATCTCCTGGAGTGCGACGATCTTCCGCGTCAGCTCTTTGTTGTACTGCGGCAGCATGGTGGAGAATTCACTCAGCGAGGCCGCCAGCACGCCGAAGAGCGCCGTCAGGGCAATCAGCATCACGATGACGACGATAGTGATGGCGACCGGGCGGCTAACGCCCCGGCGCAGAAACCAGGTGACCAGCGGATTAAGCACAATGGCAAAAAAGAGCGCCAGCAGGAGCTGAACTATGATGTCGGCGGCCGCATGGATACCCGCAAGGATAACCACCAGACAGGCGAGCTTTAATAAGATGTGGAGTCCTGCTTTGTCGGACGGGTTAGCGATCATGCGCGTTCCTTAATGTGATGACCCGGTAAGTGTAGTGCCCGGGCCTCGCTTCGTCTGGCACCGTTAATCTGAAAGTCGCTGCTGATTTTCTTATTGGGGCGTGGTAATAGTGAAACACTGTTGTAAAAAATCCAGGTAGAACCCCATGCCCGAACCTGCCGCTGAACCGGCACTGAGCGGACTGCGCCTCAATCTGCGCATCGTTTCCGTTGTGATTTTTAACTTTGCCAGCTATCTCACCATCGGCCTGCCGCTGGCGGTTCTGCCGGGCTATGTCCATGACGTGATGGGCTTCAGTGCCTTCTGGGCGGGGCTGGTGATTAGCCTGCAGTATTTCGCCACGCTCCTGAGCCGCCCGCATGCCGGGCGATACGCGGACACGTTCGGTCCAAAAAGCATCGTGGTGGTGGGATTGTGCGGCTGCTTCCTCAGTGGCCTGAGCTACCTGCTGGCTGCCTCAGCCAGCCACTGGCCGCTGGTCAGCCTGGCGCTGCTCTGCCTGGGCCGCGTCATCCTCGGCATTGGGCAAAGCCTGGCGGGAACCGGCTCGACGCTCTGGGGCGTGGGGGTTGTCGGGACGCCACACATTGGTCGGGTGATCTCCTGGAACGGGATTGTCACCTACGGCGCGATGGCGCTCGGTGCGCCGCTCGGCGTGGCCTGCTATGCGTTTGGCGGGCTGTATGGACTGTCGCTCACCATTATGGCGGTCGCGCTTGTGGCGATTCTGTTTGCGCTGCCGCGCCCGAAAGTGAAGGCCAGCAAGGGCAAGCCGCTGCCGTTCCGGGCGGTGCTCGGGCGGGTCTGGCCATACGGGATGGCGCTGGCGCTGGCGACCACCGGCTTCGGGGTCATCGCCACCTTCATTACCCTGTTCTATGACGCCAAAGGCTGGGACGGCGCGGCCTTTGCGTTAACCCTGTTTAGCTGTGCGTTTGTTGGGGCGCGCCTGCTTTTCCCTAACGGCATCAACCGTCTGGGCGGGCTGAACGTGGCGACGATCTGCTTTGCGGTAGAGATTGTCGGGCTGCTGTTGACCGGCGTAGCCAGCGCGCCCTGGATGGCGAAAATGGGCGTATTTCTCGCGGGAGCCGGTTTTTCACTGGTCTTCCCGGCGCTGGGCGTGGTCGCGGTGAAAGCGGTGCCGCAGCAGAACCAGGGGGCGGCGCTGGCGACCTATACGGTGTTTATGGATATGTCGTTGGGCATTACCGGGCCGCTGGCAGGGCTGGTAATGGCCTGGGCGGGGGTACCGGTGATCTATCTTGCCGCGGCGGGTCTGGTCATGATGGCATTGCTGCTGACGTGGCGGCTAAAAAAATGGCCCCCGGTGCAGGCACCGGAGGCCACGTCATCATCGTGAAACGTTACTGGATTACGATGGTGTTAATGATGTTTTCAGCAGCCGTCTGCGCTTTCTGCTGATCTTCCGCTGGCAGGGTGATCTGCAGGGTCAGGAGTTTGTTATCGACCTTGCCCAGCACGACAGAGGAGTACGCGGTCTGGCCCTTCGCAGAGATGATGCTGTCCAGCTGCTGCAGCTTATGGCCTTTCAGCTCGATGGATTTATTGGTCACGACCTGCAGCTGCGGGTCGCGGCCGCGCTGCTGATCTTCCAGACGTTTGGACAGGACCGCCAGATCTTCGCTGGTGTCGTCGCCCACAATCACAATGACCGCTTTCTGCCCGGTTGCGTCGGAGTAAACGTGCATGTTATTCGCCTGAGTGCCCAGCTTGCCGCTCTGGTCAGTCATATCGGCTGGCAGAGAGAAGCTGAGTTTGCCATCCATCAGATTCACCGGCTGGCCGGTCGCATTGCTTTCTGCGGATGCGCCCTGAGCAGGCGTTTTCGTGTCGCTGTTATCACAGGCTGCAAGACCCACAACCAGCAGGCCAATCCCGACATATTTAACCAGATTGCGCATTGACTTCTTCCTTTCGATAAACGGCCATAACGGCTCATTCGCTCATCTTATCACAACTGATCAAGCGAACCCTTAACCAGCCTGCAATGCCGTGATTTCAGATTTATCTGCCAGCCTTTTCAGCAGCATATTCAGCAGCACGCCGTACATGGGCAGGAAGAATACAATGCTGATGAGCACCTTGAAGCAGTAGTCCACCAGCGCGATTTCCATCCAGTGTTCGGCCATGAACGCATCCGGGCTACGCCAGAAGGCGATGAAGAAGAAGGCCAGCGTATCGCTCACGTTACCGAACAGCGTGGAGGCGGTGGGTGCCATCCACCAGCGATGATTCTGACGCAGGCGATTAAACACGTGCACGTCCAGAATCTGCCCCAGCGCGTAGGCCATAAAGCTTGCTGCGGCGATACGGGCGACAAACAGGTTAAAGTGGGTTAACGCCTCAAAGCCCTGCCAGCTTCCCATATAAAACAGGGACGAAACCCCGTACGAGATGAACAGCGCCGGGAGCATGACCGCAAAAATAATGCGGCGAGCCAGCGGTGCGCCAAAAATACGCACGGTCAGATCGGTGGCGAGGAAAATAAACGGAAAGCTGAATGCGCCCCAGGTGGTATGAAAACCAAAGATGGAGATAGGGAGCTGCACCAGATAGTTGCTGGAGGTGATCACCAGCAAATGGAAAAGCGAAAGCCAGAACAACGCTTTTACGCGCTGTGATTCAGAAAACTGCGTCATATTGTGACCTTTTTATACGTTGGGGTGAGGGAACCCAATAAAAACCGCAGCATGATACTGCTTTGGCGGGACATTGCAATGGTTAGTTTTTACGCAATCGTTAACCTGGTTTGCATTGACCGCAACGGGGCGTAAACTACAGCCGTTTTTACCTGACCGAGAAGATCATGACCGACCTGTTTTCCAGCCCAGACCACACTCTTGATGCCCAGGGCCTTCGCTGCCCGGAACCGGTAATGATGGTACGTAAAACCGTGCGCAACATGCAGACCGGTGAAACGCTGCTGATCGTTGCCGACGACCCTGCCACCACGCGCGACATTCCCGGTTTTTGTACCTTTATGGAGCATGAACTGGTGGCGCAGCAGACGGAAACGCTGCCGTACCGGTATTTGATTCGTAAGGGGTAGCCCTGACTTATTTGGGGGGAGGTTGAGGGTATCAGGCCGCACCCATGCTTGAACCTGTTCCTGAATATTTAAAAGCGAGTTTAACGGTAGATGACCTGCCTCTGGACGTCCCTGCCTTCGAACCGGAAGTTGATCAGTTGGGAAGCTATTGCCCGCTATTAACGCAGTTGCTGTTGGCTCGTTCACTTTCAGAGAGTGATGAAAGAGTGGCTGGAGATTTGTTGCAAGGCTTAGTTGAGCTGTATAGCGGTATGTTGAAAGCACCGCGCTGGTTGCGTACAAATGAAGGCATCTTGCCACTGTGAAAAAAGTCGGGTGGCGCTAACGCTTACCCGACCTACGGGACTAGAGCCGTTGTAGGCCGGGTAAGGCGAAGCCGCCACCCGGCAAGAATACGGCCTCTGCGGCCTGATGCCCTCTCCCACAGGGAGAGGGAGAACGTCATCCCTTCATCCACGCCCTGATCCCATCCAGGAACATCTGCGTTGCCATCATGACCAGAATCAGCCCCATCAGGCGCTCCAGCGCGTTTACCCCTTTTTCGCCCAGCAGGCGCAGGAACAGGGACGACTGCAGCAGGATGATAAACGTCCCGCCCCAGGCAATCAGCAGGGCAATGACCAGATGGCTCATCTGATTCGGATACTGGTGCGACAGCAGCATCAGCGTCGCCAGAATGGTCGGCCCCGCGACGAGCGGGATCGCCAGCGGCACAATAAACGGCTCTTCACCCGCAGGCAGGCCGCTGCTGCTGCCTTCCGCGCTCGGGAAAATCATCTTAATCGCAATCAGGAACAGAATAATCCCGCCGGAAATCGACACGGTTTCAGCGCGCAGGTTCAGGAAGGCGAGGATTTTTTCACCCGCAAACAGGAAGATAAACATCACCAGCAGGGCGATGAGCAGCTCGCGGATCATGATCGCCCGGCGGCGCTTCGGCTCGGTGTGCTTCAGCACCGACATGAAGATCGGCAGGTTACCCAGGGGATCCATTATCAGGATCAATAAAACCGCGGCGGAAATGATTTCACTCATGTAAATTATCCCTGAATTTCTCTAAGGTTATTATGATAATTAGCTGTATTTCTGATTGCCGGGCAATCATCGATTAATTTCGCTTGCGACTTTGGCAGCATTTTGTAAGGTGAAGCATATCCCAGTTCAATACTGGCTTGCACAATCAGCACACACCCTCAGCAGGAAAAAAATGCTATGAAAAACGTTGGTTTTATCGGCTGGCGCGGTATGGTCGGCTCTGTACTCATGCAACGCATGGTTGAAGAGCGCGATTTCGACGCTATCCGCCCGGTCTTCTTCTCCACTTCTCAGCTCGGCCAGGCTGCTCCGTCCTTTGGTGGTACCACAGGCACGTTGCAGGATGCTTACGATCTGGAAGCGCTGAAGGCACTCGACATTATTGTGACCTGCCAGGGCGGCGATTATACCAACGAAATCTATCCAAAGCTGCGTGAAAGCGGCTGGCAGGGCTACTGGATTGACGCGGCCTCGTCGCTGCGCATGAAAGACGATGCCATTATCATTCTCGACCCGGTTAACCAGGGCGTGATCGCCGATGGCCTGAACAACGGCGTAAAAACCTTTGTTGGCGGTAACTGCACCGTCAGCCTGATGCTGATGTCCCTCGGCGGCCTGTTCGCGCAGGATCTGGTGGAGTGGGTCTCCGTGGCGACCTACCAGGCGGCGTCCGGCGGCGGCGCGCGTCATATGCGCGAGCTGCTGACCCAGATGGGCCAGCTGCACCAGAGCGTCGCGACCGAGCTGGCAAACCCGGCGTCGGCTATTCTCGATATCGAGCGTAAAGTGACCGAGCTGACCCGCAGCGGCGAGCTGCCGGTGGATAACTTTGGCGTACCGCTGGCCGGTGGCCTGATCCCGTGGATCGACAAGCAGCTGGATAACGGCCAGACCCGCGAAGAGTGGAAAGGCCAGGCCGAGACCAACAAAATCCTCAATACCGCGAACACCATTCCGGTTGACGGTCTGTGCGTGCGTATCGGCGCGCTGCGCTGCCACAGCCAGGCCTTCACCATTAAACTGAAAAAAGATGTGTCTATTCCGACCGTGGAAGAGCTGCTGGCCGCGCACAACCCGTGGGCGAAAGTGGTGCCAAACGATCGCGATATCACCATGCGCGAGCTGACCCCGGCAGCGGTGACCGGCACGCTGACCACGCCGGTTGGCCGTCTGCGTAAGCTGAACATGGGGCCGGAGTATCTCTCCGCGTTCACCGTCGGTGACCAGCTCCTGTGGGGCGCCGCTGAGCCGCTGCGCCGCATGCTGCGCCAGCTGGCGTAATAATTTGTTAAATACCGGGGGTGATTTTCACCCCTTTTTTTTGCGTACTACATGGAGTAACACGCGTATGTCTTATTTTTTATCAGGAGTCATTTAGAGCGTTGGCTATGCTTTAAGGAAGAGTCATTTCTTACCTGAGGTTCGAACGGAGCAGAATGGATGCACATTTTTGTGCTGTCCCGTTCAGGTCACATTAAAAGTCGTCCCGGAGCGCTTAAAAAGGACGACATAAAAACAGGATGAATACCATGTCCGATCGTGTGGATAGAGACGTGATTAATGCGCTTATTGCGGGTCATTTCGCTGACCCCTTTTCTGTGCTTGGGATGCACCGTACTGAGGCAGGTCTGGAAGTTCGTGCCCTGTTGCCGGATGCCACAGAAGTCTGGGTGATTGAACCCAAAACCGGCCGCAAAGTCGGTAACCTTGAATGCCTCGATTCCCGTGGCTTCTTCTCGGGCGTGATGCCCCGTCGTAAAAATCCTTTTCGCTATCAGCTCGCCGTTCTCTGGCACGGTCAGCAAAACCTGATTGACGATCCCTACAGCTTTGGCCCTCTGCTTAAAGAGATGGATGCCTGGCTGCTCTCCGAAGGGACGCATCTTCGCCCTTATGAAACGCTGGGCGCCCATGCCGATACCATGGACGGCATCACCGGCACGCGGTTCTCCGTGTGGGCGCCCAATGCCCAGCGCGTCTCCGTTGTCGGCCAGTTCAACTACTGGGACGGCCGCCGTCACCCGATGCGCCTGCGTCGGGAAACCGGCATCTGGGAGCTGTTTATCCCCGGGGCACACCACGGGCAGCTTTATAAATTCGAGATGATCGACGCCCACGGCAAGCTGCGCATTAAAGCCGACCCGTATGCCTTCGAAGCGCAGATGCGCCCGGATACCGCGTCGCTGATCTGCGGCCTGCCGGAGAAGGTCGTCCAGACGGAGGAGCGTAAACAGGCCAACCGTTTTGATGCGCCAATATCCGTCTATGAAGTCCATCTCGGCTCCTGGCGCCGCCATACCGATAACAACTTCTGGCTGAGTTACCGGGAGCTTGCCGACCAGCTGGTGCCATACGCCAAATGGATGGGCTTTACCCACCTTGAGCTGCTGCCGGTCAACGAGCATCCGTTCGACGGCAGCTGGGGCTATCAGCCCACCGGGCTGTATGCGCCGACCCGCCGCTTCGGCACCCGCGACGACTTCCGCTATTTCATTGATGCCGCGCACGCCGCCGGGCTGAACGTCATCCTCGACTGGGTGCCGGGCCACTTCCCGGCGGATGATTTCGCGCTGGCAGAGTTTGACGGCACGAAGCTGTACGAGCACAGCGATCCGCGCGAAGGCTATCACCAGGACTGGAACACGCTGATCTACAACTACGGTCGCCGTGAGGTCTCAAACTACCTGGTCGGGAATGCCCTGTACTGGATCGAGCGGTTTGGCATCGATGCCCTGCGCGTGGATGCGGTGGCGTCGATGATCTACCGCGACTACAGCCGCAAAGAGGGGGAGTGGATCCCGAACGAGTTTGGTGGCCGCGAAAACCTGGAAGCGATTGAATTCCTGCGTAATACCAACCGCATTATCGGCGAGCAGGTGGACGGTGCCGTGACCATGGCGGAAGAGTCAACCGACTTTGCGGGCGTCTCCCGTCCGCCGTCATCAGGCGGCCTGGGGTTCTGGTATAAGTGGAACCTGGGCTGGATGCACGACACGCTCGACTACATGAAGCTGGATCCGGTTCACCGTAAGTATCATCACGACAAGCTGACGTTCGGGATGCTCTACAACTACACCGAAAACTTCATGCTGCCGCTGTCGCACGATGAAGTGGTACACGGTAAAAAATCGATTCTCGACCGCATGCCGGGCGACGCGTGGCAGAAGTTTGCCAACCTGCGCGCCTATTACGGCTGGATGTTTGCCTTCCCGGGCAAGAAACTGCTGTTCATGGGCAATGAGTTCGCCCAGGGGCGCGAGTGGAACCACGACGCCAGCCTCGACTGGCATCTGCTGGAAGGCGGCGACAACTGGCACCACGGCGTGCAGCGTCTGGTGCGCGATCTGAACCTGACCTATCGCCACCACAAAGCGCTGCACGAACTCGACTTCGATCCGTACGGCTTTGAATGGCTGGTGGTGGACGACCACGAGCGCTCGGTGTTTGTCTTTGTGCGTCGTGACAAAGCGGGTAACGAGATCATCGTCGCCAGCAACTTTACGCCGGTGCCGCGCGAACATTACCGCTTCGGCATTAACCAGCCGGGCAAATGGCGCGAAATTCTGAATACCGACTCGATGCACTACCACGGCAGCAACGCCGGTAACGGTGGGCTGGTACAGAGCGACGCCATTGAAAGCCACGGGCGACCCAACTCCCTGAGCCTGACGCTGCCGCCGCTTGGCACCATCTGGCTGATGCGGGAGGGCGAATGACGCAGCTTACGGCAGGTAAACCCGAACCGCTCGGGGCGCATTTTGACGGAAAAGGGGTGAACTTCACCCTCTTTTCCGCTCACGCCGAGCGGGTTGAACTGTGCGTGTTTGACGGGGAAGGTAACGAGCACCGTTACGATTTACCTGCGCGCACGGGGGATACCTGGCACGGCTACCTGGCCGGAGGACGGCCCGGTATGCAGTACGGCTTTCGCGTTCACGGTCCGTGGGATCCCGCGCAGGGGCACTGGTTTAACCCGGCGAAGCTGCTGATTGATCCGTGCGCGCACCGCGTGGACGGCGAATTTAAAGATGATCCGCTCTTCCACGTGGGCTACGGCGAGCCCGACCACCGCGACAGCGCGCCCGTCGCGCCAAAAAGCGTGGTGGTGAACGATCTTTATGACTGGGAAGACGATGCCCCGCCGCAGACGCCGTGGGGCAAGACCGTTATTTATGAAGCCCACGTCAAAGGGCTGACGTACCTGCATCCGTCGATCCCCAAAGAGATGCGCGGCACCTACAAGGCGCTCGGGCATCCCACCATGATCGCCTACCTGAAACACCTCGGCATCACCGCCCTGGAACTGCTCCCCGTCGCCCATTTTGCCAGCGAGCCGCGTCTGCAGCGGCTGGGGCTGAGCAACTACTGGGGCTATAACCCGCTGGCGATGTTCGCGCTCGAGCCGCGCTATGCCGTCCATCCGGAAAAGGCGCGGGACGAGTTCCGCGATGCGGTGAAGGCGCTCCACGCGGCGGGCATTGAGGTCATTCTGGACGTGGTGCTGAACCACAGCGCAGAAAGCGATCTCGACGGCCCGACGCTCTCCATGCGCGGAATTGATAACCGTAGCTATTATTGGATCAGGCACGATGGCGATTATGAGAACTGGACCGGCTGCGGTAACACGCTCAATCTCAGCCATCCGGCGGTCACGCATTTTGCGTATGAATGCCTGAAATACTGGGTGGAGACGTTCCACGTCGACGGTTTTCGTTTCGACCTGGCGCCCGTCATGGGACGCACGCCGGCGTTCAGTCAGCAGGCGCCATTGTTTGAGGCGATAAAAAACTGTCCGGTGCTCTCGCAGGTGAAGCTGATTGCCGAGCCGTGGGACATTGGTGAAGGCGGTTATCAGGTCGGGAATTTCCCGCCGCTGTTTGCCGAGTGGAACGACCACTACCGCGACGCCGTACGCCGCTTCTGGCTGGAGCGGAACCTGTCGCTGGGGGAATTTGCCGAGCGCTTTGCCGCGTCGAGCGATCTCTTTAAGCGCGACGGCAAACGCCCGTCGGCCACCGTTAATCTGTTGACGGCGCACGACGGTTTTACGCTCAGGGACTGCGTTTGTTTCAATCAGAAACACAATGAGGCGAACGGCGAAGAGAATCGCGATGGCACTAACAATAACCATAGCTTTAATCATGGTATAGAAGGGTTAGGCGGAAGTCTGGATGTGATAGAGCGGCGACGCGCCAGCGTTCATGCGCTGCTGACAACGCTTTTACTGTCGCAGGGCACGCCGATGCTGCTGGCAGGCGACGAGCATGGTCACAGCCAGCACGGTAACAACAACGCCTATTGCCAGGACAACACCTTAACCTGGCTCGACTGGGGTGAAGCCAACAGCGGGCTGATTCATTTTACCGCTGCGCTGATCCATCTTCGCCAGCAGATCCCCGCGCTGACCGCCAACAGCTGGTGGGAAGAGGGTGACGGCAACGTTCGCTGGCTGAATAAAGACGCGCAACCGTTAAGCGCGCAAGAGTGGCAACACGGCGTACCACGCCTGCAAATCCTGCTGTCGGATAAATGGCTGGTCACGCTGAACGCGACGGATGACGTCGCAGAGATTGTTTTACCTGACGGGGAGTGGCGAGCCGTTCCCCCCTTTGCCGGAGCGGATAATCCGGTAGTAATGGCTGTCTGGCACGGGCCTGCGCACGGAGTGTGCGTATTCCAAAGATGATAAAAAAGGAGTTAGTCATGGTTAGATTAGAGAAGAACGATCCCTTAATGTTGGCACGCCAGCTACCATTAAAAACGGTTGCCCTGATACTTGCGGGCGGGCGTGGTACCCGTCTGAAAGATTTGACCATCAAGCGCGCCAAGCCGGCCGTTCACTTTGGTGGTAAGTTCCGTATTATCGACTTTGCGCTCTCCAACTGCCTGAACTCGGGCATTCGCCGCATTGGCGTCATCACGCAGTATCAGTCGCACACCCTGGTGCAGCATATTCAGCGCGGCTGGTCATTCTTCAGCGAAGAGATGAACGAATTTGTCGATCTCCTTCCTGCGCAGCAGCGCGTTCACGGCGAGAACTGGTATCGCGGGACAGCGGATGCGGTCACCCAGAACCTCGACATCATTCGTCGCTATAACGCGGAATACATTGTGATCCTCGCCGGGGACCACATCTACAAGCAAGATTACTCCCACATGCTTATCGACCACGTCGAAAAAGGGGCGCGCTGCACCGTGGCGTGTCTGCCCGTGCCCGTTGCTGAAGCGACGGCGTTTGGCGTCATGCACGTGGATGCCGACGACAAAATTATCGACTTCGTTGAAAAACCGGCGAACCCGCCAACCATGCCGGGCGATGACACCAAATCGCTCGCCAGCATGGGGATCTATGTCTTTGACGCAGATTATCTTTATGAGCTGCTGGAAGAAGACGACAAAGACGAAAACTCAAGCCACGACTTCGGTAAAGACATCATTCCGAAAATCACCAAAGCTGGCATGGCGTATGCACATCCTTTCCCGCTGTCCTGCGTGCAGTCCGACCCGAATGCGGAACCGTACTGGCGCGATGTGGGCACGCTGGAAGCGTACTGGAAAGCGAACCTCGATCTGGCATCGGTCACGCCTGAACTGGATATGTACGACCAGAACTGGCCGATTCGTACCCATATGGAGTCGCTGCCGCCAGCCAAATTCGTGCAGGACCGCTCCGGCAGCCACGGCATGACGCTGAACTCGCTGGTGTCCGGCGGGTGCATCATCTCCGGTTCGGTCGTGGTGCAGTCGGTGCTGTTCCCGCGCGTGCGGATAAATTCATTCTGTAATATCGATTCGGCAGTCTTATTGCCGGACGTCTGGGTAGGGCGCTCGTGTCGTCTGCGTCGTTGCGTGATCGACCGTGCCTGCGTCATCCCTGAAGGGATGGTCATTGGGGAGAATGCGGAAGAAGACGCGCGTCGTTTCTACCGTTCGGAAGAGGGGATCGTGTTAGTCACACGGGAAATGTTGCGGAAGCTGCAAATCAAACAGGAGCGATGATGCAGGTTTTACACGTATGTTCTGAGATGTTCCCGTTATTAAAAACGGGCGGTCTGGCAGATGTGCTTGGCGCATTACCGGCGGCGCAAATCGCCGGAGGCGTGGATACCCGAGTCCTGCTGCCCGCCTTTCCGGATATCCGGCGCGGTATACCTGATGCAAAAGTGGTGACCCGCCGTGAAACGTTTGCCGGACGCATTACCCTGCTGTTTGGACATTACAATGGCGTAGGGATTTACCTGATCGACGCGCCGCATTTATACGATCGCCCGGGTAGCCCGTATCACGATACGAACCTGTTCGCCTATACCGACAACGTGCTGCGCTTTGCGCTGCTCGGCTGGGTTGGAGCAGAAATGGCGACGGGGCTGGATCCGTTCTGGCGTCCGGATGTGGTGCACGCGCACGACTGGCACGCCGGGCTTGCCCCGGCGTATCTCGCCGCGCGCGGCCACCCGGCGAAATCGGTCTTTACCGTGCATAACCTGGCCTATCAGGGGATGTACTACGCCCATCACATGAATGACATCGATCTGCCATGGTCGTTCTTTAACATGCACGGTCTGGAGTTTAACGGGCAGATCTCGTTCCTGAAGGCGGGGCTGTACTACGCCGATCACATCACGGCGGTGAGCCCAACCTACGCGCGTGAGATCACCCAGCCGGCATTTGGCTACGGCATGGAAGGGTTGCTGCAGCAGCGCCACCGCGAAGGCCGCCTGTCGGGCATTCTGAACGGCGTGGATGAACAGATCTGGAGCCCGGAAACCGATCTCCTGCTGGCGGCGCGCTATGGCCGTGATTCCGTGGAAGACAAAGCGGAAAACAAACGCCAGCTGCAGATTGCGATGGGCCTGAAGGTTAACGACAAAGTGCCGCTGTTCGCCGTCGTAAGCCGCCTGACCAGCCAGAAAGGGCTGGATCTGGTGCTGGAGGCGCTGCCCGGTTTACTGGAGCAGGGCGGGCAGCTGGCGCTGCTCGGCGCGGGCGACCCGGTATTGCAGGAAGGTTTCCTTGCCGCCGCCGCGGAACATCCGGGGCAGGTGGGCGTACAGATTGGCTACCACGAGGCATTTTCGCACCGCATTATGGGCGGCGCGGACGTCATCCTGGTGCCGAGCCGTTTCGAACCCTGCGGCCTGACGCAGCTTTACGGCCTGAAATACGGCACCCTGCCGCTGGTGCGCCGCACGGGCGGGCTGGCGGATACGGTATCGGATAGCTCACTGGAAAACCTGGCGGACGGTATCGCCAGCGGGTTTGTCTTTGAGGACAGTAATGCCTGGTCGCTGCTTCGGGCGATTCGGCGTGCTTTCGTCTTGTGGTCCCGTCCATCGCTGTGGCGCTACGTCCAACGCCAGGCGATGTCCATGGACTTTAGCTGGCACGTTGCGGCGCAGTCATACCGCGATCTCTATCAACGCTTGATGTAACGAGGCGAAGTTACTGATATGAACGCTCCATTTAGCTACTCTTCACCCACGCTCAGCGTTGAGGCGTTAAAGCACTCCATCGCCTACAAGCTGATGTTCACCATCGGGAAAGATCCGGTTATTGCCAACAAGCACGAGTGGCTGAACGCCACCCTGTTTGCGGTGCGCGACCGCTTAGTTGAACGCTGGCTGCGCTCAAACCGCGCCCAGCTCTCGCAGGAGACGCGTCAGGTTTACTATCTGTCGATGGAATTTTTGATTGGCCGCACGCTATCCAATGCGCTGTTGTCGCTCGGTATTTATGACGACGTCAAAACCGCACTGGAAGAGATGGGGTTAGATTTAGAAGAACTGATCGACGAAGAGAACGACCCGGGCCTCGGTAACGGCGGTCTGGGACGTCTTGCCGCCTGCTTCCTCGACTCGCTGGCGACGCTGGCGCTGCCGGGCCGCGGCTACGGTATTCGCTACGATTACGGCATGTTCAAACAGAACATCGTTGACGGGCGCCAGAAAGAGTCCCCGGACTACTGGCTGGAGTACGGCAACCCGTGGGAGTTCAAGCGCCACAACACGCGCTACAAGGTGCGCTTTGGCGGGCGTATTCAGCAGGAAGGAAAAAAATCCCGCTGGGTGGAAACGGAAGAGATCCTGGCCGTGGCCTACGACCAGATCATCCCCGGCTACGACACCGATGCCACCAACACGCTGCGCCTGTGGAGCGCTCAGGCCAGTAGCGAAATTAACCTCGGTAAATTTAACCAGGGTGACTACTTCGCGGCGGTGGAGGATAAAAACCACTCCGAGAACGTATCCCGCGTGCTGTACCCGGATGACTCGACCTACTCAGGCCGCGAGCTGCGCCTGCGTCAGGAGTACTTCCTCGTTTCGGCGACCATTCAGGATATCCTCAGCCGCCACCATCAGCTGCACAAAACCTACGCCAACCTGGCGGAGAAAACCGCGATCCACCTTAATGACACCCACCCGGTGCTCTCTATTCCGGAGCTGATGCGCCTGCTGATCGACGAGCATAAGTTCAGCTGGGACGACGCCTTTGAGGTGACCTGCCAGGTGTTCTCGTACACCAACCACACGCTGATGAGCGAAGCGCTGGAGACGTGGCCGGTGGACATGCTCGGCAAAATCCTGCCGCGCCATCTGCAGATTATCTTTGAGATTAACGACTACTTCCTCAAGACGCTGCAGGAGCAGTATCCGAACGATACCGGCCTGCTGAGCCGCGCGTCCATCATTGATGAGTCGAACGGCCGCCGCGTGCGCATGGCCTGGCTGGCGGTTGTCATCAGCCACAAGGTCAACGGCGTGTCCGAGCTCCACTCGAACCTGATGGTGCAGTCGCTGTTTGCGGACTTCGCGAAGATCTTCCCGACGCGGTTCTGCAACGTGACCAACGGCGTCACCCCGCGCCGCTGGCTGGCGCTGGCCAACCAGCCGCTCTCGGAGGTGCTGGACGAGAATATCGGCCGCACCTGGCGTACCGATTTGAGCCAGCTGAGCGAGCTGGAACAGCATATTGATTTCCCGACGGTGAACAAAGCCGTGCGCGAAGCCAAGCTGCTGAACAAAAAGCGTCTGGCGGTCTGGCTGGCGATGCACCTGAACGTGGTGGCAAACCCGAAAGCGCTGTTCGACGTGCAGATCAAACGCATCCACGAATACAAGCGTCAGCTGATGAACGTGCTGCACGTGATCACCCATTACAACCGGATTAAGGCCGACCCGACGGCCGAATGGGTGCCGCGCGTGAAGATCTTCGCCGGTAAGGCGGCGTCGGCCTACTACATGGCGAAGCACATTATTCATCTCATCAACGACGTGGCGAAGGTGGTTAACCAGGATCCGGATATTGGCGACAAGCTGAAGGTGGTATTCATTCCGAACTACAGCGTCAGCCTGGCGCAGCTGATCATCCCGGCGGCGGATCTCTCTGAGCAGATTTCTACGGCGGGCACGGAGGCATCCGGCACCAGTAACATGAAGTTTGCCCTTAACGGCGCGCTGACCATCGGCACGCTGGACGGGGCGAACGTCGAGATGCTGGAGCACGTGGGCGAAGAGAATATCTTTATCTTCGGTAATACGACGGAAGAGGTAGAGGCGCTGCGCAGGAAAGGCTACTCGCCGCGTCAATATTACGAAGAGGATGAAGAGTTGCGTCAGGTGCTGACGCAGATTGCAACCGGCGTGTTTAGCCCTGATGAACCGAGCCGCTACCGCGATCTGGTGGATTCGCTGATTAACTTTGGCGATCACTACCAGGTGCTGGCGGATTACCGTAGCTACGTCGACTGTCAGGATAAGGTGGACGAACTGTATCGCCAGCCTGAGAAGTGGACCAGCGCCGCGATGTACAACATCGCCAATATGGGCTATTTCTCGTCAGACAGGACCATCAAGGAGTATGCCGAGACGATCTGGCATATTGATCCGGTGAGGTTGTAAAAACAAAGCCCGGTGGCGCTGCGCTTACCGGGCCTACGGGATCGAGTAGGCCGGGTAAGGCGGAGCCGCCACCCGGCTTTTTTGTATTAGGACGCCAGCGACAGCTCGCGTTTCGCCGCATGTTGCAGCAACCACTGCGCCACGCGAGACTGCTGTTCGGCGTTGAGCCACATCCCTTCTTTGGTACGGCGCCAGATAGCATCATCCAGACGACGCACCCACTCGTGCTCAACCAGATAACGCAGCTCGGCTTCGTACAGCTCGTGGCCGAAATACTCGCCCAGATCGGCAATCTCTTTTGCATCACCCAGGATCAGCTCGGTATTGCTGCCGTAGGTGCGGGCATAGTGACGCGCCATCCCTTCGGTGATGAACGGGAAGCGACGGCGCAGCTTCGCGGCGTAATCATCGCGGTTATCGCCGATATCACCGCCGGGCAGTACCGCACCTTTGGTCCATGCCGGGCCAATGCCTTTGTAGTACGGCGCCAGTTTTTCCAGCGCGTGCTCGGCCAGCTTGCGGTAGGTGGTGAGCTTGCCGCCAAATACGGAGAGCAGCGGCGCCTGACCGTCAACGTCGTGAATATCGAGCGTATAGTCGCGGGTAATGGCCTGCGGTGAGTCAGACTCGTCATCGCACAGCGGACGCACGCCGGAGTAGGTCCAGACCACGTCGTCGCGCGACAGCTGTTTCTTAAAGTGCGCGTTATACACTTTAAGCAGGTAGTTCACTTCGCTCTCGTCGATCTCGACGTTCTTCGGATCGCCTTTGTACTCCACGTCGGTGGTGCCGATGATCGAGAATTCGTCCATCCACGGGATCACAAACACGATGCGCTTGTCTTCGTTCTGCAGAATGTAGGCCTGCTTCTGAGTATGCACGCGCGGCACCACAATGTGGCTGCCCTTTATCAGGCGGATGCCGTACGGGGAGGGCAGATGCATGCCGTCGTCAAAGAACTGCTTCACCCACGGGCCGGTGGCGTTCACCAGGCCGCGCGCTTTCCAGCTGAACTTCTCGCCGGTATCGATATCTTCCGCCTCGACAACCCACAGGCCGTTTTCACGACGGGCAGCGGTCGCGCGGGTGCGGGTTTTCACCTCGCCGCCTTTCTTCTCAACCATCTGCGCGTTCGCCAGCACCAGGCGGGCATCGTCCACCCAACAGTCGGAATATTCGAATCCGCGCACGATTTCTCGCTTAAGGACCGATTCTGAGCCAAAACGCAACCCTTTCGAACCCGGGAGGCTGGTGCGTTTACCCAGATGATCGTACATAAACAGACCAATGCGGATCATCCACGCCGGACGCAGATGCGGGCGATGGGGCAGGCGGAAGCGCATCGGAATCGCCAGATGCGGGGCCATTTTCAGCAGCACTTCACGTTCGGCCAGCGCTTCGCTGACCAGGCGGAATTCGTAGTGTTCCAGGTAGCGCAGGCCACCGTGAATCAGTTTGGAGCTGGCGGACGACGTCGCGCAGGCGAGATCGTTAGCTTCCAGCATCAGTACGGATAAACCGCGTCCTGCGGCATCGACCGCAATACCGGCACCGTTGATGCCACCGCCTATCACAATCAGATCTTTGGTTTCCATAACACCCTCATGCACTTTCGTTAAAGCTCAGAAATGTTCGATATCGCTCATAATAGCAAAGGAACGCGCTTTTGGTAACATCAAAAAAACAATTTAGAGTGATATGGATAACATAATGGCGTTTACCCGCCGCCAGGACGTACACTACGGGGTAAAATCTTGTCGTTGACCACTGTTAAGAGAACACCATGGATCAGTTTGAATGTATTAACGTAGAAGAAGCCCACCAGAAGATGCACCAGGGAAAAGCGGTGCTGGTGGACATCCGCGATCCGCAGAGTTTTGCGATGGGCCATACGCCGGGCGCGTTTCATCTCACCAACGACACGCTCGGCGCGTTTATGCGCGATAACGACTTCGACACGCCGGTGATGGTCATGTGCTACCACGGCAACAGCAGCAAAGGCGCGGCGCAGTATCTGCTTCAGCAGGGTTACGACGCGGTTTACAGCGTCGACGGCGGTTTCGATGCCTGGCATCGTCATTTCCCGGCGGAAGTGGAATACGCGTTTGAGCGCTGATCCCGCTATACTGTCCCCTTTTGTGTGGAAATAAGCGACCGCTGCCCATGTTGATGATCACCTCTTTTACCAACCCGCGCGTCGCCCAGGCGTTTGTCGACTATATGGCGACGCAGGGCGTTATTCTTACTATTCAGCAACATACGCAGACCGACGTCTGGCTGGCCGATGAGAGCCAGGCCGGGCGGGTAAACGAGGAGCTGGCGCGTTTTCTTGAGAACCCTGGCGACCCGCGCTATCTCGCGGCCAGCTGGCAATCCGGACAGACCGGCAGCGGATTGCAGTACAGCCGCTTTCCCTTCCTTGCCACCCTTCGCGAGCGCGCGGGCCCGTTTACGCTGCTGCTGATGGCGGCCTGCATCATCGTCTTTATTATCATGAACGTGGTCGGCGACCAGAGCGTGATGATTGCCCTGGCGTGGCCCTATGATCCGTCGCTTGAGTTTGACGTATGGCGCTACTTTAGCCACGCGCTGATGCACTTCTCGGTGATGCATATCCTCTTCAACCTGCTCTGGTGGTGGTATCTCGGCGGTGCCGTTGAAAAGCGTCTGGGCAGCGGCAAGCTGATCGTTATCACCATCATCAGCGCGCTGTTGAGCGGCTACGTACAGCACAAGTTCAGCGGGCCGTGGTTTGGCGGGCTGTCGGGTGTCGTCTATGCCCTGATGGGCTACGTCTGGCTTCGCGGGGAGCGCGATCCGCAAAGCGGCATCTATCTGCAACGCGGATTGATAACCTTTGCGTTAATATGGCTAATTGCCGGATGGTTTGATCTGTTTGGTATGTCTATCGCCAACGGTGCGCACGTCGCCGGGCTGGCCGTGGGGCTGGCGATGGCCTTTGCCGACACGCTCCATGCGCGAAAACGAACATAATTCTCAGGGATAATTGATGAAACAAACACAACGTCATGACGCCATTATCGAACTGGTAAAAAAACAGGGATACGTCAGCACCGAAGAGCTGGTGGAGCAGTTTGCCGTCAGCCCACAAACCATCCGTCGTGACCTGAACGACCTGGCCGATCAGAACCGCATCCTTCGCCACCACGGCGGCGCGGCGCTGCCGTCCAGCTCGGTCAACACCTCCTGGCACGACCGAAAAGCGACGCAGACGGCGGAGAAAGAGCGCATTGCCCGCAAGGTCGCCAGCCAGATCCCGAACGGGGCGACGCTGTTTATTGATATCGGCACCACGCCGGAAGCGGTCGCCCATGCGCTGCTGGATCACGAGAACCTGCGCGTGGTCACCAACAACCTGAACGTCGCCAATACCCTGATGCAAAAAGACGATTTCCGCATCATCCTCGCGGGCGGCGAGCTACGCAGCCGCGACGGCGGGATTATCGGTGAAGCGACCCTCGACTTTATCTCTCAGTTCCGCCTCGACTTCGGCATTCTGGGCATCAGCGGCATCGACAGCGACGGTTCGCTGCTGGAGTTTGATTACCACGAGGTGCGCACCAAGCGCGCGATCATTGAAAACTCACGCCACGTGATGCTGGTGGTGGATCACTCGAAGTTTGGCCGTAACGCGATGGTGAACATGGGCAGCATCAGCATGGTGGATGCGGTCTATACCGACGTGATGCCGCCGGCGGGCGTGATGCAGGTAATTAAAGATAATAATTTGCAGCTGGAACTGTGCTAACGGTTGTGTCGGGTGGCGCTGCGCTTACCCGACCTACAAATTGTTTTCCCTCTCCCTGTGGGAGAGGGCATCAGACCGCACAAAACTAAACGCCGTACCCCATCATCTTCAACAGCTGCTGCGCATGCTGCACCGCATCCTGTCGATGCGCCACGCCCAGCTTCTGGTACAGGTTGCGGATATGCGTTTTGATGGTGGTCGCCGCCACCGCCAGCTCGCCGGCAATCTGCTCGTTGCTGTAGCCTGAATAGATCAGCCCCAGAACCTGCCATTCGCGCTGGGTAAGCGGACTGGTGCGGATAAGCTCCGGCACTTCAGGGTGGTTTAGCAGACGTTCAACGAAGTTCTCATCGAAATGCGCAAACTTGTGGCGATGATGCTGGTTAATCTCGCGCAGAATGCGCTGGGCGCGATGCTGATCCAGCTCCGGCAGCGTGTTGAGCTGAATCAGCTGACGCAGCTGCTGGGCCATCACTTCCCCTTCAATCACAAAGTGGCTGATAAACCCGGTGCGGTTTGCCAGCTGTAGCGCCTCCAGCAGCACGCGCTGGGCATCGTTTTTACGGCCCGCCTGCCAGTAGAGCTGATTTTGCAGCAGCAGGTTGCGGTTCAGGTCGCTCATCAGGCGCAGGCTGCGCGCGTTCTCGTTCAGCTCTTCCAGCACAATCTCAGCGGGCTCTAATTCACCGAGCAGGATCTGCGCGCGGGCAATGTTGCGCCACTGGCTCTGCAGGAAGTGGTTGTTGGCAAATTCCGGTTTTGGCGTCTGACGCAGCCAGTTGGCGGCGGATTTTTTATCGCCGGTCATCTGCCAGTAAATCACCCGGACCTTGTCGGCGTTTGACACCCAGTCGCTATGATACTGGCCGTTGCCGAGCAGGTTTTCCAGGCGGTTAAGATGGTTGCGGGCGTTATCGAGATCGCCGCGCGCCAGCGAGCACTGCACCAGCAGCGCCAGGCACTGCAGCTGCTGCTGAGGCTGGAAACTGGAAAGAACATCCACACCCTGGCGGGCGCAGCTTTCTGCTTCATCCAGACGCGACCATGCCCACAGTAATTGAGCGCGAATACGCAGCAGGAACTCGTGCATCGGCAGCTGTTCCAGATGCTGCTCGCGAATCAGCTGGAACGCTTTCTCCTGGTTTTCCCAGGCGGCCTGCAGGAACCCCTGCGCGAATAAAATCTCGCTCTGCTGGATCAGGCTCCACAGCGCGTAGTGCCAGACATCATGACGACGCGCCATCTGTTCGGTTTGCTGCATCAGTGAAAGCGAGCGCGTGAGGTCGCCTTTGCAGTGCAGCACTTCGCCGTGTACGGAGGTCGCCACGATGCGGCTGTAGAAGTTGGCCAGCGGCAGTTCATCCAGCGCGACCATTGCCAGCCGTTCCGCTTCGTCCGGGTCGCCGTCGTTAATGGCCACCTGAGCGCGCAGCGCGTTGAACTCGCCGTGCAGGGTGGTATCCATCTCGCTTTCCATCTCCTGCTCGGCGCGCGCCAGCAGGGTGTTCACTTCGCTGTAGCGATGCTGGCTCTGCATCAGCCAGGCCTGCAGCAGCACCAGACGCGGATTCTCCAGCAGGCTTTCCCACGGCAGGGCTTTGAGGGACTCTTCCAGCAGGGTCAGCTCGCTGTGGTTAAACAGGCCCCACGCGTGATTGAGGAGGATATCGCGCAGCATGCTGGCATCCCCGGCGGCGAGCGCGTGGTGGATGGCCTCGCTCGGGAAGCCCTGTGCCATCCAGCTTTCGGCAGCGGCGCGGTGGATCTCCGGCAGTTCAACCGCCAGCTCCCACTGACAGCGCTGGCGCAGGAAGCTACCAAACAGCGGATGATAGCTAAACCACTCGCCGGGATCGTCCATGCGCGTCAGGAAAAGGCCCTGACGTTCAATCTCTTCGAGCTGAAGCTGACCGTTTTCACAGCCCGTTACCCGCACGATCAGCGCATCGTTCATGGAGCGCAGCAGCGAGCTTTTCAGCAGGAAATTACGCGTCGAGGGATCGACGCTGTCCAGCACCTCATCCACCAGGTAATCAGAGAGGTGGCTGGCGTTGATGCCGGCCAGACGGCGCGCTGACTGGTGCGCCGGACTGTTGTTTTGCCGGGCAGAGAGGGCAATCAGCTGCAGCGCCGTTGCCCAGCCTGCGACGTCATCACACAGACGGCTGCTTTCGGCGGCCTCAATCGGTGAGTTCAGGCGGCAGTCGAAGAACTGTTTCGCTTCCTGGTGGGTAAAAGCAAGCTGTTGGCTACCCACTTCCAGAAGCTGATCGCGCACGCGCAGGTTGGCAATACCCAACTGCGGCAGGTTGCGTGACAGCACCACTAACGTCAGGTTTTCCGGCTGATGGCGCAGGAAGAAACGCATCGATTCATGAATCACCGGGTTAGTGATGAGATGGTAATCATCAATCACCACGTAAAGCGGGCGATGCCATTCAGCCAGTTCGATAAACAGCTGAGAGAAAAGGGAGGACAGGCTGGCGTACTGGCGCTTTTGCACCATCACCTCACTGGCGACGCAGTGTCCATGGGTGGCTTGCTGTATGGCGGCAATCAGATAGCTGGCAAAACGTTCTTGCTGGTTATCGCCCTCATCAAGGGAGTACCAGCCAAGATCGCTCTTACCTGCGGCCCATTGCGAGATGAGCGTTGTTTTTCCATAACCTGCAGGGCTCGTAACCAGCGCCAGTCGGAAATTATGCGCGCCGGAAAGTTTAGCCAACAGACGCTCGCGGACCACTGTATGGTCAAGACGAACCGGGCGACTTAATTTAGACGGAATCAACATAGGTTTCACTTCACTGTGGGGAACGAGATATTTTATTTTTTTTGCGCTTCGTAATTAATACGATATAAGGTCGGTCAGAAAGAGAACTATTGCAAGTTATGTCTGGATTTGGTGGCTCTGAATTTGCACTCTGTCACAAAACATTCAGGCAGATGATGGAACTTTCTGGAAAGGGCTTTAATGCCGCGTCAATGCTGGCTTGTATGGTTGTGCTGCGGCTGCGCTGAAACTGGTTTCAGGAAGGGATAGTGACGTCAAATTTAATAAAGTGTGGGTAAAGTTCAGCGAGAATAATACCTTTCCTGGTTATGACATCCTGTTGCAAAAATATTATTCCAGGTAAGTAATTATTTCGGCAGGGTTTAATTTCATCCGAAACTGCATTTCATTTCTTTGACATTCTCCTCGGTTACTTTTTTATCTTCCGGGCACACTCGAACTATGCTCTGAGAGTGGCCTTGATCACACTTTTCTGCTCATCCCCGCTACTCCTCCCTGTCTAATCCCCTACGGGAGGAGGAAGAGGTGAAATGAGCCAGGCACACTAGCGCCAACTTGTGTTTTCTTTCTAAAGGATGCCGATCCCCTATGTCACAGCCTACCTTCAACAAAGCTCAATTCCAGGCTGCCCTGACGCGTCAGTGGCAGCGTTTTGGCCTTCATGCTGCAAACGAGATGACGCCTCACCAGTGGTGGCAGGCAGTGAGCGGTGCGCTCTCAGAGCAGCTGGATGCTCAACCTCTGGCAAAACCGGCAAACGGGCAGCGCCATGTAAACTACATTTCAATGGAGTTCCTGATTGGCCGTCTGACGGGCAACAACCTGTTGAACCTCGGCTGGTATCAGGAGGTGGGTGATGTGCTGAAAGAGCACGATATTAACCTGACCGACCTGCTGGAAGAAGAGATTGACCCCGCGCTGGGCAACGGTGGTCTGGGCCGTCTGGCGGCCTGTTTCCTGGATTCCATGGCGACCGTCGGCCAGTCGGCGATTGGTTACGGTCTGAACTACCAGTACGGCCTGTTCCGTCAGTCCTTCGCTGACGGCCATCAGATGGAAGCGCCGGACGACTGGCATCGCAATACCTACCCGTGGTTCCGCCATAACGCGCAGCTGGACGTGCAGGTTGGCATTGGCGGGAAAGTGACGAAACAAGGTCTCTGGGAGCCTGCGTTCACCATTACCGGCGAAGCCTGGGATCTGCCGGTGCTTGGCTACCGTAACGGCGTGGCGCAGCCGCTGCGTCTGTGGCAGGCGAAGCACGCCCATCCGTTTAACCTGACCAAATTTAACGACGGCGATTTCCTGCGTGCCGAGCAGCAGGGCATCGACGCCGAGAAGCTGACCAAAGTTCTCTACCCGAACGACAACCACCTGGCCGGTAAAAAGCTGCGCCTGATGCAGCAGTACTTCCAGTGCGCCTGCTCCGTGGCGGACATTCTGCGTCGCCATCACCTGGCGGGCCGCAAGCTGGCGCAGCTGCCGGACTTCGAAGTCATTCAGCTCAACGACACGCACCCGACCATTGCCATCCCGGAACTGCTGCGCGTGCTGATTGACGAGCATCAGCTGAGCTGGGACGACGCCTGGTCCATCACCAGCCGTACCTTTGCCTACACCAACCACACCCTGATGCCGGAAGCGCTCGAATGCTGGGATGAGAAGCTGGTGAAAGCGCTGCTGCCGCGCCACATGCAGATCATCAACAAGATTAACGACCAGTTTAAAACCCTGGTGGATAAAACCTGGCCGGGCAACAAAGCGGTCTGGGCGAAGCTGGCGGTGGTTCACGATAAGCAGGTACGCATGGCGAACATGTGCGTAGTTAGCGGCTTTGCGGTGAACGGCGTGGCGGCGCTGCACTCGGATCTGGTGGTCAAAGATCTGTTCCCGGAATACCACCAGCTGTGGCCGACCAAATTCCACAACGTGACCAACGGCATTACGCCGCGTCGCTGGATCAAGCAGTGCAACCCGCTGCTGGCTGGCCTGCTGGACAAGACCCTGAAGAAAGAGTGGGCCAACGATCTGGACCAGCTCATCAACCTGGAAAAATACGCTGACGACGCGAAATTCCGCGAACAGTACCGCTCGATCAAGCTGGAGAACAAAGTTCGCCTGGCGGCGTTCGTGAAAGCGCGCACCGGGATTGAGATCAACCCAAATGCGATTTTCGATATCCAGATCAAACGCCTGCACGAGTACAAACGTCAGCACCTGAACCTGCTGCACATTCTGGCGCTGTACAAAGAGATCCGCGAGAACCCGCAGGCTGACCGCGTGCCGCGCGTGTTCCTGTTCGGCGCGAAGGCGGCGCCGGGCTACTACCTGGCGAAAAACATTATCCTCGCCATCAATAAAGTGGCGGCGGCGATCAACAGCGATCCGAACGTGGGCGACAAGCTGAAGGTGGTATTCCTGCCGGATTACTGCGTCTCGGCGGCTGAAATGCTGATCCCGGCGGCGGATATCTCCGAGCAGATCTCAACCGCAGGAAAAGAAGCCTCCGGTACCGGCAACATGAAGCTGGCGCTGAACGGCGCGCTGACCGTCGGCACGCTGGACGGGGCGAACGTCGAAATCGCCGAGAAGGTGGGCGAAGAGAATATCTTTATCTTCGGCCACACCGTGGAAGAGGTGAAAGCCATCAAGGCCAAAGGCTACGACCCGGTGAAATGGCGTAAGAAAGACAAAGTGCTGGACGCGGTGCTGAAGGAGCTGGAGAGCGGCAAATACAGCGACGGCGACAAGCACGCGTTTGACCAGATGCTGCACAGCATGGACAAACACGGCGGTGACCCGTATCTGGTCATGGCGGACTTCACGGCCTACGTTGAAGCGCAAAAACAGGTCGACGTGCTGTATCGCGACCAGGAAGCGTGGACCCGGGCGTGCATTCTGAACACCGCCCGCTGCGGTATGTTCAGCTCTGACCGCTCAATCCGTGATTATCAGGCCCGTATCTGGCAGGCAAAACGCTAAGGAAGCGCGATGGAGAGTAAACGTCTGGACAGTGCCGCGCAGGCGGCGGGAATTAGCCTCAGTTACATTAATGCTCACGGCAAACCACAGTCTATTGGCGCCGACACCAAAAGACGTTTGCTGGATGCCATGCACAAAACCGACGCGAAAGCGTCGGCTGCGCCGGTGCCGAACGTGAAGGTATTCACCGCAGGTAAAAAGATGCCGCTCGCGGTGGAAGGGCGCGGCGAGTTTAGCTGGCTGCTCACGACCGAAGAGGGGCATCAGCACAAAGGCCACGCCACCGGCGGCAAAACCCTTAACCTTCCGGCGAAGCTGCCGGAGGGCTACCACACCCTGACGCTCACCCAGGACGATCGGCGTTTCCACTGCCGGGTGATCGTCGCGCCAAAACGCTGCTACGAGCCGCAGGCGCTGCTCGAAGGGAAAAAGCTGTGGGGCGCCTGCGTGCAGCTCTACACGCTGCGCTCCGACAGCAACTGGGGGATCGGTGATTTTGGCGATCTGAAGAACATGCTGGCATCCGTGGGCGAGCGCGGCGGCGCGTTTATCGGCCTCAACCCGATCCATGCCCTCTATCCGGCCAACCCGGAGAGCGCCAGCCCGTACAGCCCGTCCTCCCGTCGCTGGCTGAACGTGATTTATATCGACGTTAACGCCTTAGATGATTTCAAAAACAGCAAAGAGGCGCAGGCCTGGTGGAAACTCAGTACCACGCAGCAGGCGCTGAAGCAGGCGCGCGAAGCCGACTGGGTGGACTATTCCACCGTCACGGCGCTGAAAATGGCCGCGCTGCGCCTGGCGTGGAAAGGCTTTTCGCAGCGCGATGACGAGCAGATGGCGGCGTTCCGCCAGTTCGTGACGCAGGAGGGCGAGAGCCTGTACTGGCAGGCGGCGTTCGATGCGCTGCACGCGTATCAGGTGAAAGAGGACGAAATGCGCTGGGGCTGGCCGGTCTGGCCTGAAGCGTATCAATCCGTCGACACGCCGGAAGTGAAAGCGTTCTGTAAAAAATATGCTGATGAAGTGGACTTCTACCTGTGGCTGCAGTGGCTGGCGTACAGCCAGTTTGCCGCCTGCTGGCAGGTGAGCCAGGGCTATAAAATGCCGATTGGCCTGTACCGCGATCTGGCCGTCGGTGTGGCAGAGGGCGGCGCGGAAACCTGGTGCGACCGTGAACTCTACTGCCTGAAGGCCTCCGTCGGCGCGCCACCGGATATCCTGGGGCCGCTCGGCCAGAACTGGGGCTTACCGCCGATGGATCCACACGTCATGGCGGCGCGCGCCTACGAGCCGTTTATCGACCTGCTGCGCGCCAACATGCAGAACTGCGGGGCGCTGCGTATCGACCACGTGATGTCTGTGCTGCGCCTGTGGTGGATCCCGTACGGTGAAACGGCGGATCACGGGGCATACGTGCAGTATCCGGTTGACGATCTGCTGTCGATCCTGGCCCTGGAAAGCAAGCGTCACCAGTGCATGGTGATCGGTGAAGATCTCGGTACCGTGCCGGTGGAGATTGTCAGCAAGCTCCGCGACAGCGGCGTCTACTCCTATAAAGTGCTCTATTTTGAAAACGACCATGAGAAAACCTTCCGCGCGCCACAAGCGTACCCTGAACAGTCAATGGCAGTCGCGACGACGCATGACCTTCCTACGCTTCGTGGCTATTGGGAAAGCGGCGATCTGACCCTTGGCAAAACGCTGGGCCTGTATCCTGACGAAGAGGTGTTACGCGGTCTTTATCAGGATCGCGAGCTCTCCAAACAGGGGCTGCTGGATGCGCTGCATAAGCATGGCTGTCTGCCGAAGCGCGCCGGGCATAAAGCGTCGCTGATGGCGATGACTGCGACACTCAACCGCGGTTTGCAGCGCTATATTGCCGACAGCAACAGTGCGCTGCTGGGCCTGCAGCCGGAAGACTGGATTGATATGGCGGAGCCGGTGAACATCCCGGGTACCAGCTATCAGTACAAGAACTGGCGTCGCAAGCTGTCCACCACGCTTGAGGCGATGTTTGCCGATGACGGGGTGAACAGGCTGATCAAGGATTTGGATAAGCGGCGAAAAGCTGCTGGTAAGAAGTAATAAAAAACCCGCCAGTGGCGGGTTTTTTATTATCAGGTAGTGCTCATGTAGGTCGGGTAAGGCGTAGCCGCCACCCGACTTAGGGCATCAGACCACCATATTCAGCAGCAGCACCCCGACCAGACCGCACACCGAAATAATGGTTTCCAGCGCGGACCAGGACTTGATGGTTTCACCGATCGTCAGGTTGAAGTACTCCTTGAACAGCCAGAAGCCCGGATCGTTTACGTGAGAGAAAATCACGCTACCGGAACCGACGGCGATAACCATCAGCTCAGGGCTCACGCCCGTGGTGGCAATCAGCGGCGCAACGATGCCGCCTGCGGTGATCGCTGCAACGGTCGCAGAACCCAGCGCAATACGCAGAACCGCGGCAATAGACCAGGCCATCAGTAGCGGCGACACGTTGGTTTCATGCATCATGGCAGCGATGTATTTGTCCACGCCGCTGTCGACCAGAACCTGTTTGAACGCACCGCCACCGCCGATGATCAGCAGCATCATGGCAATGATTTTGATGGAAGAGGTCAGCGTGTCGTTGATCTGATCCATGGAGCGGCCGCGGTTCAGACCGAAAGTGAACATCGCGATCAGCACGGCAATCAGCGTTGCCATCACCGGGTCACCCAGGAATTCTGCAACGGACAGGAACGCATGACCTTTTGGCAGAACCATCTCTGCCACGGCGCGCATCGCCATCAGGATCACCGGTACCAGAGAGGTCCAGACGCTGACGCCAAAGCCAGGCATCTCTTCTTCGGTGAAGGTTTTGGCGCTGTACAGACCTTCCGGAATCGGCTTATCAATGCCTTTCAGGAAGCGGGCATAAACCGGGCCTGCCAGAATCACCGTTGGGATCGCCAGAATCGTGCCGAACAGAAGGGTTTTACCCATGTCGGCGTGGAAGATGGTGGCGATAGCGGTTGGGCCCGGGTGCGGCGGCAGGAAGCCGTGGGTCACGGACAGCGCCGCGGCCATTGGCACACCGACATACAGCAGCGGGATGCTCGCGGCAGCCGCAATGGTGAACACCAGCGGCAGCATCAGCACGAAGCCTACTTCATAGAACAGCGCGAAACCAACGGTAAAGCCGGTTAACACCACTGCCCACTGAATGTTCTTCTTACCAAATTTGTCGATAAGCGTGGTGGCAATACGCTGGGCGCCACCGCAGTCCGCCAGCATTTTACCGAGCATGGCGCCGAAGCCCATGATCAACGCCAGGCTGCCGAGCGTGCCGCCGACACCGGCTTTAATCGAGCTGATAACTTTAACCAGCGGCATCCCCTGCATCAGACCGACTGCAAGTGCCACCAGAACCAGAGCGATAAATCCGTTCATTTTGAAGCGGATCATCAAGAGCAGTAATAACACAACACCGATAGCAACGATGACTAATGGCATGATTTACCTGGCCTTTGAATTGTTATGGGTAACGTCATTGTTTCAACGACAAATTCCGGTTGTCCCAACTGGGAACAGAGAAGTAACGGCACTAATACTGATGCCTTTTAAACGATTAAGTTTAGTCGGCTGTTATGAGTGTGCTTAGTGCCCATGAGAATGATACGGGTAACATGGCGTGATTGAGAATCACCCTGGAAGGCAAAATGTGAATTATGAGACGCAGGTCAACATATAGAGGGGAGTGAAGAGGGGGAGCAGGGTTTTGTAGGCCCGGTAAGCGCAGCGCCACCGGGCAATACAGACGGGCAATGAATCAGTAGTAAGAGTGCTCGCCGCGCTGGTGTTCGGTCAGGTCACGCACGCCTTTCAGTTCCGGGAACTCGTTCAGCAGCTGCTTCTCGATCCCTTCTTTCAGGGTGACATCGACCATTGAACAGCCGTTACAGCCGCCGCCAAACTGCAGAATGGCAAAACCTTCGTCGGTAATTTCCATCAGGGAAACACGACCGCCATGGCCAGCCAGCTGCGGGTTAATCTGGGATTGCAGTAGATACTCAACGCGCTCCATCAGCGGGGCATCGTCAGACACTTTACGCATTTTCGCGTTCGGTGCTTTCAGGGTCAGCTGAGATCCCAGCTGATCGGTGACGAAGTCGATCTCCGCATCTTCAAGATACGGTGCGCTTAGCTCATCAACATAGGCGGTGAGCTGTTCAAATTTAAGGGCAGTGTCGGTGGCTTCCACGGCGTCCGGAGGACAATAAGAAACACCACATTCTGCATTCGGCGTGCCTGGATTGATCACAAACACACGGATCTGCGTCCCTTCTTCCTGATTTGCCAGCAGTTTGGCAAAGTGCGCTTGTGCAGAATCGGAAATACGGATCATAGCTTTGGCCTAATAGTTGACTAAATTACCTGGGTATAATCATACGCCCATTGAAGAAGGGCTACAAGGTACGGCACAGACACCATACCTGAACCGACGCGGCGCCGCTTTGCAAAAGCAGTCGGGAAAGTTCAGCAACGGTACTGCCTGTGGTGACGACATCATCCACAATCGCGATATGGAGACCGTCGACCGGCAATTCAAGGCGAAAGGCATTTTTGAGGTTTCTTTTGCGAAGCCGGGCGCTGAGCTGATGCTGGATGGCGGTGGCATGAACACGCGTCAGCGCGCGGGCATCATACTGACAGCCAAGCCACCGGGCGAGGGGACGGCAGATCAGGTCGCTCTGATTGTAACCGCGTCGCCAGTGGCGGCGTCGGTAGAGGGGGACATTCACCACCCTGTCGATTTTCGGCAATGCGCGGTGGCGCCGCGCCTGCAAAACCGCCAGCAGTAGCAGTCGCGCAAGGGGCTGTGCCAGGGAACTCTGGCCGGAAAACTTCAGCGCGTGAATCAGCCTGCTCAGCGGCGGAACATAATCATCCACCGCCACCAGCGCGCTCCACGGCGGGGATTTTTTCAGGCACCGGCCACAGGGCAAAGAGGGATTTGTGGCCGGTAAACCACATTGTGGACAGATCCCGATACGCCATTGCAGCGATCGCGTACAGACGGAGCAGATGCCCCACCTGCTGAGTGCCAGCGGCATTCGGCATAGCCAGCACAACCCAGGTACTGTTAGCATGTGCAACCTCCATGTGAAAAAGAGAACAGTAACTGATGAAGACGCTGTGGTGGCAGACCGTCGGAACGGGAAATTGCCATCTTGTGCTGCTGCACGGATGGGGACTGAATGCTGAAGTGTGGCGTTGCGTAAGCGAGGAACTTGCCTCGCAATTTACGCTGCATCTGGTGGATTTGCCGGGTTATGGCCGCAGCCGCGGCTTTGGCGCGATGTCGCTTGATGAGATGGCGCAGCAGGTTCTGGACACCGCGCCGCAAAACGCTGTCTGGCTGGGCTGGAGCCTGGGCGGGCTGGTGGCAAGCAAGATTGCGCTGGATAACCCCGGGCGCGTGAGCGCGCTGGTTACCGTTGCCTCGTCACCCTGCTTTAGCGCGCAGGACGCGTGGCCGGGGATCAAGCCTGAAGTGCTGGCAGGGTTCCAGCAGCAGCTAAGCGACGATTTCCAGCGGACGGTGGAGCGTTTTCTCGCGCTGCAGACGATGGGTACAGAAACCGCGCGTCAGGACGCGCGCACGCTGAAGCAGACCGTGCTGTCGCTGCCGATGCCTGACGTTGAGGTGCTTAACGGGGGGCTTGAGATACTCAAGACGATCGATCTGCGTGAACCGCTGGCGTCGCTGGCGCTTCCGCACCTGCGTATGTATGGCTATCTGGACGGGCTGGTTCCGCGTAAGGTGGTTCCACTGCTGGATAACCTGTGGCCGGAAAGCCAATCAATGGTGGTCGCTAAAGCGGCACACGCGCCATTTATTTCACATCCTGGCGAGTTTTGTTCGGCGCTGTCCGCCTTTATTCGCGCAGTGCCCACCACTCCCTGAGGCAGGCTTTTCCTTCCGGGCAATGTTTACAGCTGCCGGACAGACAACCGTCCGGCTCTTCCTGAATGCGCACCGCTTTCCCCATGGCTTCCAGTCTTTCCAGCATGGCGTCGATCATCGGCTGCGGCGTATGCAGGCTGAGGCTCAGCTGTTTCGCCTCCATTCGCCCCTGCAGTGCCAGCAGGTCACGAACCTGAATCAACGATGCCATGGGGTGTGCTCCTTAGTGACAGTCGCCTGCCGGGCTGTTGCAGCAGGTTGCGGCGGTTTTACGGTTTGCCAGCAGGTCGATGTCGACGCGGCTGCGTGCCCGCCGCAGCAGGCCGAGAACGATCACGTTAAACAGCACAACCGCGAGAATGCAGACCAGGCTGTAGCGCGGGTGCTGGCTGAAATTAACGGTTTGATAAAACAGCGTCGCCAGCGAATACGCGATGTTTAATCCCCACAGGATGGAGAAGCCCATCCAGCCGCGGCTGGACTCGCGGGCAATCGCCCCCATCACGGAGATGCATGGAATATAGAGCAGAACGAAGATGAGGTAGCTGTAGGCCGCGGACGCGCTGCCAAACTTCTCGCCCATCACGCCCATGGCACCGGTCGCCATCTCGCCGTCGCCTTTGCTCGCCTCAATCGGGTTCGCCAGCACGCTCAGGCTGAAGGTGTCCTTCAGGCTCTGCCAGGTTTCCTCTACGGCACCCAGCAGTTCGTCACCGAGGTGAAACTCCGCCGGGTTAAATTCCTGCTCCTGAATGTTCTCGGCGGTGTAGAGCGTGTTCAGGGTACCGACAACCACCTCTTTTGCCATCGCGCCGGTAAACAGCCCGACGGTTGCCTGCCAGTTATCCTCATGCACGCCAATCGGTTTGAAGACCGGCGTGATGACGCGGCTGACGGAGGCGAGGGCTGAGTCGTTAATGTTATCCGCTGCCTGTCCACTCAGGGTAAAGCTGTTCAGCGCGCTCAGGAAAACGCTGACGATGACAATCACCTTACCGGCGCGCAGGACGAAGCCTTTCAGGCGCTGCCAGGTCTGGATCGCCAGGCTTTTCAGATGGGGGACGTGGTACACCGGCAGCTCCATCACGAACGGTGACGCTTCACCGCGCATGATGGTGTGTTTCAGCATTAAGCCGGTCAGGATCGCCATCACGATGCCCAGCACGTACAGCGAGAAGACCGCCAGCGCGCCCTGCTGGCCAAAGAAGGCTGCCGCAAAGACCGCAAAGATCGCCAGACGGGCACCGCAGGACATAAACGGCGCCATCATGATGGTCATCAGACGCTCGCGCGGTGCATCCAGCGTGCGCGCGCCCATCACCGACGGCACGTTACAGCCGAAGCCGACGATCAGCGGGACGAAGGATTTGCCCGGCAGGCCCAGCGCCTGCATCAGACGATCCATCACGAACGCCGCGCGCGCCATGTAGCCGGAATCTTCCAGGAACGAGAGGAACAGGTACATCATGCCGATCTGCGGCACCAGCGGCAGAACGGTATTGATACCGCCGCCGATCCCCTGCGCGAGGAAGATGGTGAGCCATTCCGGGAAGTGCAGGGTGTAGCCCACCCACTGAATGCCGTGCACGAAGACCGCGACGGAACCGGCGTCAAAAATCGGCTGCAGCGCGCCACCGATGTTAATGGCGAGCAGGAACATCACGTACATCACCAGCAGGAAGATGGGCAAACCGAGGAAGCGGTTGAGCACAATCTTATCCACCGCCGCCGTAAAGCGGCTGGGTTCTGCCGTCAGCGCGTTACTGACCACGTCGCAGATCGAGGCGATAGCCTGGTAACGGGCATCGGCGATGTGCAGCGCCGGGTCGTCCAGCTCGTCGCTAAGACGGGCCACCGTCACGTCCAGCTTATCGGCCGCATGACCGGCATAAGCGCGGCTGTAAATATCCCCTTCCAGCATCTGCAGGCCAAGCCACAGGCGCTGTTTCGCAGGCATGGCTTTGTCCATCTCCTGCGCCAGCACGTTGGCTTCGCGCAGGAGAGGCTGGGCGTAATGCACCAGCTCAACGTCGCGATTTCCCGCGTGACGGTCAATGGCCAGCTTCAGCGCATCAATACCGCGCGCGCGCGTCGAGACCAGCGGAACGACCGGGCACCCGAGGCGCGCGGAGAGGGCATCAACGTCGATGCGTAGCTTTTGTTTCTCTGCGATGTCGAGCATGTTGAGCGCCACGATGCAGGGGATACCCAGCTCCAGCAGCTGCAGCGTCAGATAGAGGTTACGCTCGAGGTTTGAGGCATCGACCACGTTGATCAGCAGATCCGCGTCGCCGCCAAGAATGTAGTGACAGGCGATTTGCTCATCGAGCGAAGTTTGCGACGAAATGGTGGTTAAGGAGTAGGTACCGGGAAGGTCAACCAGCGTCACCTGGTTGTCTGTCGTCGTGAACTGGCCCTCTTTACGTTCAACCGTTACGCCCGCCCAGTTGCCCACGCGCTGGCGAGCCCCGGTCAGCTGGTTAAAAAGCGTAGTCTTGCCGGAATTAGGATTGCCAATTAAGCCAATAGTTAACTTTTTCATTTTTCTGGACTCACTGAAACCGCTGGCTTGTTATCGGGATAAGGCTTCGACTTCTATTAACGCGAGGTCTTTTTTACGCAGGACCAGATTCACGCGTCGGGTTTCGATATGAACCGGATCCCCTAACGGCGCCACGCGTACGACCTGGAATGACGAGCCGGGCAGCATGCCAAGCGACAGCAGCTTTTGCCGATAGGCCGGGCTAATTTCGCGGGTAAAACCGGTAATCTTCCATGCACTGTCTGGAGTGAATTGCATAACGCCTGATTCCACGAAAGGTTAAATTATCTACTATGCGATGATAATGAGAATAGTTTTTATCAGCAATATTAAAACTGTGACGGAATGTTGTTTACGGTATTAATTTACGGCCTGTTTGACCTTGCTCAATATTTGCTGCAATGCCGGGAAAACGAAAAGAGAGGTATTTGTTAACGGGGTGATAATTCGTGGTTTAAATATGGCTACACGCTATTTATTTTAATTCCCTGCGGCCTGCTTGCCGGGCGGCACTGCGTTTGCCCGGCCTACAAAACCGTAGGCCCGGTAAGCGTAGCGCCACCGGGCATGTACAACCTTAGCGTTTTTTACCCATCGCGGCCGCCAGCGCATCCATCATCGCGCTGTTGCCTGCAGGCTGGGCGTCACGTCCACGCGGCTTCGCGGCTTTCGCGGCCGGACGCTGCTGCTCGCGGCCCCCGCCGTTGCCGCCGCGGCGCGCGCTGGTGTCACCCGGCTGCTCGTCCAGACGCATGGTCAGGGCGATACGCTTGCGCTGCAGATCCACTTCCAGCACTTTGACCTTCACGATGTCGCCCGCTTTGACCACGGTGTGCGGGTCTTCAACGAACTTGTCGGCAAGGGATGAGATATGGACCAGGCCATCCTGATGCACGCCGATATCCACAAACGCGCCAAAGTTGGTGACGTTGGTCACCGCACCTTCCAGCACCATCCCTGGCAGCAGGTCGTTCATGGTCTCGATACCGTCAGCAAAGGTCGCCGTTTTGAACTCAGGACGCGGATCGCGGCCCGGTTTTTCCAGCTCTTTAATAATGTCGGTAACGGTTGGCACACCAAATTTGTCGTCAGTGAAATCAACGGCTTTCAGGTTGCGCAGGGCGCTGCTGTCGCCCATGAGATCCTTCAGCGCCTGCTGGGTGGCGGCCAGGATGCGTTCCACCACCGGGTACGCTTCCGGGTGAACGGTGGAGGCATCGAGCGGGTTATCGCCGTGGTTGATGCGCAGGAAGCCCGCGCACTGCTCAAACGCTTTTGGCCCCAGACGGCTTACCTTCAGCAGCTGCTGACGGTTCTGGAACTGGCCGTTCTCATCGCGCCAGGCGACGATGTTTTGCGCCATCATGCGGGTTAAGCCCGCTACGCGGGTCAGCAGAGGGACGGAGGCGGTGTTCAGGTCAACGCCAACGGCGTTTACGCAGTCTTCCACCACCGCATCCAGCTTGCGCGCCAGCTGAGTCTGGCTCACGTCATGCTGATACTGGCCCACGCCGATCGATTTCGGGTCGATCTTCACCAGTTCCGCCAGCGGATCCTGCAGGCGGCGAGCGATCGAGACCGCACCGCGCAGGGAAACGTCCAGGTCCGGGAACTCCTGGGCCGCCAGCTCGGACGCGGAATAGACGGACGCCCCGGCCTCGCTGACGATCACTTTCTGCGCCGTCACTTTCGGGAACTGCTTCTGCACGTCGAGGTAGAAACGTTCGGTTTCGCGGGACGCCGTACCGTTGCCGATGGCGACAAGTTCGACGTTGTATTTTTCGCACAGCGCCGCCACCACGACGGCCGCTTTCGCTGCCTGGCCGGTATGCGGATAGATGGTGTCGGTGGCGACCAGCTTGCCGGTGCCGTCAACGACAGCGACTTTTACACCGGTACGCAGACCCGGATCGAGACCCATGGTCGCGCGCAGGCCAGCAGGGGCGGCCATCAGCAGGTCGTGCAGGTTGCGGGCGAAGACGTTGATGGCTTCATCTTCGGCGCGTTCGCGCACGGTGCCCATCAGCTCGGTTTCGAGGTGCATCAGCACCTTGATGCGCCAGGTCCAGCTCACCACGCCTTTGCGCCAGCTGTCAGCCGGGGCGTTGTTCAGGCGCAGGCCGAGATGGTCGATGATGATCTGCTCGCAGTGGCTCTCTTTCGGCGGCTCGTCAAACTGCGGGTCGGCGTTCAGGGAGAGCTGCAGCACGCCTTCGTTGCGGCCGCGGAACATTGCCAGCGCGCGGTGGGAAGGGGTGGTGGAAATCGGTTCGTGGTGATCGAAGTAGTCGCGGAATTTCGCGCCTTCTTCCTCTTTACCCGCGACGACGGTAGAGACGATGTGGGCGTTCTTCCACAGATAATCACGCACTTTAGCGAGGAGGGCGGCATCTTCCGCGAAGCGCTCCATCAGAATGTAGCGCGCGCCGTCGAGGGCGGCCTTGGTGTCCGCTACGCCTTTGTCGGCGTCGATGAATTTCGCCGCTTCGGTATCCGGATCGTGGGACGGCTCGTTCCACAACAGGTCGGCCAGCGGCTCAAGACCCGCTTCAATTGCAATCTGTCCGCGCGTGCGGCGCTTCGGCTTGTACGGCAGATAGAGGTCTTCGAGTTCGGTTTTGCTCAGGGTGCCATTGATGGCGCTTTCCAGTTCGCTGGTCAGCTTGCCCTGTTCGCCGATGGATTTGAGGATCGCCTGACGACGTTCTTCCAGTTCGCGCAGATAACCCAGACGGGTCTCCAGGTTACGCAGCTGCGTGTCATCCAGACCGCCGGTGACTTCCTTACGATAGCGTGCAATAAACGGCACGGTGTTCCCTTCATCAAGCAGGCGAACGGCAGCTTCTACCTGTTCGGCTCTGGCCTGAAGTTCACCCGCAATAATGCGGCAGAGCGAATCTTTCATCATGGCTTTATCATCTGTTGAGTCGAAAAAATCAGGGGATAGTTATACGGGCTGACACGGCAAAATGCCAGCCGGGGAGGGCGCTCTCGGACTATTTTACGTAGACGATCTCATTAACGTACCAGCTGGCTTCACCGGCTGGGGTTTGCACGACGGCCAGATCGCCCACTTCCTTTTTCAGCAGCGCGCGGGCCATCGGGGAGTCGATGGAGATGTAATCCTTACGACCAAAAATTTCATCGTAGCCGACGATGCGAAAACGCAGGGTGTCACCGTCGTCGTTTTCAATCTCCACCCACGCGCCGAAGAAGACTTTGCCCTCCTGCTGCGGGGAGTAATCGACGATTTTCAGGTTCTCAAGGCACTTCGTCAGATAGCGTACACGGCGGTCAATTTCGCGCAGCCGCTTCTTGTTGTACTGGTAGTCAGCGTTTTCGCTGCGATCGCCCAGGCTCGCGGCCCAGGTCACCTTTTTGGTCACCTCAGGACGCTCTTCGCGCCAGAGGAAATCCATCTCTTTTTTGAGCTTCTCGTACCCTTCGCGGGTGATCAGGGGCGTTTTCATGGTGCTGCCTTTGCTGCCGGTTCTCTGTTTTGCGCACAATACGTACCACACAGTGTAACAGACAGGATTAATAATAATTTATGTGGTGAAATGAAAAGATAAGCTGCTGTTAAATATGCTTTGTAACAATTTCGACTAGAATTTATACCAGAATTAACTGGTCGAATACGTGCACTTTTTTAGAATACGCTGTTACAAAGACTATCCGAACCTTTGGGAGTACACACAATGCAAGAAAACTATAAAATTCTGGTCGTGGATGACGACATGCGCCTGCGTGCGCTGCTGGAGCGTTATCTGACCGAGCAGGGCTTCCAGGTTCGCAGCGTCGCGAACGCTGAGCAAATGGATCGTCTGTTGACCCGTGAATCTTTCCATCTGATGGTTCTCGACCTGATGCTGCCAGGCGAAGACGGGCTCTCTATCTGCCGCCGTCTGCGCAGCCAGAGCAACCCGATGCCGATCATTATGGTAACGGCGAAGGGCGAAGAAGTTGACCGTATCGTGGGCCTCGAAATCGGCGCCGACGACTACATTCCAAAACCGTTTAACCCGCGTGAACTGCTGGCGCGCATTCGCGCCGTGCTGCGCCGTCAGGCGAACGAGCTGCCGGGCGCACCGTCGCAGGAAGAAGCCGTTATTGCCTTCGGCAAGTTCAAGCTGAACCTCGGCACGCGCGAAATGTTCCGTGAAGACGAGCCAATGCCGCTCACCAGCGGCGAGTTCGCGGTGCTGAAAGCGCTGGTTAGCCACCCGCGTGAGCCGCTCTCCCGCGACAAGCTGATGAACCTGGCGCGTGGTCGCGAATACTCCGCAATGGAACGCTCTATCGACGTGCAGATCTCCCGTCTGCGCCGCATGGTGGAAGAAGATCCGGCGCATCCTCGTTATATTCAGACCGTATGGGGTCTGGGCTACGTGTTCGTTCCGGACGGCTCTAAAGCATGAGGCGAATGCGCTTCTCGCCGCGAAGCTCGTTTGCCCGCACCCTGTTACTGATCGTCACCCTGCTGTTCGTCAGCCTGGTGACGACCTACCTGGTGGTGCTGAACTTTGCGATCCTGCCGAGCCTCCAGCAGTTTAATAAGGTCCTGGCCTACGAAGTGCGTATGCTGATGACCGATAAGCTGCAGCTGGAGGACGGCACGCAGCTGGTTGTTCCCCCGGCGTTTCGTCGTGAAATCTACCGAGAACTGGGCATCTCGCTCTACTCGAATGAAGCGGCGGAAGACGCGGGTCTGCGCTGGGCGCAACACTACGAATTTCTCAGCCAGCAGATGGCGCAGCAGCTGGGTGGCCCGACGGAAGTGCGCGTCGAGGTCAACAAAAGCTCGCCCGTTGTTTGGCTGAAAACCTGGCTGTCACCCAACATCTGGGTGCGCGTCCCGCTGACCGAAATCCATCAGGGCGATTTCTCGCCGCTGTTCCGCTATACCCTGGCGATTATGCTGCTGGCGATAGGCGGAGCCTGGCTGTTTATCCGAATACAAAACCGACCGCTGGTCGACCTGGAGCACGCTGCGCTGCAGGTCGGTAAAGGCATTATTCCTCCTCCGCTGCGCGAGTATGGCGCCTCGGAAGTCCGCTCGGTGACGCGTGCGTTTAACCATATGGCGGCAGGCGTGAAGCAGCTGGCGGATGACCGTACGCTGCTGATGGCGGGGGTGAGCCATGACCTGCGCACCCCCCTGACGCGTATTCGTCTGGCGACGGAGATGATGGGGGAAGAGGATGGTTACCTTGCCGAGTCCATTAACAAGGACATCGAAGAGTGCAACGCCATCATCGAGCAGTTCATCGACTACCTGCGCACCGGCCAGGAGATGCCGATGGAAATGGCGGACCTGAACGCGGTGCTGGGTGAAGTGGTGGCGGCAGAAAGCGGCTACGAGCGTGAAATTGATACTGACCTTCAGGCCGGTGAAATTCAGGTTCGTATGCACCCGCTCTCCATTAAGCGCGCGGTGGCGAACATGGTGGTCAACGCGGCGCGCTACGGTAACGGCTGGATCAAAGTCAGCAGCGGGTCTGAGCTCAACCGCGCCTGGTTCCAGGTGGAAGACGACGGTCCGGGCATCAAGCCCGAGCAGCGTAAGCATCTGTTCCAGCCGTTTGTGCGCGGCGACAGCGCACGCAGCACCAGCGGTACGGGCTTAGGCCTGGCGATTGTGCAGCGTATTGTGGATAACCATAACGGGTTGCTGGAGATTGGTACCAGCGAGCGGGGCGGGTTGAGCATTCGCGCCTGGTTGCCGGTTCCGGTCACGCGGGGGCAGGTGAAAGAGAGTTGAAAAAAGGGTGGCACGAGCCACCCTTTTTTGTAGGTCGGGTAAGGCGAAGCCGCCACCCGACATGGACTACAGTTTTGGACCCGCGCTCACCAGCGCAGCACCCGCCGGGGTATCGGTATACTTCTCGAAGTTCTCGATAAACAGCTTCGCCAGCGATTCCGCTTTCTCGCGCCACTGTTCAGGCGAACCGTACGTATTGCGCGGGTCGAGGATATGCGTATCCACACCCGGCAGCGACGTTGGGATCGCCAGGTCAAACATTGGCAGCGTGAAGGTTTCGGCGTCGTCAAGAGAACCATCCAGAATGGCGTCGATAATGGCGCGGGTATCTTTGATGGAGATACGTTTGCCGGTACCGTTCCAGCCGGTGTTCACCAGGTATGCCTGCGCGCCGGATGCCTGCATGCGTTTCACCAGCACTTCAGCGTACTGCGTCGGGTGCAGCGACAGGAAGGCTGCGCCGAAGCAGGCGGAGAAGGTTGGGGTTGGCTCCGTCACGCCGCGCTCGGTACCCGCCAGCTTGGCGGTGAAACCGGAGAGGAAGTGGTACTGCGTCTGGCTGGCCGTCAGGCGAGACACCGGCGGCAACACGCCGAACGCATCCGCCGTCAGGAAAATGACCTTCGTGGCATGACCCGCTTTTGACACCGGCTTCACGATGTTGTCGATGTGGTAGATCGGATAAGAGACGCGGGTGTTTTCCGTTTTCGACGCATCGTCGAAGTCGATGGAGCCGTCGGCACGCACGGTGACGTTTTCCAGCAGCGCATCGCGACGGATCGCGTGGAAGATATCCGGCTCGGCCTCTTCAGACAGGCGAATGGTCTTCGCGTAGCAGCCGCCTTCAAAGTTGAATACGCCGTCGTCATCCCAGCCGTGTTCGTCATCACCAATCAGACGACGTTTTGGATCGGTAGACAGGGTGGTTTTCCCGGTGCCGGACAGGCCGAAGAAGACCGCCACGTCGCCTTTTTCACCGACGTTAGCCGAGCAGTGCATGGAGGCAATGCCCCGCAGCGGCAGCAGGTAGTTCATGACCGAGAACATCCCTTTCTTCATTTCGCCGCCATACCAGGTACCGCCGATCAGCTGGATACGCTCGGTCAGGTTGAAGGCAACAAAGTTTTCGGAGTTCAGACCCTGCTCTTTCCACTGTGGGTTGGTGCATTTCGCGCCGTTCATCACGATGAAATCAGGGGTGAAGTCCTGCAGCTCTTCGTCGGTTGGACGAATAAACATGTTTTTCACGAAATGCGCCTGCCAGGCCACTTCGGTGATAAAACGTACGGAGAGACGGGTGTCGGCGTTAGCGCCGCAGAAAGCGTCGACAATAAACAAACGCTTGCCGGAAAGTTGATGTGTGACGAGCCCTTTCAGGTGCTGCCAGGTTTCCGGAGAGAGCGGTTTGTTGTCGTTCTTCCCTTTGCCCTTGTCAGCCCACCACAGCGTATCGCGGGTGGTTTCGTCTCGGACGATATACTTATCTTTCGGCGAACGACCGGTAAAAATACCGGTATCGACGGCGATAGCACCAAGATTCGTCAACACACCGCGCTCGTATCCTTCCAGTGCTGGATTGAGCTCTTCCTGATACAGCGTATCGTAGTCGGGGTTGTAGACGACTTCCTGGACGTCGTGAATACCATAAGCCTTGAGATCTTGCGGGGTTAAACCAGTAACACGCATATCACTGCTCCTTAGCCAATATGTACTGCCTGAAATTGTAGGGTTTTTCTGAGGTTGTTTACCGCGACGGGGCTCATAGATTCACGCATCTGGACAAAACCCTTACTAACGGAAAACGCTGCGACTCCAGTCACAGCGCAGGCGGATTATCGCAGGAATCGCTTTTTTGTTGGGGAAAATGTTCCGAAAAGGTTAAAGGCTGGTGATTTTATCGGAAAGAATGTGAATGTAATCGCATACACGTAAGAAAATTACGTAAGAGTTACATTGGGAAAACGATTCAGCTTGGGGGGTGTTTTTTTACCCCTCAACCCAGCCCTCTTCCCAAACGGAAGAGGGTGAGGGGAAAGAGGTTTAGTGAACCTGCGGATCCGCCGGGGAGGCGTTGTTGCGGATCTCAGCGATATCCATCGAATTGAACACATAGTGCGTACCGCAGTAGTCACAGTGCATATCAATTTCGCCGTCTTCCGCCATGATGCTGTCGATCTCTTCATCCGGCAGGGTTTTCAGTGCGCCAGCGCAGCGCTCGCGGGAGCAGGTGCACTTAAACTCAACGGACTGCGGGTCGTAGACGGTCACTTCTTCTTCGTGGTACAGACGCCACAGCACGTCGGTCGCCGACAGGTTGAACAGCTCTTCCGCCTTGATGGTTTCGGTCAGTGTTGCCAGGTGCTCGAAATCATTGGTCTGCGCGTCCTGCGCAGGCAGAACCTGCAGCAGCATGCCGCCAGCAGCAGGCTGACCGTCCACTTCACCGGTGCGGATGAAGAGACGCGTCGGCAGCTGTTCAGAACGCATGAAGTAATCTTCCAGGCAGGCTGCCAGGGTATCGCCTTCCAGACCGACCACGCCCTGATAGCGTTCACCTTCCTCCGGGGAGATGGTGATCACCAGGTAGCCATTACCTACCAGCGTTTTGAGGTCAGCATTTTCAGGCACGTCGCCCTGAACGCGCGCCACGCCGCGCATCTGCTGCTGGTTATTGCCGTTGATCACCGCCAGCGACATTGGGCCGTCACCCTGCAGCTGCACGGTGATATCGCCGGCAAACTTCAGCGTTGCGGTCAGCAGGCTGGTGGCAACCAGCAGTTCGCCCAACAGGGTCTTCACCGGCAGCGGGTAGTTGTGGTTTTCCAGAATCTGTTTCCAGGTTTCGGATACGGTGACCAGTTCGCCGCGCACGGCGAATTGTTCAAACAGATAGCGGTGTAATTGGTCGTGTTGGGCCATTTTCATCTCTCGTGCGGGTGAGGGTTACTCGCTCTCACCGTGTTTAAATTTCATCAGATCGCGGCGCTCTTTTTTATCCGGTCGCCGGTCCGGGTGGGGCATGGTCAGCGCATTCATTTTGCGCGCCAGCGCGGTCTTCTCGCGCTTTTCTATGCTTTCCGCCGTCTCTTCATAAAGCAGGACGGCTTCCGGGGCGGGCCGTCGTTGTTCGGTAATGGCTTTAATCACTACCGTACGTTCATCGTTGCCCTGACGCAGCGTTAAGGTGGCATTCAGCTCAACCAGCTTGCTTGGTTTGCTGCGCTGGCCGTTGTAATGCACCTTTCCGCCGTCAATCATTTCGCGGGCAAGGGCGCGCGTTTTATAAAAACGCGCCGCCCACAGCCATTTATCCAGTCTTACCCCGTCAGAGGGTTTTTCTTTCATGGCCTCTCCTTCACGGTCAGTGAGGGGATCATCTGGCGGTAGTCGTTCAGTCCCGGGTGGCGCAGATAGCTTTTTTCAGCCAGGCCAGAGTCAGGATTGGTGACGCCCAGACAATAGCGAATGCCAAACCTTGCCGCGGAATCCAGAATGGGCTCGCTGTCGTCAATGAACAGCGTACGTTCCGGCTGCAAGCCCGTCTCTTCCTTCACCGCATGCCACAACCGCTGATCCTCTTTCGGATAACCAAATGTGTGGGTGGAAAGTAATAAATCAAGGTGTGATGCCAGACCCGTATGCTCCAGCTTCACGGCCAGGTTATGGGGATGCGCATTGGTCAGCAAAATACGGCGTTTGCCGCTTGCTTTCAGCGCATCCAGGAACGGAACCGTATCCTCGCGCAGTACGGCGCGTGGACCCTGGGCGGTGGTCATGGCACAAATATCCAGACCGAGGCGCTCGCTCCAGTAGTCCAGACAGTACCAGTTTAGCGTATGTTGCACGGCGCTATATTGCGAACGAATGAATGCCTGCGCTTCTGCCGGGGAGATTCCCTGCTGCTCGCCATAGGATTCCGGCACCAGCGTTTGCCAGAAATAGTTATCAAAGGCGAGATCGAGCAGCGTGCCGTCCATATCCAGCAGAACGGTGTCGACCTGCTGCCAGTCGATATCAAGATGCATAGGGGGGAACTCCAGCCAGAAGAAACGTGCGCGACAGGGTAGCACATCTTGTCGCGCAACGACGTTATCAGATCAGGCTCTCAGAGGAGGGGATCAGCTTAGGATTGAGGCAATTTTCATAATATTGCTGGATCTCTGCAAGCCGGGTGCGCGAGCGCTGGTAGCGTCGCAGGGCCATAAAGCCGTTCCAGAAAATGGCGATCAGCATCGCGGTCATCAGCAGAGAGGTGCCGATGTAGCGCCATAAACCTGCGCTATCTGGCATCCGGTGCAGGCCGATATGGCGCGTGCCGTTGGCGTCGGTATAAACACTCGTGACAATCCCTTCTGCGCTGAACGGCGTTTGCATCAGCATCTGCGCCAGGCGCTGGAACTGGCTCCACTGCTCCTGCGCCGGGTAGTCATAAAGCGCCACCTGCGGGTAAGGCTGATCGACCAGGTCGCTGCCTTCATCGCTTGCAATCACAAAGCCGCCCGGTGCCGGGCTGTTCAGCGCCTGAGCCGCCCGGGTGGTCTCGCGCATCATAAACGGTGATGTGGAGGTGGCGACCAGGTTATCCAGCGATTCAGCACTCACCGGACGCAGCAGCACGTTGACGCCATCCAGTCGTCCCGCTTCGGCGCGCTTTACCAGCGAGTCCCAGTCTTTACTGTTCCCGAGGTTGACCAGGGCATTTTTAAGACGTATGCACTCATCCTGCGAAGAACAGAGATCCTGCGTTTTCAGAACGATGTCACCAAAATCATCCAGCAGAACCATGCCTGATTTTTGAATGGCCGAACGCAGCGCAGGGCTGACGCGCGAATCATCGTCCGGTTTCGGGTGCAGCTGGCGGTTAACCGTCTGAGTAAGCGCCGTGGCTTTATTCACCACTTCTGATTCCGGCAGCGGCAGCGGCGGTGCGTCGTTCCAGATAATTTGCGAGCAATCGAAAGGCATGAACGGCGAGTTCTGACGCGTGTTCCATGCCCCCGGCGTGTGAATATTACACATCCCGGTTCCCTTCAGGCGCAGCGTGTCCCCCACGCGCACACCGGCTTCATCCAGTTTGTTGACGCTGGTCGCTTCAATGGTTTGCGCCCCTTTGATCCACGACAGGGTGAATTTGATGGGCATATCCAGCGGCACGAAAAGCAGCAGCATGACTAAGACCAGCGCCGCGCCCCCGGCAATGACCGTGCTGCGAAGCCAGTGCTGAAGCGGGAAATTTTTCACTTCATCATGCAGGGATAAGAAGCGCCCCTGACGCACAACGTGGCGGTCAAGGTAGATATCAATATCGGTTTTCTGGCCTAAATCCTGCGCGATCCACGGTTGCCAGTGGCGCGGGTAAATCAGGTCAATAATCCCGAGCGAGATATTGTTGAGGTGTTCCTGATCGTTTTCACCGAACAGACCCCAGCGCTTTGGCGTCCCGCGCAGGCAGTGGATCTCGCGCAACGAGGTTTTGGCCGGCGGAGCAAAGAGCCCCCAAAGCCCGCCCGCCAGCAGCAGCACCGCACCGCCCGCCAGCCAGGGGACAAACACATCCGGCGTCAGCAGGCAGAAAAAAAAGAGCAGGAAGGCGGCGACGATCAGTAGGGCTTCACGAATGCCGTCCGGGCGGCTCAGGGCGTACTCTTCATGCGTCTCCTGACGAATGTTCAGCAGTTCGATCTGCTCTGTCTCTTCGCCACGAATAGAAGCCTGCGTCGAACTGGCGCGCTCCAGCGCAAAACGCGGGGCTTCCTGAAGATATTCATTCAGCGTGTGACCGTTAAGCGAGATAACCAGAGGTAATGAATCGGTGTGAATCAGCTCAACGCTGTTTTCGTCATTAATGTATTGCTCCCAGGACGGAGGGAGATGCACTTCGACGGAATCAAGGTAATAGCGCCACTTGTTGGGGTCATCAGTCGTGATGCCGTAGCGCGTGATGGAACGCGTCACGCAGAGCACGGTATCACTCTGCGCATTAAGCTTTAACGCCACGGGCGCAGCGGTGGCACCCGTTGGCCCAGGCGTGAGCTGAGTACGGTTCAGGATTTCGAGATAGTTTTCAACCGCATCGCGCTCGTCTTGCGTGAGTTTACGCGTGGTCGCGCCCGCAAATGCAGTTAAAAAAGGCAGGCGATAACGGCGCTGTATGCGGCGCCTGTACAACCACCCTGCAACCAATGCGCCGGCCAGCATAGCAGCGAGAACAATCAAAATGGTGCTCATGCTTTCCCCATCTTACTTATCTTCTTACAGGTGTAGTCAGTAGCACCTTTACATTGAATGAGAGTCTGTGGCTGGCTATCGGCAAGTATGGAGTCGAACTTGAGCATTCTGAAGCGCATCCCAGTGACCGGTGATGATAGCAAAGCCTGTTATGGCGCGATATCAGCAAATTCCTGGAAACATTTCAACCTCTTGACATTTGTTTTGAATTGAGGACTGATCCCTGTTACGTTGCATAAATGTAAATAAAGAACGATTGACATTGCCGAAACCGTGCGGCGTATCGCACAATAACGCCAGTTCTCACTGCTAAGACCCATCACGATGAGCAAACCACTACAAAAACCCACCATTCTGAATGTTGAAACAGTCGCCAAATCGCGCCTGTTTAATGTCGAAAGTGTGGATCTGGAGTTCAGCAACGGTGTGCGTCGCGTTTATGAACGTATGCGCCCCTCGTCGCGCGAAGCGGTGATGATTGTGCCGATTGTCGACGATCATCTGATTTTGATCCGCGAATACGCTGTGGGAACGGAATCTTACGAGCTTGGGTTCTCGAAAGGGCTGATCGACCCGGGCGAAACCGTCTTTGAAGCGGCAAACCGCGAGCTGAAAGAAGAGGTGGGGTTCGGGGCGAATGAGCTTTCATTCCTGAAAAAACTGAGCATGGCGCCGTCCTATTTTTCCAGCAAAATGAATATCGTGGTGGCGGAAGATCTCTATCCTGAATCGCTGGAAGGGGATGAGCCGGAGCCGCTGCCGCAGGTTCGCTGGCCGCTGGCGCACCTGATGGATCTGCTGGAAGACCCTGACTTTAATGAGGCTCGCAACGTGAGCGCGCTGTTCCTGGTACGGGAGTGGTTGAAAGGGCAGGGGCGGCTGTAGCCCATAAAAAATGCCGGGTGGCGGCTTCGCCTGACCCGGCCTACGCTGTGTTGCCCGGTTTTTACCGGGCATTTTTACATTTAGAACAGCTCGTGCGTTTCGCCGTTATCGATAATCTCTGTACCCACCTCATGCACCGCCTGTGTGGTTGGCTGTGTGCCCTCGATGAAATACTCCTCGCGACTATTACCGCCGTTGGCGAGCTGGCCCGTGCTGCGGTCGATATTGACCGTCACCACGCCAGGCGGTGGCGTCAGCGGCTGCTCCGGCACGCCTTCAAGAACGGCCTTCATGTAGGCGTCCCAGGCTGGCTGCGCGCTCTTCGCGCCGCCTTCGTAGCCGGAAATCTGATCTTTAATCGCGCCGGAGGCCGTGGTACGCCCTAAATCGCGGCGGTGATCGTCGAAGCCGATCCAGACCGAGGTCACCACGCCCGGACCGTAACCGGAGAACCACGCGTCTTTCGAGCTGTTGGTTGTCCCCGTTTTACCGCCGATATCATGGCGCTGCAGATCGCGTCCTGCGCGCCAGCCGGTACCCTGCCAGCCTGGCTCACCGAAGATGTTGGTGTTCAGCGCGCTTTTGATCAGGAAAGACAGCGGCGTGTTGATCACATGCGGGGCGTATTCCTGCGCGCCGGTCTGCGCCACCAGCGCCTGATTCGCCTGCTCGAGCTGCGGCTGCGGCACCACGCCGTTCTGCTGCTCCTGCGACACGGCAGGATCTTCCATGTCCTTGTTTTCAAGTACTTCAGATTTCGGCGTATTGCCATAAATGACCGGAATATCGCAGTCAGGGCAGGCAATTTTCGGCTTCGCCTCGAACAGCACGCCGCCCTGATCGTTCTCGATCTTGCTGATGAAGTACGGGTCAATCAGGAAGCCGCCGTTGGCCATCACCGAGTATCCACGCGCGACCTGAAGCGGCGTAAAGGAGGCTGAGCCTAACGCCAGCGACTCGGTGCGAACGATGTTCTGCGCCGGGAAACCGAAGCGCTGCAGATACTCTGCGGCATAGTCGACGCCCATGGCGCGCATGGCACGCACCATCACCACGTTTTTCGACTGTCCCAGACCCTGACGAAGACGAATCGGGCCGGCATATTCCGCAGGGGAGTTTTTAGGCTGCCAGTCGGAACCCGCCCCCGCATCCCAGCGGGAGATTGGCACGTCGTTGAGGATGCTGGCGAGGGTCAGGCCCTTATCCATCGCGGCCGTGTAGAGGAACGGTTTGATATTGGAACCGACCTGACGCAGCGCCTGGGTGGCACGGTTAAATTTGCTCTGGTTGAAATCGAACCCGCCGACCAGGGCCAGTACAGCACCGTTCTGCGGATTGATAGAAACCAGGGCCGAGTTGACGTCCGGCACCTGCGCCAGCCACCAGGATTCGCCAACCTTGCGCACCCAGATTTGCTGCCCGGTCTGCACCGCATCGGTCACTTTACGCGGCGTGGCGCCCTGCAGGGTATCCGAGCGGTACGGACGCGCCCAACGGATACCGTCCATGCGCAGGGAGACGGACGTACCGTCCGCCAGCGTCGCAACGGCTTCCTGAGGATCGGCCTGCGTCACCACCGCAGGAAGGAGCGGCCCGTAGGTAGGCAGTGCTCTCAGCGTACTGATGATTTTTTTGCTGTCCCACGCGCTTTCGCCCACCTTCCAGAGCACGTTTGACGGGCCGCGATAGCCGTGACGCATATCGTAGTCCATCACGTTGTTGCGCACCGCGTCCTGCGCCGCCTGCTGCACTTTACGGGTGACGGTGGTGTACACGCGATAGCCATCTTCATAGGCCTTGTCGCCATAGCGATTCACCATCTCCTGGCGAACCATTTCGGTCAGGTAAGGCGCAGAGAAGGCGATCTCCGGAGCATGGTAGTTAGCGTCAATGACGTCGTTGCGCGCCTGGTCGTACTCGCTCTGGCTGATATAGCCTTCGCTCAGCATACGTGACAGGACGACGTTACGACGCGCGGTGGCGCGATCGAGCGAGTAGAGCGGGTTAAACGTGGACGGCGCTTTTGGCAGACCGGCGATAGTGGCCATTTCGCTTAAGGTGAGTTGCTCCACAGGCTTACCGAAGTACACCTGCGCAGCCGCCCCCACGCCATAGGCACGGTAGCCCAGGTAGATTTTATTGAGGTACAGCTCAAGGATCTCGTCTTTGCTCAGCAGCTGCTCAATACGGATCGCCAGGAACACCTCTTTGATCTTACGGGTCAGCGTCTTTTCAGGGCTGAGGAAGAAGTTACGCGCCAGCTGCTGCGTAATGGTACTCGCCCCCTGAGAGGCGTGACCAGAGAACAACGCAATGCTCGCGGCACGGAAAATCCCCACCGGATCGACACCGTGGTGCTCGTAAAAACGGCTGTCCTCCGTGGCGATAAAGGCTTTCACCATCACGGGTGGAATTTGGTTTAAGGTCAGCGGGATACGACGCTTCTCGCCATACTGCGCCATGAGCTCGCCATCGGCGCTATAGACCTGCATCGGGATCTGGAGACGCACATCGCGAAGCGTGGCGACATCAGGTAGCTGTGGCTCAATATATTTGTACAAACCGTAAATCGAGCCTGCTCCCAGCAGAATGCAACAGACTGCAAGGATGAATAAATACTTTACGAACTTCACCGGAGATTTCCCATTTGGTTTCACTTGGGCAGTTTCTAAACAATCGCGCGGTAGTATAAAGGCAAGCCTGATTCATTGATATAGCCGTCAGGGCGACGGGCGATAAGGAGATCGTGAAGCATGGCCTTCAAAACATGGCAAACGGGCGTTCATATTCAACAGGATAGGGTGCTGATCGTGGCGCTGGACCGGGATAAGTCCGGCTGGCGTCTGCGGCGCTGGTGGGCAATCCCGCTGGGCGAAGGCATCATTCGTGACGGCAAAATTTGCCAGCCAGAACAGCTGGTTGATGCGTTGCGCGACTGGCGAAAAACGCTGCCGCACGCCCATCGGGTGTTCCTCTCTTTCCCGGCAGCACGCACTCTGCAGCGGTCGCTTCCTCGCCCGACCGTTGCGCTGCGCGACAGCGAGCAGCTCTCATGGCTGGGTAGCGCGCTCGCCCGCGAACTGGAGATGTCTGCCGATACCCTCTGTTTCGACTACGCCCAGGATACCTTCAGCAATACCTTTCACGTGACGGCCGCACAAAACAACGAGGTCGATACCCTTCTGGCGCTGGCGAAAACGCTGCGTTTGCGGCTGGTGACCATTACCCCGGATGCCAGCGCGCTGACGAATCTTCTTCCCGCAGTGGCGCCGGCGCAGTGCGTTGCCTGGCGGGACGATCGGCAGTGGCTCTGGGCGATGCGCCACCAGTGGGGACGCCGCTTAACTACCGAAGCAAAAAACGTGGCTGAGCTGGCGGCGCTGCTGGCGCTTGGTCCGGATGACATCGCGCTGTTTGATTGCCAACGTGATCCGTGGGAAATCCTGGAACGCTGTCATGCTCCGCTGCCGGAATGCGGGGCTGATTATACCGTCGCGCTGGCGTTGGCCATGAGCGAGGTGCCCGGATGAGCATCCTGAATTTTCTGCCCTGGCGACAGCAGCGGCGCGCGCGATGCCTGCGCTTCTGGGGCGCAATGTGTATCGGCACAGTACTGTTGATGTTCGTAGTCATTGTTTGTCTGCGGATGAACCAGTTCGTGAAACTGCGCGTGCTGCAAACGGATCTGACGGGAATGCAGTCCGTGCAGCACGCGCTTGTCGCCCGGCAAAAACTGGCCGCACAGGCGCAGCTCCCCGTGCAAACCAGGCAACGACGCGCATGGCAACCGGTGCTGGAATCCCTTTCCAGCGCCATTCCTTCACAGGTCTGGCTGACAGAGCTGCGCTATCAGCCGCCTGCGCTGATATTGACTGGTTATGCCATCACCTTGCCGGCCATCTCTGCCCTGCGCGATGGGGTGGGACAACTCGCGGGCTTTACGTCCGGGACAGCGGGCGAGCTTCGGCAGGATAGCCGGGGGCACTGGCTGTTTACGCTTCATCTCAAAAGTGAGGGGTAACGCGTGAATACCTTGTTAGAACGCTGGTGCGAAAGCCGTCCCTGGCATCGGGTACTCTGCTGGTGCCTGGGGAGTCTCCTGGCAGGGCTGGTCGCGTGGGGCGCGTTGCTCAGACCGGTAGACAGGCAGTGTGCTGAACAACAACGCCAGCTGATTGAGAATGTAAGCACTAATGCATCGTTATGGCCTGTTGTCAGAAAGGGGCCGTTTCGTCCGGACGCTGCAAAGGCACGGGAGCTGGCGCCATTCTCCCCGCTCGATTTTCAGAACGATGAGACGACGCTGGTTCACTGGAAGCCGCTGCAGAATGGAGGGGAACTGACGCTGGATACGGAGTGGCAGGCCATTCCGGAACTTTTTTCCCGTCTGGCACAGCAGGATGTGCAGATCGCCGCTTTCGCGATTGCGCCACAAGGTACGGCGTTACGCCTGCAGCTGGAGCTGGAACATGCGAAATAGCGCGCGATGTTTGCTGGTTTGCTCAGTGCTGCTATTGACCGGTATGCGCGATCCGTTTCGTCCCCCGGACGATCCTTGCGCCATTGGCGAACTGGCGCAGTGGCGCTTTCGCGGCCTGGTGGAAGGGCAGGAGACTATCGGCATTTTATAGGATGGGCAAAAGCGCTGGCACCGGCTGAAAACGCATGAGCGCTTCCCGGCTGGCTGGAGGATAACCGCCGTCAATGCAGCGGAGCTGGCGGTTGATGTGGGTGACACCTGTGACCCGGGAAAATGGACGTGGCAACGAGAAGGAACGGACAAAAATGAATTTACGGATAATGCTGTGGCTGCTGGCGTTCAGCCAACCGCTGTGGGCCGCCGCGCCAAAACCGGTCACGCTGGTGGTGGATGACGTGCCTGTGGTCCAGGTGTTACAGGCCCTGGTCGCACAGGAGAACCGTAATCTGGTGGTATCGCCTGATGTCAGCGGTACGCTTTCGCTTAACCTGACGCGCGTCCCCTGGAGGCAGGCGTTACGGACGGTCGTCTCCAGCGCCGGACTCGTCTTGCGCGAGGAGGGCGGTATTTTTTATGTGCATACCGCGGCCTGGCAGCGTGAACAGCGGGAGCGTTCAGAACAGGAACAGGCGCGTCGACAGCTTGATGCCCCGCTGGTCACTCAGGGCATTCCCTTTTCCTATGCGGACGCCGGGGAGCTGCAAAAAGCCGCGGAAAAACTCCTGAGCCCAAAGGGGAGTTTATCCGTCGACAAACGTACTAACCGCCTGCTGATTCGGGATAACCAGGCTGCGGTGGATACGCTGCGGCGCTGGGCCGCCGAGATGGATATTCCCGTCGAGCAGGTCGAACTGGCGGCGCATATTGTGACCATTAACGAAAAAAGCCTGCGTGAGCTTGGGGTGAAGTGGAATCTCGCCGACGCTACCGACGCGGGCAAGGTGGGGCAGCTCACGACGCTGGGCAGCGATCTTTCTGTCGCCAGCGCCACCAGCCACGTGGGGTTTAATATCGGTCGGATTAACGGCAGGTTGCTTGATCTGGAACTTTCAGCGTTGGAGCAAAAACAGCAGGTCGATATTATCGCCAGCCCGCGGCTGTTGGCCTCGCATATGCAACCTGCCAGTATCAAGCAGGGCAGCGAAATTCCGTATCAGGTCTCAAGCGGGGAAAGCGGCGCCACCTCCGTTGAGTTTAAAGAGGCGGTACTCGGAATGGAGGTCACACCGGTAGTATTGCCGGGGGGACGCGTGCGCCTGAAATTACACATCAGCGAAAATATGCCGGGACAGGTTCTGCAGCAGGCCGATGGCGAAACGCTGGCTATCGATAAGCAGGAGATAGAGACCCAGGTGGAGGTAAAAAGTGGAGAAACGCTGGCGTTGGGCGGAATATTTTCCCAGAAGAACAAAACCGGCACTGACAGCGTACCGGGGCTTGGGAGCATCCCCTGGATTGGATCGCTTTTTCGCCATGACGGGAAAGACAACGAACGGCGTGAATTAGTGGTGTTTATTACACCACGTCTGGTCGGTATTCGCTGACGGGTAACGATCCCCGCAATGATTTTGCATTCAGTTTGTTGCAGATGTTTGACGTGGGGCATGAATTAGCATACAAGGAGTACCGATTTGAGTTGGACTTACGTCTTATTACCTTATGCGCCCGGCGCGGTGATTTAATCAGTTGCCAAACAAGCCGGAGTATTGAGATAATTTTTAGTCTGACTCTCGCTCTATTGCATATGAGGTTTCAGTTCATGTCCTGCTACGCCGGGTGTCTGCGAAGCGGGGATTACCATTAACGAATAGTCTTAGTAGTACCGATAAAATGGCAGAGAAACGCAATATCTTTCTGGTTGGGCCTATGGGTGCCGGCAAAAGCACTATTGGGCGTCAGTTAGCTCAACAACTCAATATGGAATTTTACGATTCTGATCAAGAGATTGAGAAACGAACCGGAGCTGATGTGGGCTGGGTTTTCGACGTAGAAGGCGAAGAAGGTTTCCGTGACCGAGAAGAAAAAGTGATCAACGAACTCACGGAAAAACAGGGCATCGTTCTGGCAACAGGCGGCGGCTCTGTGAAATCTCGCGAAACCCGCAACCGTCTCTCCGCCCGTGGCGTAGTGGTCTATCTTGAGACGACCATTGAGAAACAGCTGGCACGTACGCAGCGCGATAAAAAGCGCCCGCTGCTGCAGGTTGAAACGCCACCACGCGAAGTTCTGGAAGCGTTGGCCGATGAACGCAATCCGCTGTATGAAGAGATTGCCGATGTGACCATTCGTACCGACGACCAGAGCGCTAAAGTGGTTGCAAACCAGATTATTCATATGCTGGAAAGCAACTGATTCTGGCTTTATATACACTCGCCTGCGGGTAAAAGCATTAAAGGTGGATGTCGCGTCATGGAGAGGATTACAGTTACTCTCGGGGAACGTAGTTACCCTATCACCATCGCGGCTGGTTTGTTTAACGACCCAGCTTCCTTTTTACCACTGAAAGCGGGTGATCAGGCGATGCTGGTCACCAACGAGACGCTGGCTCCGCTTTATCTCGACCGCGTACGCCACCTGCTTGAGCAGGCGGGCGTAAAAGTCGACAGTGTGATTCTCCCCGATGGCGAGCAGTATAAAAGCCTGACGGTACTGGATACCGTCTTTACCGCATTGCTGCAAAAACCGCATGGTCGCGATACAACACTGCTTGCCCTGGGCGGCGGTGTTGTGGGCGATCTGACCGGCTTTGCGGCCGCAAGCTATCAGCGTGGTGTCCGCTTTATCCAAATCCCTACCACGCTGCTGTCCCAGGTCGACTCCTCTGTGGGTGGCAAAACGGCAGTGAACCATCCGCTCGGCAAAAACATGATTGGCGCGTTCTACCAGCCCGCATCGGTGGTGGTGGATCTCGACTGTCTGAAAACCCTGCCGAAGCGCGAGCTGGCTTCGGGTCTGGCGGAAGTGATCAAATACGGCATTATTCTGGATGGCGAGTTCTTTAGCTGGCTTGAAGAGAATATGGATGCGCTGCTGGGCCTCGATGAGGCAAAACTGGCATACTGCATTCGTCGTTGCTGTGAGCTGAAAGCAGAAGTTGTTGCCGCAGACGAGCGTGAAACGGGCTTACGTGCTTTACTGAATCTTGGGCATACGTTTGGTCACGCGATTGAAGCCGAAATGGGTTACGGCAACTGGCTGCACGGTGAAGCCGTCGCGGCCGGCATGGTGATGGCTGCCCGCACCTCTGAACGCCTTGGGCAGTTCAAACCGGAAGAGACGGCACGTATCATTGCGCTGCTTGAGCGTGCAGGTTTGCCGGTGAACGGGCCGCAGGAGATGTCGGCGCAAGCGTATTTACCCCACATGATGCGCGATAAAAAAGTATTGGCAGGTGAGATGCGTCTTGTACTCCCGCTTGCAATAGGGAAGAGTGAAGTGCGCGGCGGAGTGCCGCACGATGTCGTTCTTGGCGCTATCGCTGACTGTCAGCAAGCGTAACAACTAGAAAGGTCAGGCCACTGTCGCAGGTGGTCGTTTAGCTTCAGGTGAAATGCAAAGTCGTTGGCATAAGCCTTTGAGTGGGGTGTTAAATGGATGAATTCAAACCAGAAGACGAGCTGAAACCCGATCCCAGCGATCGTCGTACTGGTCGTTCTCGTCAATCTTCAGAACGTGATAACGAGCCGCAGATCAACTTTGACGATGTTGATCTGGATGCAGACGATCGTCGCCCTTCGCGCAGCCGCAACGCGCACGAAGAGCGAGCAGAAGAGGATTATGAGTCCGAAGAAGATTCAATGGACGAACAGCCTGTAGAGCGTCGCCCGCGTAAACGTAAAAAAGCCGCTGCGCCAAAACCGGCTTCCCGCCAGTACATTATGATGGGCCTTGGCGTTCTGGTGCTTGTGCTGCTGATTGTCGGCATTGGCTCCGCGCTTAAAGCACCGTCAACGAACTCAACCGAGCAAACGGCTTCCGCTGAGAAGAGCATCAACCTTTCCGGTAACGATGCGTCCAATCAGGCGAATGGCGCACAGCCAGCGCCGGGTGCTACTTCCGCAGAGCAGACCGCCGGTAACACCACAGCGCCGCAGGATGTTTCTCTGCCGCCCGTTTCTTCAACCCCAGCTCAGGGTCAGGCACCTGCTGCGCCAGAAGGTCAGCAGCGTGTGGAAGTTCAGGGAGACCTGAACAATGCGCTGACGCAGCCGCAGAACCAGCAGCAGGTTGATAACGTCGTGGTTAACTCTACGCTGCCAACTGAACCTGCAACCGTTGCCCCGATTCGCGGCGGTAACGCTCAGCCGCAAACGGCCGCGACGGAAACCAAACCGCACCAGACGCAGACTACAACACGTCCTGAACGTAAGCAGGCAGTGATTGAGCCTAAGCGTGAAACCAAACCTCAGGCAGTGGTAAAAGCGCCTGAAGTGAAAGCCGTACCGGCCCAGCCGAAACGCACGGAAACGGCTGCGGTGAGCGAGCCTGCTAAAGCGCCCGTCACGCAGACTGCGCCGAAAGCCACGGCGACCACCACGGCACCGGCTGCCACAGCGGCACCAGCCGCGACGGCAACCGCATCCAGCAGCGCGGCAGGTAAAACGGCAGGTAACGTCGGTTCGCTGAAGTCTGCGCCTTCCAGCAACTACACGCTGCAGCTGAGCAGTTCGTCTAACTACGACAACCTCAACAGCTGGGCGAAGAAATCAAATCTGAAAAACTATGTTGTTTATCAGACGACCCGTAACGGTCAGCCGTGGTATGTGCTGGTGAGCGGTGTTTATTCGTCAAAAGATGAAGCAAAACGTGCCGTAGCGGCGCTGCCAGCTGACGTTCAGGCGAAGAACCCATGGGCGAAGCCGATTCATCAGGTTCAGGCCGATCTGAAGTAATGTTTAAAGCGCAGGATGCTGTCGGAGCTTTCTCCACAGCCGGAGAAGGTGTAATCAGTTAGTCAGCATGAAAAAAAATCGCGCTTTTCTGAAATGGGCAGGGGGGAAATACCCCCTGCTCGATGATATTAAAAAGCACCTGCCTGAAGGCGAGTGTCTTATCGAACCTTTCGTGGGTGCGGGATCGGTGTTCCTCAACACCGATTTTTCTCGTTATATCCTGGCGGATATCAACAGCGACCTTATCAGCCTCTATAACATCGTTAAGCTCCGTACCGATGAGTATGTCGCAGAGGCGCGCAAGCTGTTTACGCCCGAGAACAATAACCCGGACGTTTACTACCAGTTCCGCGCGGAGTTTAACCAGAGCCAGGATCCGTTCCGCAGAGCCCTGCTGTTCCTCTATCTCAATCGTCATGGTTACAACGGCCTGTGCCGGTATAACCTGCGCGGGGAATTTAACGTGCCGTTTGGTCGCTACAAGCGCCCGTATTTCCCACAGGACGAGCTTTATCACTTTGCTGAAAAAGCGCAGAACGCGGAGTTTCATTGCCTCTCCTATGAAGAGTGTATGGAACTGGCAGGCGTCAATTCGGTGGTTTACTGTGACCCCCCATACGCGCCGCTGTCTGCGACGGCGAACTTCACCGCCTACCACACCAACAGCTTCAGCCCTGCCGAGCAGGCGCGTCTGGCGGAGATGGCGGAAAAGCTGGTCAGCAAAAGAATTCCGGTGTTAATTTCGAATCACGACACGCCTGATACGCGCGAATGGTACAAAGCCGCGAAGCATTTTCAGGTTAAGGTGCGGCGTAGCATTAGCAGCAACGGCGGCACACGTAAAAAGGTGGACGAACTCCTGGCTCTTTATCGCCCCTGAGCCGTTTTGCCCGCCGGTAAACACATTTCAAGGAGAAGCGGATGAAACAGTTTTTGATTGCTCCCTCAATTCTGTCGGCCGATTTTGCCCGCCTGGGTGAAGATACCGCCAACGCACTGGCGGCTGGCGCGGATGTCGTCCATTTCGACGTGATGGATAACCACTACGTTCCTAACCTGACCATCGGTCCGATGGTGCTCAAGGCGCTGCGTAACTATGGCATTACCGCCCCGATCGACGTTCACCTGATGGTGAAACCGGTTGATCGCATCGTGCCTGACTTCGCCGCGGCGGGTGCCAGCATCATCACCTTCCATCCGGAAGCCTCTGAACATGTGGATCGCACGCTGCAGCTGATCAAAGAGAACGGCTGTAAAGCGGGTCTGGTGTTTAACCCGGCCACGCCGCTGAGCTATCTCGACTATGTCATGGACAAGCTGGACGTGATCCTGCTGATGTCCGTTAACCCGGGCTTTGGCGGCCAGTCATTCATCCCTCACACGCTGGATAAGCTGCGTGAAGTCCGCCGTCGTATTGACGAGTCAGGCTACGACATTCGTCTGGAAGTAGACGGCGGCGTGAAAGTGAATAACATTGGTGAAATTGCGGCGGCAGGCGCGGATATGTTCGTTGCCGGTTCTGCCATTTTCGACCAACCGGATTACAAAAAAGTCATTGATGAAATGCGCCGCGAGCTGGCGAAGGTAAGTCATGGATAAATTACAGGCTATTCGGGGTGTGGCATTCGACCTCGACGGCACGCTGGTTGACAGCGCGCCGGGCTTAACGAGCGCCGTCGACCAGGCGCTGTATGCACTTGAACTCCCCGTTGCGGGTGAAGAGCGCGTCGTCACGTGGATTGGCAACGGCGCCGATGTTCTGATGGCGCGCGCGTTGACGTGGGCGCGTCAGGAGCGTGCGTCGCAGCGTTCCGCCCAGGGTAAACCGAGCGTCGATCACGCGGATATCCCGCAGGAAGAGCAGCTGCGTATTCTGCGCAAACTGTTCGATCGTTTCTATGAAGAGACCGTCGAGGGGGGCAGCTTCCTGTTCCCGGACGTTCAGGAAACGCTGAACGCGCTGCACGCGAAGGGCATCCCGCTGGGTCTGGTGACCAACAAACCCACGCCGTTTGTCGCACCGCTGCTGGAAGCGCTCAATATCGCGAAGTATTTCTCCGTCATTGTGGGCGGCGACGATGTGCAAAACAAAAAGCCTCATCCGGAACCGCTGCTGCTGGTGGCAGGAAAATTATCCTTAACGCCTGCGGAGCTGCTCTTTGTCGGCGATTCCCGCAATGATATTCTGGCTGCCCGCGCGGCCGGGTGTCCTTCCGTGGGGTTAACCTATGGCTACAACTACGGTGAAGCCATCACGCTGAGTGAGCCGGACGTCGTTTTCGACCACTTCAAAGATTTGTTGCCCGCACTCGGGCTTTCGCACAGTGAACATCAGGAATTGAACAATGACTAAGCCCATCGTTTTTAGTGGCGCACAGCCTTCAGGTGAATTGACCATTGGTAACTACATGGGCGCGTTACGTCAGTGGGTCAGCATGCAGGATGACTACCATTGCATTTACTGCATCGTCGATCTCCATGCGATTACCGCCCGTCAGGATCCTGAGAAGCTGCGCAAAGCCACGCTGGACACCCTGGCGCTGTATCTGGCCTGCGGCATCGATCCAGAGAAGAGCACCATCTTCGTTCAGTCTCACGTGCCGGAGCACGCGCAGCTGGGCTGGGCGCTGAACTGCTACACCTATTTCGGCGAGCTGAGCCGCATGACGCAGTTCAAGGATAAATCCGCGCGCTACTCTGAAAACATCAACGCCGGCCTGTTTGACTATCCGGTGCTGATGGCGGCAGACATCCTGCTGTACCAGACTAACCAGGTTCCTGTCGGCGAAGACCAGAAGCAGCACCTGGAGCTGAGCCGCGATATCGCCCAGCGCTTCAACGCGCTCTACGGCGATGTGTTTAAAGTACCAGAGCCATTTATTCCGAAGTCCGGCGCACGCGTAATGTCGCTGCTGGAGCCGACCAAGAAGATGTCCAAGTCTGACGATAACCGCAACAACGTTATCGGCCTGCTGGAAGATCCGAAATCGGTGGTGAAAAAACTCAAGCGTGCCGTGACCGACTCCGACGAGCCGCCTGTCGTACGCTACGACGTGCAGAACAAAGCGGGCGTCTCCAACCTGCTGGATATCCTCTCCGGCGTCACCGGCCAGAGCATCCCTGAGCTGGAAAAACACTTCGAAGGCAAGATGTACGGCCACCTTAAAGGCGAAGTGGCAGATGCCGTTTCCGGCATGCTGACCGAGCTGCAGGAGCGTTATCACCGCTACCGTAACGACGAAGCGTTCCTGCAGAAAGTGATGAAAGAGGGGGCGGAAAAAGCCAGCGCGCGCGCGTCCGAAACCCTGAAAGCGGTGTATGAAGCAATTGGGTTTGTGGCGAAACCTTAAGCCGCTGTGCCGGGTGGCGGCTTCGCCTTACCCGGCCTACGGGACCGTGTAGGTCGGGTAAGCGTCAGCGCCACCCGACAAAAAACACACTCTCCAAAACTAAAAAACCGGGATATCCCGGTTTTTTTACGCCTGTAAAACGCTTACTGCTGTGCCGCCGGGCCGCAACCACCGATGATCTTCGAAATGGAGATCGCCGGGTGCAGCAGGTAATCGTAGCTGCAGTTATTTTTGGTGTTCTGTACGTGACCGGTGCAGGCCGTCAGCGTCGATAACAGGCCAACCAGAACGGCGGCCTTTGCCAGTTTGAACATACGCATTCCTTGTCTTTAAAACGAAAATTGGATGTAACTCAAGGGAATAAAGGGAAAAGTTCCACTTCGGGGCGGTATGTTATCGGTAGCGGTAAGAGGGGAGTAGTCCGCTTAAGGACTACTCCAGGAAGGGAGAATATGCGTTAGTGATTGGAGAACCAGTTCAGCCTGTCGCGCAGTTCAACCACGCGGCCCACCACAATCAGCGCCGGGCTTTCGACCTGCTGCGCCAGCTCGCCTAACTGCGTCAGCACGCCATTCACCACGCGCTGCGTAATGGCGGTGCCGTTTTCGACCAGCGCGACGGGCATATCCGCATTCATACCGTGCTCCAGCAGCTTCGCCTGAATCGTGGCGGCCTGGTTTAGCCCCATGTAGAACACCAGCGTCTGCTTTTCGGCGGCCAGGTTATGCCAGTCCAGCTCGCTGCCGGTCTTCAGGTGGCCCGTCACCAGACGCACGCTCTGAGCGTAGTCGCGGTGGGTCAGCGGAATGCCAGAGTACGCTGAACAGCCGGACGCCGCCGTAATGCCGGGCACCACGGAGAACGGAATACCCGCGTCGCACAGGGTTTCCAGCTCTTCACCGCCGCGTCCAAAGATAAACGGATCGCCCCCCTTCAGGCGCACCACGCGTTTTCCCTTTTGCGCTTCGCGCAGCAGGATCTGGTTAATCTCCTCCTGCGGCACGCAGTGGTAGCCCGCGCGCTTGCCCACGAAAACGCGGTCGGCGTCGCGGCGCACCAGGTTCATGATGTCATCGGAGACCAGACGGTCGTACACCACGATATCCGCCTGCTGGATCTGCTGTAGCCCTTTCAGCGTCAGCAAACCCGCATCTCCAGGGCCTGCGCCTACCAGCACCACTTCGCCGCGATGGTCCAGCGGTTCGCTCAGCAGCTGTTCGGTCGTCTCTTCAACGGCTTTGGTGTCCTGATTCGCCAGCGACTGCGCCAGCCTGTCGTTCACAAAGAATTTTTCCCAGAAGCGACGGCGCTCGCCCACGGTCGCGAAGGTTTGCTTCACGCGTGAGCGCAGCTGCCCGGCATAATGCGCAATCTGGCCAAGATGCTGGGGCAACAGGGCTTCCAGTTTTTCCCGCAGCAGACGCGCGAGAACCGGCGAACGTCCCCCGGACGAGACCGCAATCATCAGCGGCGAGCGGTCGATAATCGACGGCATGATAAAGCTGGCTTCTTTCGGCGCATCCACCACGTTGCAGAAGATACGGCGCGCCTCGCAGGCGTCGCTCACGCGCTGGTTCACTTCATCGTCATCCGTCGCGGCGATGGTCAGCCAGCAGGTGTCCAGCAGGGATTCATTAAACGCGCCCTGTTCCAGCGTGAGCATCCCTTCCTGGGCCCAAACCTCAAACTGGGGGGCGAAGGAAAGGGCATTCACGGTCAGGCGGGCGCCAGCCTCTAAGAGCAGGCGCGCTTTGCGCTCGGCCACGTCGCCGCCGCCCACGAGCAGGCAGTCGCGGTTGCGTAATTGACAAAAAATCGGCAGGTGATCCACGACGTTACCTCACAGCATTCATGGCGGGGGAAGAATTGACGTCAGGATAACAGCAGGAATCGTACAGAACATACGGTTTTTCCTGCCGTTACCCATAAGGGGTCATAAGCCTTTCCTATTGAAAAGGCGAGGGGTTACGCTTTCAGCTGCACCTCGCCGTCCTTCACGCGGACGTCGTAGTGTTTGACCGAGAAGCTTTCATCTTCCATGCAGAGTCCGTCGGTTAAGCGGAAACGCTGCTTTTTCAACGGGCTGGCGACCCACAGTTCACCCTGATGCTCGGCAATCAGTCCGCGGGAGAGCACGCTGGCCTCGAAGAACGGGTCGATGTTGCTGATAGCAAAGACCTGTTCATCGTGGCGAGGGCGGAAAATCGCCACCTGCTCGTTGCCCAGCAGCGCACAGACGCCGGTGGCGGGGAGAATGTCGTTAATATTGCAGATGTTTACCCACTGGCTCATGCGTTTTCCTCCACCAGCGTGACCGGAATACGTTCATACGGCGTGGCCGGACGATGCTGTTCGCGCTCCGGCACAACCTGTACGTTCGGGTCGCGCTGGGTGCTGTTGATAAAGTGTTTGAAGCGCGTCTGCGCCGCCGGGGTGTTGACGGTTTCCGTCCACTCGCAGATCACCGCCTCGCGCAGGCGCGCCATCTCCGCTTCCAGATGTTCGTTCAGGCCCAGCTTGTCGTCGATAATGACCGATTTCAGGTAGTCGATGCCGCCCTCGAGGTTATCGAGCCAGGAGGCGGTACGGGTCAGCTTATCGGCGGTACGGATGTAGAACATCATGAAGCGGTCGAGATACTGAATCAGCGTGTCGCGATCGAGATCCGCCGCCAGCAGGTCCGCATGGCGCGGTTTCATCCCGCCGTTGCCGCATACATACAGGTTCCAGCCTTTTTCGGTGGCAATAATACCCACGTCTTTACCCTGCGCTTCCGCACATTCGCGGGTACAGCCGGAGACGCCGAACTTCATTTTGTGCGGGGTACGGATGCCTTTGTAGCGGTTTTCCAGCTCAACGCCGAAGCCCACGCTATCGCCGACGCCGTAGCGGCACCAGGTGCTGCCCACGCAGGTTTTTGCCATGCGCAGCGCTTTGGCGTACGCGTGGCCGGTTTCGAAGCCCGCTTCAATCAGCTGACGCCAGATTTCCGGCAGGTCGTCCTTCTGCGCGCCAAACAGGCCGATACGCTGGGAGCCGGTAATTTTGGTGTAGAGGTTAAATTCACGTGCGATACGGCCCACCGCGACCAGCCCTTCCGGCGTGATTTCGCCACCGGCAGAGCGTGGAATCACGGAGTAGGTGCCGTCTTTCTGGATGTTGGCCAGGAAGTTGTCGTTGGTGTCCTGCAGCGGCGTATGCTCGGGCTTGAGCACGTACTCGTTCCAGCAGGACGCCAGCAGGGAGCCGACGGTCGGTTTACACACTTCACAGCCGTAACCCTGGCCGTGTTTCTCCAGCAGTTCGTCGAAGGACTTTATGCCTTCCACGCGGATCAGATGGTACAGCTCCTGGCGAGAGTAAGCGAAGTGCTCGCACAGGTTGTTGTTCACTTCGATGCCCTGTTTCGCCAGCTCGGCGTTCAGCACCTGGGTGACCAGCGGAATACAGCCGCCGCAGCCGGTACCGGCTTTGGTTTCCGCTTTCAGCGCCGCAACGGTGTGGCACCCTTTGTTGATCGCGGAGATCAGCATGCCTTTGGTGACGTCGAAGCAAGAGCAAATCTGCGCGCTGTCCGGCAGTTTATCCACGCCGATGGACGGCTTGCCGCTGGAGGCATGCGCCGGGAGGATCAGCGCGTCCGGGTTTTCCGGCAGCTCGATGGCGTTGAGCACCAGCTGGAGCAGGTTACCGAAGTCGCTGGTGTCGCCCACCAGCACCGCGCCGAGCAGGGTTTTGTTGTCCTGGCTGACGATGAGACGTTTGTAGACTTCTTTGCTTTCGTCGAGATAGACATAGCTGCGCGCGCCGGGCGTGCGGCCATGCGCATCGCCAATACCGCCTACGTCCACGCCCAGCAGCTTCAGCTTGGCGCTCATGTCTGCGCCGGTGAAGGCGTTTTCGCTGCCCAGGATATGATCCACGGCGACCTGCGCCATTTTGTACCCGGGCGCGACCAGACCGAATACGCGGTTGTTCCAGCTGGCGCATTCGCCGATGGCGTAAATATCCGGGTCGGAGGTCTGGCAGGTGTCGTTAATCATGATCCCACCGCGCTGCGCGACGGCCAGGCCGCACTGGGTCGCCAGCTTGTCGCGCGGGCGGATGCCGGTGGAGAAGACGATGAAGTCCACTTCCAGCTCGCTGCCGTCAGCAAAGCGCATGGTTTTGCGTGCTTCAGTCCCTTCCTGAACGATCTCTTTGGTGTTTTTGCTGGTGTGAACCTTCACGCCCATGCTTTCGATCTTACGGCGCAGCTGATCGCCACCCATGTGGTCGAGCTGTTCGGCCATCAGCATCGGCGCAAATTCGATGACATGGGTTTCAACGCCGAGGTTTTTCAGCGCGCCCGCCGCTTCCAGACCCAGCAGGCCACCGCCAACAACCGCACCGCGTTTGCTTCGACGCGCACAGGATTCGATGGCGTTGAGGTCTTCAATGGTACGGTAAACGAAGCAATCCTGCGTTTCCGAGCCTTTAATCGGCGGGATCCACGGATACGAGCCAGTCGCCATGATCAGCTTGTCGTAAAAAACCGTACGGCCGGCGCTGGAGTGGATCACTTTTTCCTGACGGTTGATGGTGATAGCGCGTTCGCCCACCAGCACTTTTACGCCATGCTTCTCGTAGAAACCTTCACGCACCAGAGAGAGCTCTTCGGCGGTATGATGGGAGAAGTAGGAAGACAGGTGCACACGGTCGTACGCCTTGCGGGGTTCTTCACAGAACACGGTAATATCGAACTGCTCAGCATCGGCTTTATCGAGAAGATCCTCAATAAAGCGGTGGCCGACCATGCCGTTACCGATGATAGCGAGTCTGACTTTGCTCATTATTGCCTCGATTTCTTTTCTATTATTGCCTACCTTAACGATTCAGCAGGGGCGCTTATTGATGCAAATCAAATACGCCTTCGCCTACTCCTTAGGTGGTATATGACTGATTTGTCAGGATTTTTATAAGTGGCGGAAATCGCAGGCTTTTCGTGTTCGTTGAATTTGTGTACAAATCAGGGGCGGTTTTGCAAAAATCGATACGCCTGAATATCAGCTGCGTTTATTAGGGGAAAGTTATGTCTACATCACCGTTATGGCTTGTTCAGAATGTGCGTTTACCGGGTCGGGAAGGGCTGTGGCAACTTGCCATCGAGAACGGGCGTTTTGGTGATATCACCCCCATGGACGATACCCACGCCGAAAGTTATGAGGTACTGAACGCGCGCGGTGGGCTTGCTCTCCCGCCGTTCATCGAGCCGCATATTCATCTTGATACCACCCAGACGGCGGGGGAGCCGAACTGGAACCAGTCCGGCACGCTTTTCGAAGGCATTGAACGCTGGGCGGAGCGCAAGGCGCTGCTCAGCCACGAGGATGTGAAAGCACGCGCCTGGAAAACGCTGAAGTGGCAAATCGCTAACGGCATTCAGTTTGTCCGCACCCATGTGGATGTCTCTGACCCAACGCTTACCGCCCTGAAGGCGATGCTGGAGGTGAAGCAGGAGGTGGCCCCGTGGGTAACGCTGCAAATCGTCGCGTTTCCGCAGGAAGGTATTCTCTCTTACCCGAACGGCGCGGCGCTGCTGGAAGAGGCGTTAAAACTGGGGGCCGACGTGGTGGGGGCGATCCCACATTTTGAGTTCACCCGTGAGTACGGCGTCCAGTCGCTGCACATCGCTTTTGAGCTGGCGAAGAAGTATGACCGCCCGCTGGATATCCACTGCGATGAAATTGACGACGAACAGTCGCGGTTTGTCGAGACGGTGGCCACGCTGGCGTACGAGGCCGGCATCGGCCCGCGCGTGACGGCCAGCCACACCACCGCCATGCACGCCTACAACGGCGCTTACACCTCGCGGCTTTTCCGTCTGCTGAAGATGTCGGGGATTAACTTCGTCGCGAACCCGCTGGTCAACATCCACCTGCAGGGGCGCTTTGATGACTATCCGAAGCGTCGCGGCATCACCCGCGTGAAAGAACTGCAGGAAGCAGGTATTAACGTCTGCTTTGGTCATGACGATGTCTTCGACCCGTGGTACCCGCTCGGCACCGGCAACATGCTGCAGGTGCTGCATATGGGGCTGCACGTCTGCCAGATGATGGGCTATCCGCAAATCGACAGCGGCCTGAACCTGATCACCCATAACAGCGCCCGTACCTTCGGCCTGAGCGATTACGGTATTGAAACGGGAAATCCGGCAAACCTGATTATTCTGCCTGCGGAGAGTGGGTTTGAAGCGGTGCGCTGTCAGGTGCCGGTGCGCTGGTCGATTCGTCAGGGGCGGATTATTGCCACTACGCAGCTGGCGCAGACCTGGATCCAGATGGATACCGGAGGAGAAGAGGTCAGTTTCGCCAGAAACAGCCCCTCTGCGTAATGCAAAGGGGCGCAGGGTTTAGTGCGATGCCGCTGCCGCGTTGTGCTGGCGGTGGCGGGTCACAAAGCCCAGGATGAAGCACATGATGAACACCACGGCGTACAGACCGTTCGCAGTGTGCAGCGCGGCCAGCGGGCCGCTGTGGGCAACGATCGGGCCCGTCACCACGAAGGTCAGCATGGTGCCGATGGTGCCGCAGGTCAGAACGAAGTTAACCAGCTTCGGCGAGGCCACTTTGGTCTGCAGAGAGCCCAGGGTGATGATCGAGGTATAAATGGCGCTGGAGAAGAAGCCCAGGGTCAGAATGAACCACGGCATATGCTCCGGCGAACCGTTGATGAACAGATACATCAGCACGGTCGCCAGGCCCGCCAGCACGGTCAGAATGCGCTGCAGGTCGAAGAAGCGCAGGATGAAGCTAAACGCCCACATGCCGAACATGTAGGACATCCAGAAATCGCTCACCAGTTTGCCCGCGTCGTTCAGGCTCATGCCCAGACCTTTGGCGTATTCCGGTACCCAGGAGATAAAGCCCAGCTGGCCCAGGATGTAGCACAGGGCGGCGATGGAGAGGAACAGCACGCCGATACCCCATTTCTCTTTCGCCACAGGCTCTGCCGTGGTTTGCGCTTTTTTACCCAGAACCGGGAAGTCGCAGCCGAAGGTCAGAATGAAAATTGCAACGTAGACCAGACCGATGCAGGCGTAGACCCAGTACCACTCAATGCTGCGCGCCAGCAGAACGGCAGCGACCATCGGGAAGATCATTCCGGCCATGCTGAAGAAGGAGTCGGTAAACAGCAGGCGCGCGCCGCGCTGGCGGCCTTCATACATATGGGTAATCAGGAACGTCCCGATCGACATGGTGATCCCGCTGACCAGGCCGAGCACGAACATGGCGGCTGAGAACAGGGCGATGCTGTGGCTGAGCATCAGACCCGCCACGGCGGAGACCATCAGCACGAAGCCGAAGCGAAGCTGGGTTTTCAGCGGCACGATTTCCATCAGCCAGGCATTCAGGAAGATAGAGATCAGGATCCCTGCGTTGAGGAAGGTGAAGGTGTTGCTCATGCTGGAAACGGGCAGCTGGAAGTAGTCTGCGATATTCCCCATCACCATCCCGGTGACGATCACCAACGCGCCGGTCAGGGCGTAGGAGAAGAAGCTGATCCATGTGAGCTTGATGCGATTGCTGTTAGTCATGTCTGGCCTGTTCAAAAAAAGAAAAGCGCCGAAGGGGCGCTGAGAGCGGGCAGATTTTAGTCGCTAAAGTGATCCATTCCTATCTTTTAAGGGTAATGATTATGTCATTGCAGGTTTTAATGTGATCTAAATCACATTAAGTGGCGGTCTAACCAATCGTTTGCGCAGTAATAATTGTTTCAATTTCGTAAAATTAGGTAAAAGGCTGGTCTACGTTCATACTGCTCTTTAGAATCAAGCCATTCGCTTTTTATACTGCGCTTTGTTAAGGAATTCTCATGCTCAAATCAACACTGGCGGCTGTCGCAGCTGTGTTTGCTCTTTCTGCCGTTTCCCCTGCTGCGCTGGCAGCAAAAGGGGACCCTCACGTTCTGCTGACCACCTCCGCCGGGAATATTGAGCTGGAACTGAATAGCCAGAAAGCTCCGGTTTCTGTGAAAAACTTCCTCGACTATGTGAACAGTGGTTTCTATAACAACACCACCTTCCACCGCGTGATCCCGGGCTTCATGATTCAGGGTGGCGGCTTCAACGAGCAGATGCAGCAGAAACAGCCGAACCCGCCAATCAAAAACGAAGCGGACAACGGCCTGCTGAACAAACGCGGCACGATCTCTATGGCGCGTACCGCAGACAAAGATAGCGCGACCAGCCAGTTCTTCCTCAACGTGGCGGATAACGCCTTCCTCGACCACGGCCAGCGCGACTTCGGCTATGCGGTGTTCGGTAAAATCGTGAAAGGGATGGACGTGGCCGATAAGATTTCTCAGGTGCCTACCCATGACGTCGGTCCGTATCAGAATGTGCCGTCCAAACCTGTCGTGATCCTCTCCGCAAAAGTTCTGCCGTAACGTTCTTCGACGCGGGCGAGGCTCGCCCGTGTTGTGACCCCTCCCTGCGAAAGCGCGTTTTGCTGCTTATACTTGTGGCAAACGGACTATTCAGGGAGGCGTTAAGTGAAAAAACTCACCGACAAGCAAAAATCCCGTCTTTGGGAGCAGCAGCGTAGCGTCAACTTTCAGGCCAGTTGTCTCCTTGAGAAAGGTAATGGTCCATCGGATCCCGACATTGAGAGCCTGGCGCTTGGGCCTTCCGCGCCCGGGTTACCCCATCTGTGCCTTATTCACCGCCATCTCTACCGCAGAGAGATGAAGCGGGCAGGTGAGTTCCGGACCGACGATATTTTCAAAGGTGATATTCCCTTCTGCCATTTCGAATACATCGAGAAGATGGGTAATGAACTGATGGCGGCACTGGAAAGCGAAAAGTATCTGGCTGGCCTTGAGAAAGCGGCGTTCATTGAAAAAATTAGCCATTATTATTGTGAAATCAACATGCTGCATCCTTTTTCGAGTGGTAACGGTATTGCTCAGCGCGTTTTCTTTGAGCAGCTGGCGCTCCATGCGGGCTATTCACTGGACTGGCGCGATATCGATCCCGAGGAGTGGGTGTCCGCTAACCGCAGCGGCGCAACGGGGGATTTAACCGCGCTAAACGCGATCTTTGCCAAAGTAGTGAGCGAAGCGCGGGAATCTGAGTAGAATAGGGCGGCATTTTTTTCGGGAGCCGCCATGATTCTGCTGATTGATAACTACGATTCCTTCACCTGGAACCTTTACCAGTATTTTTGCGAACTGGGTGCAGAGGTGGTTGTCCGACGTAACGACGAGATTGGCCTGGCCGATATCGAGACGCTGGCTCCGCAGAAAATCGTGATTTCACCCGGCCCCTGCACGCCGTCGGAATCAGGTATTTCGCTGGAGGTTATCCAGCACTATGCCGGCAAGCTGCCGATCCTCGGCGTTTGTCTGGGCCATCAGGCGATTGCTCAGGCCTTTGGTGCCACCATCGTGCGCGCCGCCAAAGTCATGCACGGCAAAACCTCGCCGGTCACCCACACGGGCACCGGAGTGTTCACGGGGCTCAATAATCCGTTAACCGTGACGCGCTACCATTCCCTGGTCATTGACCCGTCGACGCTGCCCGACGGCTTTGAGGTGACCGCCTGGAGCGATACGCAGGAGATCATGGGGATTCGACATCGCGAATGGGATCTCGAAGGCGTGCAGTTCCATCCGGAAAGCATCCTCAGCGAGCAGGGGCACGCGCTGCTGGCAAATTTCCTCCATCGCTGAATATCTGTTGCCTTGCTGTGATTTTTTATGCATATTTTGTGATTATATTTTCACAATCAATGTGACATAAATGGATGGGCATGACATGGCAACTGAACAACCAGCAATTACCCGCGCGACATTCGATGAAGTGATTCTGCCGATTTATGCACCGGCTGAATTTATCCCGGTGAGGGGGAAAGGCAGCCGCGTCTGGGATCAGCAGGGCAAGGAGTATGTGGATTTCGCGGGCGGTATTGCGGTCACGGCGCTGGGTCATTGCCATCCCGCGCTGGTGGAGGCGCTGAAAACCCAGGGTGAAACCCTGTGGCACACCAGCAACGTGTTCACCAACGAACCGGCGCTGCGCCTGGGCCGTAAGATCATTGATGCCACGTTTGCCGAGCGCGTGCTGTTTATGAACTCCGGCACCGAAGCCAACGAAACCGCCTTTAAGCTGGCGCGCTACTACGCGACCACGCGCCACAGCCCGTACAAAACCAAAATCATCGCCTTCCACAATGCCTTCCACGGACGCTCCTTCTTTACCGTCTCCGTTGGCGGCCAGCCGAAGTATTCCGACGGGTTTGGTCCGAAACCGGCCGACATCATCCACGTGCCGTTTAACGATCTGCACGCGGTGAAAGCGGTGATGGACGACCACACCTGCGCGGTGGTGGTCGAGCCTATTCAGGGGGAAGGCGGCGTGACCGCGGCAACCCCGGAATTCCTGAAAGGGCTGCGCGCGCTGTGCGACGAGCATCAGGCGCTGCTGGTGTTTGATGAAGTGCAGTGCGGGATGGGGCGTACCGGGGACCTGTTTGCCTATATGCACTACGGCGTGACGCCGGATATTCTGACCAGCGCGAAAGCGCTCGGCGGCGGTTTCCCGGTAAGTGCGGTTCTGACGACGCAGGAGATCGCCTCCGCGTTCCACGTCGGTTCTCATGGCTCTACCTACGGCGGTAACCCGCTGGCGAGCGCCGTAGCGGGGGCCGCGTTCGACATCATCAACACGCCAGAGGTGCTAAACGGCGTTAGCGCGAAGCGCGAGCTGTTTGTGAAGCACCTGAAGCAGATTGACGAGCAGTACGACGTGTTCAGCGAGATCCGCGGGATGGGGCTGCTGATTGGCGCCGAGCTGAAGCCGCAGTACAAGGGCCGCGCGCGCGACTTCCTGCACGCCGCCGCTCGCGAAGGGGTGATGGTGCTCAACGCCGGGCCGGACGTGATGCGCTTTGCGCCGTCGCTGGTGGTGGAAGACAAAGACATCGAAGACGGCTTAACCCGCTTTGCCGCGGCGGTTGCAAAGATCGTTAAAGGCTAATATTCGGTTCGTTTCAACCGGCGCGTTAACCAAACCCCATGATGCGGACGCTGACGCCATGCCACCGACGAAATGGTGTGCATGGTGTTCAGATGCCCCAGCACGCGCTGCAAGTGTTGCTCCAGGGTGCTCATTGGCCCGTGGGTTAACGTCTCCGGCGCTTCCAGAATATTTAAATCCCCCGACTCGCCCGGCGAGTCATACTCCAGACGCTGCTGGCAGCGCTGCAGCGCAATTTCACACGACTGCAAATAGCGCTGCGCCAGATCCGGCGTCAGCATCGTATGCTCGCGCGCCAGCGTCGTCATGGCGTTAATGTGCTCAACGATAAACTGACTGTGCGTTACCCACAGCTTCATATCGGCCAGATAATGTGAGTTAAAGCCCGGCTCCTGCATCGCCTGGTTGAGCGAGTTGAACAGAGCGTTGTGCGCCTGGTTGACCTTCATGCGCTGATACGCCAGCGGGGAGGGCTGCGGGTCGTCGCTCAGGATGAGGCGAATGGCCTGCTGGTCGGCCTCCAGCGCGTCGTGGGCGTTCTGCCTGAGCAGCCCGCTCTGCCACTGCGGCCACAGCCAGACCATGCCGCCGAAGGCAATCAGGCAGCCGATCAGGGTATCAATCAGCCTGGCGACAATAAACTGTTCGCCGTTCAGCGTAAGCAGCTGCAGGGTGTATACCGCCGTCACCGTAAAGCCCACCATCGCCCAGCCGTAATTTTTGCGGATAATCAGGTAGCTCACCAGCGTGATCGCCAGCATGCCTGCCAGGGTATAGCCTTCCGGCACGTGGAAGTGCAGCGTTACGCCTGCAATGATCAGCCCGGCCATGGTGCCGCCCGCCCGGTGCAGAATACGCACCCGCGTGGCGCCGTAGCCGTTCTGGGTGACGAACAGCACGGTCATTAAGATCCAGTAGGGCTTCGGCAGATGCAGCGCCATGCCCATCAGGCTGGCGATACTGAGCATCACGCTAATTCGTGCGGCATTGCGCAGGGCGGACGATTTGAGAGACAGATAGCTTTTGAGCGCGGGCAACAGGGGAAGCCGTTTTTGTTTATCCGCCATCAGGTCGCGGGAATAAAGCGGGCGCTGGGTGCGCAGCACGCGGGCGATGCGGCTGAAGTGCCAGGCGGCAAACTGGCCGACCGGGTTATCCGGATGCTGACGGGCGATTTTCTCCAGCGCGCCGAGCTGTTTTTCCATATTAAAGCGCGTGGGATAGCGGTGGTAGAGAATATCGTCAGCCAGCACGCGCAGGCGTGCCGAGACGGTCTGCGCGTTCCAGCGGATCACCGCTTCGGCGTGGCTGCGCTCAACCAGCTTTTGCACCTCCTGCGGGTGGTGCAGGCTAACGGAGATATGCTCCTGCAGATCCAGGCCTACCTGGAAGGTGCGCAGCAGCCGTTTGTATTCGTGGTTCTTGTTGGCGGCGAGCATATGCAGCTGCTGATAGCACTGGCTTATCAGATCCACCACCTTCTGCTGGCGCGTCAGCAGCGGCGGTAAGGCTTTTTCCGGATCGGTATGCTGGGTGAGCAGGGTGTATTTGGCTTCGCAGTATTCCGCCAACTGCACATAGAGCAGGCTCAGGGATTCGCGCAGCGGCTGTTCCCGCCACAGCCAGAACCAGAACCAGTTAAACAGCCCGTACCACAGTGTCCCCAGCGCGTAGATCAGCAGCGGCTCCCACACCGGCATATTCCCGGCGAGGCTCAGCGTGAAGATGGCCGCAATCAGCGAGGCGGGTAGCAGGCGGGCGTGCAGCGAGCTGATTTCCGCCGTGACGCCGAGCGTCATCGCCAGCACCGTCAGGATCAGCGGCAGCGGGATATCCCGGGCCAGTAAAAGCTGTACGGCAAGGCTACAGCCAGCAAACAGGCAGCCGCCCACGATCAGACGTTTGAAAAAGCGCTTATGCGGTGTGTCCAGGCCAGCAATGTTGCAGCAGGCGGGCACGAGGGAAAAGAGCAGGCCTTGCTGAAGGTGTCCGAGGATCAGGCCGATGGCCACGGGTAGACACAACACCAGCGTTTGTCGCAGTGCGTAGTTAACTTCCGGGTGATAGATCAGCCTGCGCCACATGAGGAGTAGAGACAAAAACGGCGTGACACCTTGCGATGGCACGCCGTTTAAGCGGAATTAACGCGTTCCGTAAACCACGATGGTTTTACCGTGGGCGGAGATCAGGTTTTGATCTTCCAGCATTTTCAGGATACGGCCCACTGTTTCACGGGAGCAACCGACGATCTGACCAATTTCCTGACGGGTAATTTTAATTTGCATGCCGTCCGGATGGGTCATGGCGTCCGGCTGTTTCGCCAGGTTCAGCAGAGTTTGTGCGATGCGGCCCGTCACGTCCAGGAAGGCGAGGTTGCCCACTTTCTCTGAGGTGACCTGCAGACGGCGCGCCATCTGGGAAGAGAGACGCATCAGAATGTCAGGGTTAACCTGAATCAGCTGACGGAACTTCTTGTAAGAAATTTCAGCCACTTCACATGCTGTCTTTGCACGAACCCAGGCGCTACGTTCCTGGCCCTCTTCAAACAGGCCCAGTTCACCGATGAAATCGCCCTGGTTCAGATAAGAAAGGATCATCTCTTTCCCTTCTTCATCTTTGATCAGCACTGCCACCGAGCCTTTAACGATGTAATACAACGTTTCCGCTTTTTCACCCTGGTGAATCAGCGTGCTCTTTGATGGGTACTTATGAATGTGGCAATGAGACAAGAACCATTCGAGAGTCGGGTCTGTTTGCGGTTTGCCAAGCACCATGCGCTGTTATCCTCTGTTATAAGCTGTCACCAGAGTCATCAGATGCATCCGGACTCTGGGGTTGCAATCGAATTCTTACCCATACCCTGGGAAGTCGGCTACCGTAACGTTTCGCAGCCAGTAAAGTTTGATGTCCTCTGCATACATGTGTAACGTCAATGTATTACTGTAGCATCCTGAGTGTTTTAGCATAGCTTTCGCCGCGTGTCTCCTGGTGTCTCGCTTCAGCATGATGCAGGTCGCCTTCCATTGCGAGAAATGTAACGCACGCGTAATCTGTCACCAAAAATGCAACGTTGGAGTTTAAGAATATGCAAGCGCGCGTGAAGTGGGTTGAAGGTTTAACGTTCCTGGGCGAGTCCGCGTCAGGACATCAGATTTTGATGGATGGTAACTCCGGCGATAAAGCGCCCAGCCCAATGGAAATGGTGCTGATGGCGGCAGGGGGATGCAGTGCCATTGACGTGGTGTCGATTCTGCAAAAAGGCCGTCATGACGTGACGGATTGTGAGGTCAAACTCACGTCAGAACGCCGCGAAGAGGCGCCACGCCTGTTCACCCACATCAATCTGCACTTTGTGGTCACCGGTAAAGAACTGAAAGACGCGGCGGTTTCACGTGCGGTGGACCTGTCTGCGGAGAAGTACTGCTCTGTGGCGTTAATGCTGGAGAAAGCGGTAAACATCACCCATTCGTATGAAGTGATCGAGGCTTAATGTTTTGGCGGGTGGCGCTTCGCTGACCCGCCCTACAAAAGCACGACCGTTGGCCCGGTAAGCGCAGCGCCCCGGGCAAAAAACTCACGCGATCTGTTTCCCTTCCATCAGTCGCTCCACCAGCGGCGTCATGATGAGCTCCATCGCCAGCCCCATTTTTCCGCCCGGTACGACTAATGTATTCATGTGAGAAATAAACGAGCCCTGCAGCATCGCCAGCAGCCAGGGGTAGTCAATGCCTTCGAGATTGCGGAAATGGATCACCACAAAGCTCTCATCCAGGGATGGGATACTTTTGGCCGCGAACGGGTTGGAGGTGTCCACCGTCGGCACGCGCTGGAAGTTGATATGGGTGCGGGAAAACTGCGGCGTCAGGAAGTTGATGTAGTCTTCCATGGAGCGCACCACCGAATCCATCACTGCTTCGCGCGAGTGGCCGCGCTCGCTCATGTCACGCGTCAGCTTCTGGATCCACTCCAGGTTAACGATAGGCACCACGCCAACCAGCAGATCCACGTGGCGCGCCACGTCGTGCTGCGGCGTGACCACGCCGCCGTGTAATCCTTCGTAGAACAGCACGTCGGTAGGTTCCGGCAGGGGCTGCCAGGGGGTAAAGGTGCCAGGCACCTGATTCCAGGGAACGGCTTCATCATAGGTATGCAGATACTTGCGGGACTGCCCTTTACCGCTCTGGCCGTACTCAATAAAGGTTTGTTCCAGCAGGCCGAAGTCATTGGCTTCCGGACCGAAGTAGCTGATGTGTTTACCCAGATCGCGCGCCTTACGGATGGCCATGTCCATCTCCGGGCGCGTGTAGCGGTGAAAGCTGTCGCCTTCGACCTCCGCCGCACGGAGATTCAGCTGGGCGAAAATCTTGCGAAATGCGAGGCTGGTGGTGGTGGTTCCCGCACCACTCGACCCCGTAACGGCAATAACCGGATGTCTGGCAGACATAGCAACTCCCTGACTGAAAAGGGTGGAAGATCAGCCGTGAAACGCGTTGCGGGGCATGATATTGACCGTCTCATGCAGTTCTGACCACACCAGCACCACGTCGCCGCTTTTCAGCTGGCGCTTTACATCGTTGACCTTTTGCTCAAGCGAGCGTTCCTGTTCACCATAATCGGTGCCTTCGCGTAATACAAAGCTTTCAATCAGATTATCGAGCGTTTCGGGAGCCAGATCCTGCCAGGGAATAATCATGTTGCACCGTCCAGATAAGGGGTTAGCCAGTCAGGAATACGCGTCTCAAGCCACATTTTCGGGCGGCGCAGCGTGCCGCCGATAAACCCGACGTGGCCGCCGTGCTCGGTCAACTGATAGTGAACGTTGTCGGGCAGGAATTCCTGAGCGGGAATCGAGTGATGATCCATAAAAGGGTCATCTTTGGCGTGAATGATCAGCGTTGGCTGCGTGATCTTGCTGAGCAGCGGCATGGCGCTGCATTGACGATAATAGTCAATTGCATCGGCGAAGCCGTGAATTTTCGCGGTGATCAGATCGTCGAATTCGCGTATGCGGCGCACTTTTTTCAGCTGGCGCAGGCTGACCGGGAGGGTGTCCGGGTAGGCCTTCAGCTTACGCGCCGCGTTGGCCTTCAGCAGGTTGAGCAGGTAGCGCTGATAGACGCGGGAAAAGCCTTTATCCATGTGGTAGCTGCACTGCTCCAGCATGAACGGGGCGGAGACGATGACGGCGGCATCCAGCGGGACGCTTTCCCCTTCTTTAGCTAACAGGCAGGCCAGCATATTTCCGCCCAACGAGTAGCCTACGGCCGCGGTGGGCACGGTGCCAAAGTTGTCCCGCAGCCAGTGTAAAAACCACGTGCCGTCTTCTGTTTCACCCGAGTGATAGATACGCTTCTGCCGGTTCGGCTCGCCGCTGCAGCCGCGAAAATGCATCACCACGCCGAGCCAGCCGCGCGCTTTGGCCGCCTCAATGAGCCCGTGTGCATACGGGCTGTGCAGGCTGCCTTCCAGACCGTGAAAAACCACCAGCCGCGGCTTATGTCGAGCCTGATCCGGCGCTTCGCTCCAGGCGAGATCCAGAAAGTCACCGTCTGGCAGATCTAGCCGCTGCCAGTGTGGGGTGAACTGAACCTTGCGGCGGATCAGTCGCGGCAGCATGGTCTGCAAATGGCGATTGGCGACGCCGCGCATAGGCACGAACTCAGTGCTGTCTTCGGCTGCAATCTCGAAGCCTGATGGAATGATTTGGGTCATAAGCGCGATGCTGATTCTTGTCGGAAATTAACGATACTTTCCGAATTGTACCCCGTTTAGCCTGGTTTTCCGAAACATGAACTGATCCCGATCACAAATATTTACCTTGATTATTACTCTCAGGCTAATGATTCACCTCTACGCTTAATTGATGCCTTTCTCACCAGAGCGCACACTCTACTCAACGTTAAGCAAATCAAAATGATTATCTGAATCAGGAGGTTAATAATGTTATCTGGGCAAACACCCACCCGGCAATGGAACACGCGACGCAGCGAAAAAGCGCGTCGTCTGGCCTCCGTACCGGTGCAGGGCAAGGTACTGCCAACCGGCGATCTCGTCGCCATGCTGGAAAAACTGATCGCGCCAGGCGACAAGGTCGTGCTGGAAGGTAACAACCAGAAGCAGGCCGATTTCCTTTCCCGCTCGCTGGCCGAAGTGAACCCGCAGATCGTCCACGACCTGCATATGATCATGCCGAGCGTTGGCCGTAGCGAACATTTGGATATCTTTGAGAAAGGCATCGCCCGCAAGCTGGATTTCTCCTTCTCCGGGACGCAGAGCCTGCGCATCTCCCAACTGCTGGAGGATGGTCAGCTCGAAATCGGCGCGATTCACACCTACATCGAACTCTACTCCCGTCTCTACGTCGACCTGTCGCCCAACGTGGCGCTGATTGCTGGCTTTAAAGCTGACCGCAAAGGCAACCTCTATACCGGGGCGAGCACCGAAGATACCCCGGCGCTGGTGGAAGCCGCCGCGTTCCATGACGGCATCGTCATCGCGCAGGTGAACGAGCTGGTGGATGACGAGTGTGACCTGCCGCGCGTGGACATTCCGGGTTCGTGGATTGACTTTGTGGTGGTGGCCGATAAGCCGTTCTTTATCGAACCGCTGTTTACCCGCGACCCGCGCCTGATTAAACAGGAACACATCCTGATGGCGATGATGGCCATCAAGGGTATTTATGCGGAACACCAGGTGCAGTCCCTGAACCACGGGATCGGCTTTAACACTGCGGCGATTGAGCTGCTGCTGCCTACCTACGGTGAACAGCTCGGCCTTAAAGGCAAAATCTGTAAACACTGGACGCTGAACCCGCATCCGACGCTGATCCCGGCTATTGAAAGCGGCTGGGTCGAGAGCGTGCACTGCTTCGGCGGCGAGCTGGGGATGGAAGAGTACATCCGCGCGCGTCCGGACGTCTTCTTTACCGGTGCCGACGGCTCCATGCGCTCCAACCGCGCGTTCTGCCAGCTGGCAGGTCAGTACGCGGTGGATATGTTCATCGGCTCTACGCTGCAGGTGGACGGCTACGCCAACTCCTCAACCGTGACCCGCGGTCGTCTGTCCGGCTTCGGCGGTGCGCCAAACATGGGTCACGACCCGCACGGTCGTCGCCACGCCACGCCAGCCTGGCTGAACATGATCACCGAACCTGACCCAATGCAGCGCGGCAAAAAACTCGTCGTGCAGATGGTGGAAACCTTCCAGGCGGGCGTGAAGCCGACCTTCGTGGAAAAACTCGATGCCGTTGACGTGGCGAAAGCCTCCGGTATGCCGCTGGCGCCGGTGATGATCTACGGCGATGACGTCACCCACGTGCTGACGGAAGAGGGGATTGCCTACCTCTATCGGGCGAAAGATCTGGAAGAGCGTCGCGCCATGGTCGCCGCCGTCGCGGGGATCACCGACATCGGTCTGGGCGTGGATGCCAAACGCGTGGCGGAACTGCGTCAGAGCGGCAAGGTGCTCTATCCGGAAGATTTGGGGATTCGCCGCACTGATGCCACCCGCTCTCTGCTGGCGGCAGGCAGCGTGTCTGATCTCGTGGAATGGTCCGGCGGTCTCTATAACCCACCTGCGAAATTCCGGAGCTGGTAATGAAACTTCTCCCCCAGATTCAGGTTGAAGGCGGTGCCGAATGGCTGGCGCGAACCGCCACGCAGTGTCTGATTGACGAAGCACGTTTAAGCCCGAAACCCGGTCTGGTGGACAGTCGGGGGAACGGCGCGCACCACGATTTATCCCTTGCGCTGATGGAGTGCTCCGCGCACAGCCTGACCTCCACGTTTCAGGCACTGGCGCTGCAAAGCTGGCAGCGCCCGGCAGATATCGCACTTCGGCAAACCGTCGGGCGACTCGGTCGCGAAGGCGAGCAGCAGATGATGGCCGCAACCGGTGGCGTAAACACCCATCGCGGCGCGATTTGGGCGCTGGGGCTGCTGGTCAGCGCGGTGGCGATGCTCGGCGGTGATGCCAGGGCGCAAGACGTCGCCCGCACCGCCGCACAGCTGGCGAGACTGCCGGACGACGCGGCGCCGAAGGTGTTCAGTAAAGGCCTGCGCGCCACGCACCGTTACCGCGTGCCGGGCGCGCGTGAAGAGGCGCAGCAGGCGTTCCCGCACGTTATGCAGCGCGCGCTGCCGCAGCTTCGTCTGAGCCGCCTCAACGGCAGCAGCGAAACGCACGCCAGGCTCGACGCGCTGATGGCCATCATGACCTCACTCACCGACACCTGCGTGCTGTCACGTGCCGGAATGGAAGGGCTTGATGCTATGCAGGACGGCGCCCGTGCGGTGCTGAATGCCGGCGGCAGCGCAACGCCTGCGGGCCAGCAGGCGCTGGCGAGGTTAGACCGTCAGATGCTGGCGCTCAACGCCTCACCGGGCGGCGCTGCCGACCTGCTTGCCGCCACGCTGTTTCTCGACCGCATCGAAACGCCAAATTCAAAGCATTAAGAGGATGTTATGGAAAAAATCACATTGACCGTGCCAGCCAGCCGCACGTTAAGCGGCAGGGCGCTGGCAGGGGTAGTCGGTTCCGGGGATATGGAGGTGCTCTTCACCGCCGAACCGGGCCAGACGTTAACCATTGATATCACCACCTCCGTGGACAACAGCCGGGGGCGCTGGGAGGCGCTGTTCAACCGTCTGCAAACCGTCAGCAGCCTGCCCGCAGGGAAGCTGACCATCCACGACTTCGGCGCGACGCCGGGCGTGGCGCGCATTCGCATCGAACAGGTTTTTGAGGGGGTGAGCCATGCGTGATGACAGCAGCTTTATCGAACTGAAAGCGCGCCAGCGCGCGCAGGCCCTGCTCGACGAGGGCAGCTACCGCGAACTGCTGGATCCGTTTGAAGGCATTATTTCTCCGTGGCTTGGGCCACAGGGCATTGTGCCGCAGGCGGACGACGGCATGGTGGTGGCGAAGGGCACCATCAACGGCAAGCCTGCCGTCGTCGTGGCGATTGAAGGCGCGTTCCAGGGCGGCAGCATGGGCGAAGTGTCCGGCGCCAAAATGGCGGCGGCGCTGGAGCTGGCGGCGGAGGATAACCGCAACGGCATTCCGACTCAGGCGGTACTGTGCCTCGAAACCGGCGGCGTGCGTCTGCAGGAGGCGAACCTCGGTCTGGCGGCGATTGCCGATATTCACGCGGCGATTGTGGACCTGCGTCGCTACACGCCGGTTATTGGCATTGTGGCCGGAACCGTGGGCTGCTTCGGTGGGATGTCCATCGCGGCGGCGCTCTGCAGCTACCTGATCGTGACCCGCGAAGCGCGTCTTGGCCTCAACGGCCCGCAGGTTATCGAACAGGAGGCGGGCATTGAGGAGTACGACTCCCGCGATCGTCCGTTTATCTGGAGCATGACCGGCGGTGAAGTGCGCTATCAAAGCGGGCTGGTGGATGCGCTCGTCGACGACGGTATCAACGCGGTGAAACAGGCGATGAACGACGCGATTGCTAAAGGCGTTCCCGCGAAACATCGCACCGATAACTACGACGATTACCTGAACCGTCTGACGAATTTCGACACCCGCAAACAGGCTGATGCCGAACAGATTAACGCGCTTTTTGCCCGGGAGGTGAAATGATGAGTAACGCAATAAGCCGTGGCGAACGCTGGCTGGACATCCTCGCCCCGAACGCCAAACGTATCGAGGGGCTATGCCCGTCCGTCCAGGCGGCAGACGGCGAGCTGAACGGCGAGGCGGTGCGCTTTGTTGCCGTGGTGCCGGATGCCAACAACCACTTCCCGCGTGCGGCGAAAGGGGAAGTGGGGCTGCTGGAAGGCTGGACCCTGGCGAAAGTGGTCAGTGAAACCGTCGCGGCGGATGCTGACAAACCCGTGAAGCGCCCGATTGTGGCGGTGATCGACGTCCCAAGCCAGGCCTATGGCCGACGCGAAGAGGCGTTTGGGATTCATCAGGCGCTGGCCAGTGCGGCAGCAGCCTATGCGAATGCCCGCCTGGCCGGTCACCCGGTGATTGGGCTTATCGTCGGCAAGGCGATGTCCGGCGCGTTCCTGGCGCACGGCTACCAGGCTAACCGTCTGATCGCCTTTAACGACAAAGGCGTGCTGATCCACGCGATGGGCAAAGAGTCTGCGGCGCGCATCACGCTGCGTACCGTCGAGGCGCTGGAAAAACTGGCGGCGACCATTCCGCCAATGGCCTACGACATCAGCAACTACGCCACGCTGGGGCTGCTCTCTAACCTGCTGGATATCAGCAACCCGGATGCCCCCTCCGATAACGATCTGACGCTGGTGAAATCCACCCTGCAACAGGCCATCAGTGACGCTCGTCAGGACACCACGTTGAAAAACCGTCTGGGTGCTGACAATCGCCGCAGCTCGGCGCTCGTACGCGAACGTATGCGAGCCAGCTGGTAAGTAAAAAGAGACCTGCCAGATGCATCAACCCGTGGGCGCGTGACAGCGCCCACGCGGGAACCTGCATCCTGAAAATAATAATCATCGCGCCAGTGCTAAAACTTTTTTACTACAGGTGATTTATGACTTACGTAATTGTTCATGCTCTTGCACCGATTTTCGTCATCATGCTGCTGGGATTCTGGGCCGGCAAGGCAAAGATGGTCGATAACAAAAATGTTTCCCTGCTTAATATCTTCGTAATGGATTTTGCACTCCCTGCCGCGCTGTTCAGTGCCACCGTGCAAACCCCGTGGACCGGCATCGTTGCCCAGTCGCCGCTGATCCTGGTGCTGACGCTGGCGATGTGGATCACCTATGCGGTCATCTATTTCCTCGCCACCGGCGTCTTTAAGAAATCGCCACAGGATGCGGCCGTGCTGACGCTCACCGTCGCGCTGCCCAACTATGCAGCGCTGGGTCTGCCGATTCTGGGCAGCGTGCTGGGCGAAGGTTCCTCTACGTCGCTCTCCGTCGCGGTCTCCATCGCCTGCGGTTCGGTGCTGATGACCCCGTTCTGCCTGCTCATTCTGGAGCGTGAAAAAGCGCGCGCTGAAGGCAATAGCTCCGGCTCAACGCTCTCGATGCTGCCGGTGCTGATGTGGCGTTCCATTAAAAAACCGATCGTGTTGGGCCCGCTGCTGGGCGTGATTTTGTCCGCCATCGGCATCAAAATGCCGGAGCTGGTGCTGGCGGCGATCAAACCGCTGGGGCTGTCCGCGACCGCTGCAGCGCTGTTCCTGACTGGGGTGATCCTCTCTGCCCGTAAGCTGCAGATTAATACCATGGTCATCACCTCCACGATCGCCAAGCTGCTGATTCAGCCAGCCATTGCCTGGGGTATCGTCTTGATCTTTGGTCTGCACGGCTCCGTGGCGATCACCGCTATCCTGATGATTGCGCTGTCTGCGGGCTTCTTCGGCGTCGTGTTCGGTAACCGCTTTGGCGTGCAGTCGCCGGATGCAGAAGCCGTGCTGCTGTTAAGCTCCGTCCTGTGTATCCTGTCGCTGCCGCTGTTTATCTCGCTAACTTCAGGAATGTAACCATGACCACCCCATTACGCCCGCACGACCTTATCTGGCTTACTTCCCGCGATGCGCTGGAAGGCATCACTGAATCCTGGGTGGAGGCCGCCTGGCATACCGGCCTGCCGGTGGTGGTGCGGCGTGATGTGGATAGCGAAGGCCGGATCCCCGTTGGCGTGCGCGGTTTACGTCGCGACCAGCGGGCGGCCGGATGGGGGAAGCCCGAAAACGTGTTACGCGTGGTTTCACCAGAAGATCTGAGCGTTGCGGCCGAACTGCTGCGCTCGCCCTTTGTGACTCAGCCACCCGTTCAGGTGGCGCTTCAGCTTTCTCAGCAGGCGTGGCCGTGGACGTGGGGCATTACCGGCAGTACCGGCTACGCGCTGGCGACCGGTATCCCGGTGATCCATGCCGACAGCGATCTCGATCTGCTTATCCGCGCTCCGCTGCCGATCTCACCGGACGCCCTGACGACGTGGCAGTCCCGGCTAAGCCGTGCGCTGTGTCGTGCCGATACGCAGGTGGATACGCCCGAGGGCGGTTTCGCGCTGGCGGAGTGGCTGCGCGACGGCAAAACGCTGCTGAAAACCCGCCGTGGACCGCGCCTGGTGGCGGATCCGTGGCGCAGGGAGGAGTGATGAAAATAGTGTTTACCTTTCCGGGGCAGGGCACGCAGCACGAAGGCATGCTGCAAAACCTGCCGGGAACGGAACTGGCTCAGGCGCGTGAGGTGCTTGGCACCGAAGTGGATACGCTGGATAGCGCAGACGCGTTAAGCCATACCCGCGCGGTTCAGCTTTGCCTGCTAATTGCAGGCGTGGCCTGGGCGCGCGAGCTGGAACGGCGCGGCGTGGCGCCGGATATCGTCAGCGGGCTGTCCATCGGCGCTTATCCGGCGGCGGTCATTGCAGGCGCGCTGGACTTCACGGATGCGCTGAAGCTGGTGGCGCTGCGTGGCGATCTGATGGAGCAGGCGTATCCGCACGGCTACGGCCTGACGGCAATTATGGGGCTCACTCTGCCGCAGGTGGAAGACCTTATCCAGGGCACCGGGACCTACATTGCCAACCTGAATGCCGAAACGCAGATCGTGATTGCCGGAACCGATGAAGGGATGGCGGAGGCGGCGTCGCGCGCGCTGGCGAAAGGGGCGAGCAAGGCCAAACGGCTGGCGGTCAGCGTGCCGTCGCACTGCGAACTGCTGACAGCACCCGCGCAAAAGCTGGCAACGGCGTTTGAATCGGTCACGCTTTCACGCCCACGCTGCGCCTACCTGAGCGGCAGCACCGGGCGCGTGTTGTGGCAGCCGGAAAAGATCGCCGACGATCTGGCGATGAACATGGCGCGTACGGTGCGCTGGCAGGAGGCGATGATTTCAGCGAATGAACGCGAAGCCCGGCTGGCGATCGAGATGCCCCCCGGCGGCGTACTGACCTGCCTGACGCGTCAGGCGCCGTGGGAAGGAGAGACGATTTCACTGGAGCGCAGCGGGGTGGACGTGGCGGTACATCTGGCGAAGCGACTCCGTGCGTGATGGTTTAGCCCGGTGGCGGCTGCGCCTTACCGGGCCTACTACGGACTGTAGGCCCGGTAAGCGTAGCGCCACCGGGCAATAACATCAGGCACTATCCTGCAAACTGCGGGCATACATCCGCCCTTCGGCGGCCAGCGCCCGCAGGCTTGGATCCTGCTCGCGGTTGCGGGCAAAGACGATGGCGATCAGCTGTTGCATCTGGTACGGCTCGGCAAGCTTCAGGAGCTGCACGGAATTCTCATAGACCTTTTTCATCCTGCCCGGCATCAGCGTAAAGCCCACTCCCGCCTGCACCAGACTGAGCATGGAGAAAATGTCATTCACCCGGGTAACAATCTCCGGCTCGAACCCGGCGATATGAAACGCCTCCTGGAAGCCTGCATAGGTGGCGAACCCTTCCGCAAGAGAGACAAATTTCCGATCTTTATAGTCGCGCAGATCGGCCGGGCCGCGGGTATTGAGCGTCGCGGAGGCCGGTGCGGCAAGGAAGATGTCGTCATGGAACAGCGGGAGCACTTCCAGGCTGTTACGGTCGATATCGCTCTCGGAAATGGAGATAAGAATGGCGTCCAGAGAGCCTTCATCCAGCATGTGCAGCAGGGTTTCGTTGGAGCCCATCGTCAGATCCATTTCCAGATCCGGACGACGTAGCTTCATGCCCATGATCAGACGCGGCACGGTTTCCAGGGTGAGCGAGTAGAGCGTTCCGACTCGCAGCCGCCCCTGGCCGATCCCGGCAATTTTGCGCGACGCTTCCAGCCCGCGCTCCATCACCTGCATCACTTCCTGACAATATTCCAGTAAGGTCCAGGCGGAAGGGAGAGCAATCAGGTTGCGCCCCTTATGGGTAAAGAGCGGACAGCGCACGTTCTCTTCCAGCGTGTGCAGCGCACGGTGAACGCTGACGCCGCTCAGGTCCAGAGTTTCGGCGGTACGCGCGATATTCCCCTTCTCCATAAACGTCATGAAGATGCTGAGCTTGCGGAATGTAATCTCGCTCGTGTTATCGAAACTCATAGCCCTCCCGGTATCAGTCAGCCTGCAGCATCGCTTCCAGCTGTTCCTGCGCGTCCAGCCACGCCATCTCACACTCTTCAAGGCTCGATTTGGTCTTCGCCTGCGTTTGCAGGCAGTCCGTCAGTTCCGCTTTACGGCTCTGGTCATACAGACCGCTGTCGCCCAGCTTCTCTTCAACGGTAGCAAGGGTGGCGTTGAGCTTTTCCATCTCTTTTTCGAGACGGGCAATCTCTTTACGCAGCGGCTGCGTCTGGGTGCGCAGCTCCGCTTCACGGCGCTTCTGGTCTTTACGTGCCTGCGCGCTGTTGGCGTTGTCTTTCGCCGACTCTTCCGGCTGGTTCTCCTGCTTCTGCACGTCCGTCAGCCACTGCTGGTAGTCTTCGAGATCGCCGTCGAACGGTTCGACTTTGCCATCGTGCACTAAGTAGAGATCGTCCGTGGTGGAGCGGATCAGGTGACGATCGTGCGAAACGACAACCAGCGCCCCTTCGAATTCAATCAGCGCTTCGGTCAGCGCCTGACGCATGTCGAGATCCAGGTGGTTGGTCGGTTCATCGAGCAGCAGCAGGTTCGGGCGCTGCCAGACGATCAGCGCCAGCACCAGACGGGCCTTTTCGCCGCCGGAGAAGCGCTCGGTGTTTTCGGTGACCTTATCGCCCTGGAAGCCGAAGCCGCCGAGATAGTCGCGCAGCTTCTGCTCCATCTCCTGCGGCGCCAGACGCGCGAGGTGCTGAATCGGGGATTCATCCGCGCGTAAAAATTCCAGCTGATGCTGGGCGAAGTAACCCAGCTTGATGCCCTTCGCCAGGCCGATTTCACCGTTGACCGGATTAAGCTCGCCCGCCAGCAGTTTGATCAGCGTGGATTTACCGGCACCGTTGCGCCCGAGCAGACCAATACGTGAACCCGGCACCAGGTTGAGCTTGATGGAGTCGAGAATAATGCGGTCGGCATAACCCGCGCTGACCTTTTCCATTTTCAGCAGGGGATTTGGCAGGCTTTCCGGGACCCGGAAGCTGAAGTGGAACGGGTTGTCGACGTGCGCCGGGGCGATCATCTCCATGCGCTCCAGCATCTTGATGCGACTCTGGGCCTGCTTCGCCTTTGACGCCTTGGCCTTGAAGCGATCCACAAAGCTTTGCAGGTGCGCCACGCGCTGCTGCTGGCTTTCGTACATGGACTGCTGCTGGGCAAGACGCGTCGCGCGCTGGCGCTCGAAGGAGCTGTAGTTGCCGGTGTACTCGAACATCGTTTGCTGTTCGATATGAATGATTTTATCCACCACCGGGTCGAGGAAGTCGCGGTCATGGGAGATCAGAATCAGAGTGCCCTGATAGCTCTTGAGCCACTTCTCCAGCCAAATAACCGCATCGAGATCGAGGTGGTTAGTCGGTTCATCGAGCAGCAGCAGGTCAGAGCGGCAGATCAGCGCCTGCGCCAGGTTGAGGCGCATCCGCCAGCCGCCGGAGAAGTCGCTGACCGGGCGTTCCAGCTGCTCATTGCTGAAGCCCAGGCCGTGCAGCAGGCTGGAGGCGCGGGAGCGAATGGTCCACGCGTCGATGGCGTCCAGCTTGCCGTGAACGGTGGCGATGGCGTGGCCGTCGTTGCGCTCGTTAGCGGCGTTAAGTTCCGCCTCGAGCTTGCGGTACTCACGATCGCCGTCGATAACATAGTCGAGTGCCGGTTCGCTCAGCGCGGGCGTCTCCTGGTTTACCCAGGCGAGCTGCCAGTTCCCCGGGAAGGTAAAGTTACCGCCATCCGCGCTAATCTCGTTTTTCAGCAGCGCCAGCAGCGTGGATTTACCACAGCCGTTTTTGCCGACCAGGCCCACTTTCTGGCCCGGGTTGATGGTAGCAGTGGCGTTATCCAGCAGGACGCGCACGCCGCGACGAATTTGTAACGAGGAGAAAACAATCATAGAAGCGCCGTATGTTCCGACTATGTTAATTTGTCATTATGATAATGTAAGGTGTGGGCCGTTTTCCGCACCGGGCCGCCATGGTAGCCCAAAACAGCGACGATACACAAAAACAGAAACAAGACCGGGAGGGGAATGATGTCTCAGACAGCAAAAGTGCTGCTGCTGTATGCCCATCCGGAATCTCAGGACTCGGTGGCAAACCGGGTGCTGCTTAAGCCGGCTACTCAGCTCAGCAACGTGACGGTGCACGATCTCTACGCGCACTATCCTGATTTCTTTATTGATATTCCTTACGAGCAGGAACTGCTGCGTCAGCATGACGTGATTGTGTTCCAGCATCCGCTTTATACCTACAGCTGTCCGGCGCTGCTCAAAGAGTGGTTGGACCGCGTGCTTAGCCGGGGCTTCTCCAGCGGGGTGGGGGGCAACCAGCTGGCGGGAAAGTACTGGCGTAGTGTGATTACGACCGGTGAACCCGAAAGCGCCTACCGCCACGACGGGCTGAACCGCTATCCGATGAGCGACATTCTGCGGCCTTTTGAGCTGACGGCGGCCATGTGCCGTATGCACTGGATGAGCCCGATTATTGTCTACTGGGCCCGTCGTCAGGATCCGAAAGAGTTGGCCAGCCACGCCAGAGCCTACGGCGAATGGCTGGCGTCACCGATTCCGGCAGGAGGGCGTTAATGGAAGGATCGAATTTGCTCCTCGCCGGGGTGCTGTTTTTATTTGCGGCCGTCGTCGCGGTGCCGCTTGCAGCGCGTATTGGTATCGGTGCGGTACTGGGGTATTTGCTCGCGGGGATCGCCATTGGCCCCTGGGGACTGGGATTCATCAGCGATGTGGATGAAATACTCCACTTCTCCGAGCTGGGCGTGGTGTTCCTGATGTTCATCATTGGCCTTGAGCTTAACCCTTCAAAATTGTGGCAGCTCCGACGCTCCATCTTTGGCGTAGGTGCCGCTCAGGTGTTGCTCAGCGCCGCGATTCTGGGTGGCCTGTTAATGCTGACGAATTTCTCCTGGCAGGCGGCGGTGATCGGCGGGATAGGCCTTGCGATGTCGTCGACGGCGATGGCCCTGCAGCTGATGCGCGACAAGGGGATGAACCGTAACGAAGCCGGTCAGCTGGGTTTTTCGGTGCTGCTGTTCCAGGATTTGGCGGTCATCCCGGCGCTGGCGCTGGTGCCGCTGCTGGCGGGCTCCGGCGACGACCACTTCGACTGGGCGAAAATCGCCATGAAGGTGCTGGCCTTCGCGGGGATGCTGATTGGCGGACGTTTCCTGTTACGTCCGGTGTTCCGCTTTATTGCCGCGTCCGGCGTGCGCGAGGTGTTTACCGCCGCGACGCTGCTGCTGGTGCTGGGGTCGGCATTGTTTATGGACGCGCTGGGGCTGTCGATGGCGCTCGGGACCTTTATCGCCGGGGTGCTGCTGGCGGAAAGTGAATACCGCCACGAGCTGGAAATTGCCATCGATCCCTTCAAAGGGTTGCTGTTGGGGTTGTTCTTTATTTCGGTGGGGATGGCGCTCAACCTTGGCGTGCTCTATACCCATCTCCTGTGGGTTGTGGTGAGCGTCGCTATCCTGGTGGCGGTGAAAACGCTGGTGCTGTACGTTATGGCGCGCATTTACGGCCTGCGCAGTTCGGAGCGCATGCAGTTTGCGAGCGTGTTGAGCCAGGGAGGCGAGTTCGCGTTTGTGTTGTTTTCTACCGCCTCCTCCCAGAAGCTGTTTAAAGACGATCAGATGGCGCTTTTGCTGGTAACGGTCACGCTGTCCATGATGACCACGCCGCTGCTGATGAAGATGGTGGATAGACTGCTGTCGCGCCGCCTGAACCCGACAGACGATGAAGACGAAGCGCCGTGGGTGGAAGACGATAAGCCCCAGGTGATCGTGGTGGGCTTTGGCCGCTTTGGACAGGTAATCGGCCGTTTGCTGATGGCGAACAAAATGCGCATTACGGTGCTGGAGCGGGATATCAGCGCGGTCAACCTGATGCGCAAATATGGCTACAAGGTTTACTACGGCGACGCGACCCAGCTTGAGCTACTGCGCTCGGCGGGGGCAGAGGCGGCAGAATCCATCGTCATTACCTGTAACGACCCGGAAGACACGATGAAGCTGGTGGATCTTTGCCAGCAGCATTTCCCGCATCTGCATATTCTGGCGCGTGCGCGGGGACGTGTTGAAGCTCACGAATTATTGCAGGCGGGTGTGAAACACTTCTCCCGTGAGACGTTCTCCAGTGCGCTGGAGCTGGGGCGCAAGGCGCTGATCTCGCTTGGCATGCATCCGCATCAGGCGCAGCGCGCCCAGATGCACTTCCGCCGGCTGGATATGCGGATGCTGCGCGAGCTGATGCCGGTCCATACCGATACGGCGCAGATCTCCCGCGTCCGGGAAGCGCGTCGCGAGCTGGAGGAGATCTTCCAGCGCGAGATGCAGCAGGAACGACGCCAGCTCGATGGCTGGGATGAATTTGAATAAAGGGTAACGAAAGATGGCTGTACGTAAACGCTTTATCGCGGGTGCAAAATGCCCGACCTGCCAGGCGCAAGATACCCTGGCGATGTGGCGGGAAAATAATATTGATGTTGTTGAGTGTGTTAAGTGCGGTCACCAGATGCGTGAGGCCGACAAAGAGGCGCGCGAGCACGTTCGCAAAGAAGAGCAAGTTATCGGGATTTTTCATCCGGACTAGCGATATGCCCTGAGTTTTTTTAAGCTAAAGGGTACACAGGTGCAGATTTCCGCTACAATCTGCGCCAGCAATTTTCCCACGCTCAGGAGATATCATGAAAGTAGCAAAAGACCTGGTGGTCAGCCTGGCCTATCAGGTACGTACAGAAGACGGTGTGTTGGTTGATGAGTCTCCGGTGAGTGCGCCGCTTGACTACCTGCATGGTCACGGTTCCCTGATTTCCGGCCTGGAAAACGCGCTGGAAGGTCATGAAGTTGGCGACAAATTTGACGTTGCTGTAGGCGCGAACGACGCTTACGGTCAGTATGACGACAACCTGGTTCAGCGCGTTCCTAAAGACGTGTTCATGGGCGTTGACGAACTGCAGGTTGGCATGCGCTTCCTGGCGGAAACCGACCAGGGCCCGGTTCCAGTTGAAATCACCGAAGTGGAAGATGACCACGTCGTGGTTGACGGCAACCACATGCTGGCTGGCCAGAACCTGAAGTTCAACGTAGAAGTTGTTGCGATCCGCGAAGCGACCGAAGAAGAGTTGGCTCATGGCCACGTTCACGGTGCGCACGGTCACGACCATGACCACGATCACGGCCACGACGGCTGCTGCGGTGGTCACGGCCACGACCATGGTCATGACCACGGCCACGGTAAAGGTGGTTGCGGTAACGGCGGCTGCGGCTGCCACTAATACCGTTATGCGGAAAATAAAAAAGCGGGATTATCCCGCTTTTTTTACGCCTCAATAATGAGGCGGTGGCGTCTCTTCTGACTGAGAGGCGATGTTCGACGGCTGCGTAGCCTTCAGCTTTTCCGTCAGCAGGCGCATATGATCCCGCAGTTTCGCCATTTCGAGCTCATGTGCGGTCACGGTCTGGTTTAGCTCTTCGATGGTGATGTCCTGAAAAGCCAGGCGGCTTTCCAGCTCAGCCATTCTCGCTTCTATCGTTGTATCCTTCATCATTCACCTCGTTTATTTCAGATTCGCCATAATGGCCCAGCGGCGGCGCAGTTTAACTGAGTTTATCCTTAAGTACAGTTCGCATCCCTCTGGCAAGAAACTTATTTAAACAAAAATAGTCTGAAAAGTGGCGAGAATTGGACGTGTCTGTCTGTAGATTTCTTCTGCAACGTTTTATAGTACGTCACTCATTTACGTTTAACGCTGGGGTGAGAGTCCCCAGGCCCTGGAGATATGGATGAAATCACTGTTTAAAGTAACGCTGCTGGCGACGACGATGGCTGTTGCGCTGAACGCGCCGCTGTCATTCGCTGCTGATACTGCTGCGAAGCCTGCTGCCACTGCAGACAGCAAAGCAGCGTTCAAAAATGACGACCAGAAATCCGCCTACGCACTGGGCGCATCTCTGGGTCGTTACATGGAAAACTCTCTGAAAGAACAAGAGAAACTGGGCATCAAACTGGATAAAGCTCAGCTGATCGCAGGCGTTCAGGACGCATTTGCCGATAAGAGCAAGCTGTCTGACCAGGAAATTGAACAGACTCTGCAGGCGTTCGAAGCGCGTGTGAAGGGCGCCGCGCAGACTAAGATGGACGCGGACGCTAAAGACAACGAAGCGAAAGGCAAAGCCTACCGCGATGCCTTCGCTAAAGAGAAGGGTGTGAAAACCTCTTCGACTGGCCTGGTGTACAAAGTTGAGAAAGAAGGCACCGGCGATGCGCCTAAAGACAGCGACACGGTTGTCGTGAACTACAAAGGTACGCTGATCGACGGTAAAGAGTTCGATAACTCTTACACCCGTGGTGAGCCGCTCTCCTTCCGTCTGGATGGTGTGATCCCTGGCTGGACTGAAGGCCTGAAAAACATCAAGAAAGGCGGCAAGATCAAGATGGTCATCCCACCGGATCTGGCCTATGGCAAAACCGGCGTTCCGGGGATCCCTGCCAACTCTACGCTGGTCTTTGACGTAGAGCTGCTGGACATCAAACCGGCACCGAAAGCGGATGCCAAGGCAGACGCACCGGCTGACGATAAAGCCGCTGCCGCTAAGAAGTAATGCTGAAAAAAACCGCCGCCTTTAAGGCGGCGGTTTTTTATTGTGGGGCAGATATAATTAACACTGGAAAGCGTTAGGCACGCTGTATTAATTTAGTTGTCCGTGTAGATAATGAGCCTGCCCTGAAAACCTAACGACAGGCTCCTGAAAAGGAGTGTTTTTTTCATGTCCAGGTCGCTTTTAACCAACGAAACCAGTGAACTTGATTTGCTGGATCAACGTCCTTTCGATCAGACCGACTTCGATATTCTGAAATCCTATGAAGCGGTAGTGGACGGGTTAGCGATGCTCATTGGCTCCCACTGCGAAATCGTATTGCACTCCCTGCAAGATCTGAAGTGTTCCGCCATCCGCATTGCGAATGGTGAGCATACTGGCCGTAAAATTGGCTCGCCAATTACCGACCTTGCATTGCGTATGTTGCATGACATGACCGGCGCGGACAGCAGCGTCTCCAAATGCTATTTCACCCGCGCCAAAAGCGGCGTGCTGATGAAATCAGAAACCATCGCGATTCGAAACCGCGAGCATCGTGTAATTGGGCTGCTGTGCATCAACATGAACCTTGATGTGCCTTTCTCGCAGATCATGAGCACCTTTATTCCACCAGAAACGCCGGATGTTGGCTCTTCTGTTAACTTTGCCTCTTCCGTCGAAGATCTCGTCACGCAGACGCTTGAGTTCACCATTGAAGAGGTGAATGCCGACCGCAACGTCTCTAACAACGCCAAGAATCGCCAGATCGTGCTCAATCTCTATGAAAAAGGGATTTTTGATATTAAAGACGCCATCAACCAGGTGGCCGATCGTCTCAACATCTCCAAGCACACGGTCTACCTCTATATTCGCCAGTTCAAAAGCGGTGATTTCCTGGGACAAGACAAGTAATGCGTTATGCGTTAATGGTGACAGGCCCGGCGTACGGGACTCAGCAGGCAAGCAGCGCGCTGCAGTTTGCGCATGCGCTGCTGGCAGCCGGACATGAGCTGGCGAGCGTCTTCTTCTATCGGGAAGGGGTGTATAACGCGAACCAGTTTACGTCGCCGGCGAGCGATGAGTTTGATGTGGTGCGCGGCTGGCAGGCATTAAACGAAAAGCAGGGCGTAGAACTGCACATCTGCGTGGCGGCGGCACTGCGCCGCGGCGTCACCGATGCAACCGAAGCCGCCCGTCTTGGTTTGTCGGGTTCTAACCTGCAGCCCGGTTTTTCGTTAAGCGGTTTGGGCGCGCTGGCACAGGCGGCGCTCACCTGCGACAGAGTGGTGCAATTCTGATGAAGCGCGTGGCATTTGTTTTTGCGTCTGCGCCGCACGGGAGCGCTTCTGGCCGCGAAGGGCTGGATGCGTTACTTGCGACGTCCGCGCTGACCGAAGATATCGGCGTCTTCTTTTTAGGGGACGGTGTGTTTCAGCTTCTGGCGGGTCAGCAGCCACAGGCCATTCTGGCGCGGGATTACATCGCTACGTTTAAAGTGCTGCCGCTGTATGACATTGAAACCCTTTATGTCTGCGCCGACTCGCTGGCCGCTCGCGGTTTGGATGAGAAGACGCCTTTCGTGCTGGATGTGACCGTCGTGTCTTCTGCGGCATTGCGCGAACACCTTTCCCACTACGACACCGTTCTGACTTTCTGAGGCTGCCATGCTCCATACTCTGAGCCATTCACCATGGCAATGTGATATCGACGCGTTACTGAGTATGCTGCGCGACGGTGATGACCTGCTGCTGATTCAGGACGGCGTGCTTGCCGCACTTGAAGGCAGCCGCTTCGTTGAAATGCTCACGAATGCCCCCATAACAGTTTCTGCGCTGAAAGACGATCTGGATGCGCGGGGTCTTTCTGGTCAAATTTCAGCCAAAATTGACGTGGTTGGCTATACTGATTTCGTCAATCTTACTGTGACGCACGCCAGTCAAATGAACTGGTGATTTGAGATCGCTGTATATTTCTTGACACCTTTTCGACGTAGCCCTAAAATTTCGCGTCCTCATATTGTATGAGGTCGTTTTATTACGTGTTTACGAAGCAAAAGCTAAAACCAGGAGCTATTTAATGGCAACAGTTAACCAGCTGGTACGCAAACCACGTGCACGCAAAGTTGCGAAAAGCAACGTGCCTGCGCTGGAAGCCTGCCCGCAGAAACGTGGTGTATGTACTCGTGTATATACCACCACTCCTAAAAAACCAAACTCCGCACTGCGTAAAGTATGCCGTGTGCGTTTGACTAACGGTTTCGAAGTGACTTCCTACATCGGTGGTGAAGGTCACAACCTGCAGGAGCACTCCGTGATCCTGATCCGTGGCGGTCGTGTTAAAGACCTTCCGGGTGTTCGTTACCACACCGTTCGTGGTGCGCTGGACTGCTCAGGTGTTAAAGACCGTAAGCAGGCTCGCTCCAAGTACGGCGTGAAGCGTCCTAAGGCTTAATGGTTCTCCGTTAAGTAAGGCCAAACTGATTTATCTTAATGTCATACTAAACTCTTTGAGTTTTGGACAATCCTGAATTAACAACGGAGTATTCCCATGCCACGTCGTCGCGTCATTGGTCAGCGTAAAATTCTTCCAGATCCGAAATTCGGATCAGAACTGCTGGCAAAATTTGTAAATATCCTGATGGTAGATGGTAAAAAATCTACTGCAGAAGCAATCGTATACAGCGCGCTGGAGACCCTGGCTCAGCGTTCTGGTAAAAATGAACTGGAAGCTTTCGAAGTCGCTCTCGACAACGTTCGCCCAACTGTAGAAGTTAAGTCCCGCCGCGTTGGTGGTTCTACTTATCAGGTTCCAGTTGAAGTTCGTCCGGTTCGTCGTAATGCCCTGGCAATGCGTTGGATCGTTGAAGCTGCTCGTAAACGCGGTGATAAATCCATGGCTCTGCGTCTGGCGAACGAACTTTCTGATGCTGCAGACAACAAAGGTACTGCAGTTAAGAAACGTGAAGACGTTCACCGTATGGCAGAAGCCAACAAGGCGTTCGCACACTACCGTTGGTAATCCCTTCGGAGTCTTAGTCACCAGGCGGGCGCTTCAGAGAAGCCGCCCGCTCTGGGTAACTTAACTGAACGCCTAAAGATATAAACGAGGAATCAAATGGCTCGTACAACACCCATCGCACGCTACCGTAACATCGGTATCAGTGCGCACATCGACGCCGGTAAAACCACTACTACCGAACGTATTCTGTTCTACACCGGTGTAAACCACAAAATCGGTGAAGTTCATGACGGCGCAGCCACCATGGACTGGATGGAACAGGAGCAGGAGCGTGGTATCACTATCACCTCCGCAGCGACTACTGCATTCTGGTCAGGTATGGCTAAGCAGTACGAACCGCATCGCGTAAACATCATCGACACCCCAGGGCACGTTGACTTCACCATCGAAGTAGAACGTTCCATGCGTGTTCTTGACGGCGCGGTAATGGTTTATTGCGCAGTTGGTGGTGTTCAGCCACAGTCTGAAACCGTATGGCGTCAGGCGAACAAATATAAAGTTCCACGCATCGCGTTCGTTAACAAAATGGACCGTATGGGTGCTAACTTCCTGAAAGTTGTTGGCCAGATCAAAACCCGTCTGGGCGCGAACCCTGTTCCGCTGCAGCTGGCAATTGGTGCTGAAGAAGGCTTCACCGGCGTTATCGACCTGGTGAAAATGAAAGCCATCAACTGGAACGATGCAGACCAGGGCGTTACCTTCGAATACGAAGATATCCCAGCTGCAATGCAGGACCTGGCTGACGAATGGCACCAGAACCTGATCGAATCCGCTGCTGAAGCTTCTGAAGAGCTGATGGAGAAATACCTGGGTGGTGAAGAACTGACTGAAGAAGAGATCAAAAAAGCTCTGCGTCAGCGCGTTCTGAACAACGAAATCATCCTGGTAACCTGTGGTTCTGCGTTCAAGAACAAAGGTGTTCAGGCGATGCTGGATGCGGTAGTTGACTACCTGCCATCCCCAGTTGACGTTCCTGCGATCAACGGCATCCTGGACGACGGTAAAGATACCCCGGCTGAGCGTCACGCAAGCGACGAAGAGCCATTCTCTGCACTGGCGTTCAAAATTGCTACCGACCCATTCGTGGGTAACCTGACCTTCTTCCGCGTTTACTCTGGTGTGGTTAACTCCGGTGACACCATCCTGAACTCCGTGAAAGCGGCGCGTGAGCGTTTTGGCCGTATCGTACAGATGCACGCTAACAAACGTGAAGAAATCAAAGAAGTTCGTGCGGGCGACATCGCTGCAGCTATCGGTCTGAAAGACGTGACCACTGGTGACACCCTGTGTGACCCGGATCACCCGATCATTCTGGAGCGTATGGAATTCCCAGAGCCGGTAATCTCCATCGCAGTTGAACCAAAAACCAAAGCTGACCAGGAAAAAATGGGTCTGGCTCTGGGCCGTCTGGCGAAAGAAGACCCATCATTCCGCGTATGGACTGATGAAGAATCTAACCAGACCATCATCGCTGGTATGGGTGAACTGCACCTGGACATCATCGTTGACCGTATGAAGCGTGAATTCAACGTTGAAGCGAACGTGGGTAAACCTCAGGTTGCTTACCGCGAAGCGATTCGCGCGAAAGTTACCGATATTGAAGGTAAACACGCTAAGCAGTCTGGTGGTCGCGGTCAGTACGGTCACGTTGTGATCGACATGTACCCACTGGAGCCGGGCTCTAACCCGAAAGGTTACGAGTTCATCAACGACATCAAAGGTGGTGTAATTCCTGGCGAATACATCCCAGCCGTTGATAAAGGCATCCAGGAACAGCTGAAAGCGGGCCCTCTGGCTGGCTATCCGGTTGTTGACATGGGTATCCGTCTGCACTTCGGTTCTTACCACGACGTTGACTCCTCTGAACTGGCGTTTAAACTGGCTGCGTCTATTGCCTTTAAAGAAGGCTTTAAGAAAGCAAAACCAGTTCTGCTTGAGCCAATCATGAAGGTTGAAGTAGAAACTCCTGAAGAGAACACCGGTGACGTTATCGGTGACTTGAGCCGTCGTCGCGGTATGCTGCGTGGTCAGGAATCCGAAGTGACTGGCGTTAAGATCCACGCTGAAGTTCCGCTGTCTGAAATGTTCGGATATGCAACTCAGCTGCGTTCTCTGACCAAAGGTCGTGCATCATACACCATGGAATTCCTGAAGTATGATGATGCGCCTAACAACGTTGCTCAGGCCGTTATTGAAGCCCGTGGTAAGTAATCCACAGGATTAAAACCTAAGTCCCGTGCTCTCTCCAAAGGGGAGAGCACTATAGTAAGGAATATAGCCGTGTCTAAAGAAAAATTTGAACGTACAAAACCGCACGTCAACGTTGGTACTATCGGCCACGTTGACCATGGTAAAACTACCCTGACTGCTGCAATCACTACCGTTCTGGCTAAAACCTACGGTGGTTCTGCTCGTGCATTCGACCAGATCGATAACGCACCAGAAGAAAAAGCTCGTGGTATCACCATCAACACTTCCCACGTTGAATACGACACCCCGACTCGCCACTACGCACACGTAGACTGCCCAGGCCACGCCGACTATGTTAAAAACATGATCACCGGTGCTGCGCAGATGGACGGCGCGATCCTGGTTGTTGCTGCGACTGACGGCCCAATGCCTCAGACTCGTGAGCACATCCTGCTGGGTCGTCAGGTAGGCGTTCCTTACATCATCGTGTTCCTGAACAAATGCGACATGGTTGATGACGAAGAGCTGCTGGAACTGGTAGAGATGGAAGTTCGTGAACTGCTGTCTCAGTACGATTTCCCAGGCGACGATACTCCAATCGTTCGTGGTTCTGCTCTGAAAGCGCTGGAAGGCGACGCAGAGTGGGAAGCGAAAATCATCGAACTGGCTGGCTTCCTGGATTCTTACATCCCAGAACCAGAGCGTGCGATTGACAAGCCATTCCTGCTGCCAATCGAAGACGTATTCTCCATCTCCGGTCGTGGTACCGTTGTTACCGGTCGTGTAGAGCGCGGTATCATCAAAGTTGGTGAAGAAGTTGAAATCGTTGGTATCAAAGAGACTGCGAAGTCTACCTGTACTGGCGTTGAAATGTTCCGCAAACTGCTGGACGAAGGCCGTGCTGGTGAGAACGTTGGTGTTCTGCTGCGTGGTATCAAACGTGAAGAAATCGAACGTGGTCAGGTTCTGGCGAAGCCAGGCTCAATCAAGCCACACACCAAGTTCGAATCTGAAGTGTACATCCTGTCCAAAGACGAAGGCGGCCGTCATACTCCGTTCTTCAAAGGCTACCGTCCACAGTTCTACTTCCGTACTACTGACGTGACCGGTACCATCGAACTGCCAGAAGGCGTTGAGATGGTAATGCCAGGCGACAACATCAAGATGGTTGTGACGCTGATCCACCCAATCGCGATGGACGACGGTCTGCGTTTCGCAATCCGTGAAGGCGGCCGTACCGTTGGCGCGGGCGTTGTTGCTAAAGTTCTGGGCTAATTAATTATCCCTGAATTAAAAAAGGACGCTTCGGCGTCCTTTTTTGTTTTCTACCGCTCAGGCGTCGTCACAAAATTTCGCATTTTTTGCCTGCTCCCGCCCCGCATTCTGGCGTTTGTGCTATTGTAATCATAACCATTCTCACTTACACTTTGCGCATAATTTGAACGGGAGTTTCTATGTACGTTTGTTTATGTAATGGTGTAAGCGACAAAAAAATACGTCAGGCCGTTCGCCAGTTTCAGCCCCAGTCATTCCAGCAGCTTCGCAAATTTGTTCCGGTGGGAAATCAATGCGGTAAATGCGTACGTGCTGCGCGAGAGATCATGCAGGACGAGCTGATGCAGATCCCGGAATACAAAGAGATCGCGTAAGCGCCCATCTTTTCTTTGACATCCCTGTAGCCCGATCTACGCTTCAATGAGTGGAAGCGGAGGGACTATATAATGAAAGGTGATGTTAAAATCATAAGTTATCTCAATAAATTATTGGGAAATGAGCTTGTCGCAATCAACCAGTATTTTCTTCACGCGAGAATGTTCAAAAACTGGGGACTCAAACGTTTAAACGACGTTGAGTACCATGAATCTATCGATGAGATGAAACACGCTGATAAATATATCGAGCGTATTTTATTCCTTGAAGGCATTCCAAACCTGCAGGATCTCGGCAAGCTGGGCATCGGAGAAGATGTCGAAGAGATGCTGCGTTCCGACCTCAGGCTGGAACTTGAAGGCGCTAAAGATCTCCGTGAAGCCATTGCCTATGCTGACAGCGTACATGACTACGTCAGCCGCGATATGATGATCCAGATCCTGGCCGATGAAGAAGGGCATATTGACTGGCTGGAAACAGAGCTGGATCTCATTGCTAAAATTGGCCTGCAAAACTATCTTCAGTCACAGATTAAAGTGGAAGAATAAGCAACGTCTTCCAGCCTACGCATAAACCCGCTGCTGCCAGAAATGGCCCAAAAGGCAGCGGGTTTTTTATTGCCTTCTTATTAGGGCGGATTAACGAAAAGACAAGAATGCAGAGAAGCGCCATCAGCGCCGCGAGTAACGCCAGCATTGGCAGTACGCACCAGCCATGCCATGCACCCAGCGCCGCCAGGTATTTCACATCGCCATATCCCATACCTTCACGCCGGCAGATAAACCAATAGCCCCAGTAAATAACTGCAAAGGCAATATATCCGGCCATCGCACCCGCCACCGCGCTCGGCAGAAAATCAGGTTGGATACAGAGCTGGAAGAGCAGCCCAGCCCATAGCAGCGGGCAGAGAAATTTATCGGGAAGCAGACCGTAGCGAATATCGGCATGTACCAGTAAGGCAGTCAGTGAAAGATAGATCAGCAGAAAGGGGAGGGTGGTTAGCATGTAAAAGGCCTCAAACGGGTTTGAGCGCATAGTCGTTATAATCGGCCTGTCCGGCAATGCACAAAAAACGGAGATGCGTAGCGGCTCGAAACAAAGCATCGCCGCAGAATACATTGCATAAAACGTTGCGCGCTCTTACACACCCTGCGACATTGGCGCTTAATTTCTAAACGGCACTTGCGTCTTGCCCAGATTTACGTATAATGCGCGGGCTTGTCGTAATTGACGGCGGGTTCAATCAGAACCAGAGTAGCTCATTTTGTTACTCAACAATGCTCCCAATTGGGGAGCTACGTAAGAACGGTTACACTCTCCCATCAATCGTAATGGGTTTGAGGAGTAATCATTTTCGTTTATAAAATAATTGGAGCTCTGGTCTCATGCAGAACCAAAGAATCCGTATCCGCCTTAAAGCGTTTGATCATCGTCTGATCGATCAATCAACCGCGGAAATCGTCGAGACTGCTAAGCGCACTGGTGCGCAAGTCCGTGGTCCGATCCCGCTGCCGACCCGCAAAGAGCGCTTCACCGTTCTGATTTCTCCGCACGTTAACAAAGACGCGCGCGATCAGTACGAAATCCGCACTCACAAGCGTCTGGTTGACATCGTTGAGCCAACTGAGAAAACCGTTGATGCTCTGATGCGTCTGGATCTGGCTGCCGGTGTAGACGTGCAGATCAGCCTGGGTTAATCAGGTCATCGAGCGATTGAGAGGTTGAAACAATGATTGGTTTAGTCGGTAAAAAAGTGGGTATGACCCGCATCTTCACTGAAGATGGCGTTTCTATCCCAGTAACCGTAATCGAAGTTGAAGCAAACCGCGTTACTCAGGTTAAAGATCTGGCTAACGATGGCTACCGCGCTATTCAGGTTACCACTGGTGCTAAAAAAGCTAACCGTGTAACCAAACCAGAAGCGGGTCACTTCGCTAAAGCTGGCGTAGAAGCTGGCCGTGGGCTGTGGGAATTCCGTCTTGCTGAAGGCGAAGAGTTCACCGTAGGTCAGGACATTAGCGTTGAGCTGTTTGCTGACGTTAAAAAAGTTGACGTAACCGGTACCTCTAAAGGTAAAGGTTTTGCTGGTACCGTTAAGCGCTGGAACTTCCGTACCCAGGACGCTACCCACGGTAACTCCTTGTCTCACCGCGTTCCGGGTTCTATCGGTCAGAACCAGACTCCGGGCAAAGTGTTCAAAGGCAAGAAAATGGCAGGTCAGCTGGGTAACGAACGTGTAACCGTTCAGAGCCTGGACGTAGTACGTGTTGACGCTGAGCGCAACCTGCTGCTGGTTAAAGGTGCGGTCCCGGGTGCAACCGGTAGCGACCTGATCGTTAAACCAGCTGTGAAGGCGTAAGGGGATAGCAATGGAATTAGTATTGAAAGACGCGCAGAGCGCGCTGACTGTTTCCGAAACTACCTTCGGTCGTGATTTCAACGAAGCGCTGGTTCACCAGGTTGTTGTTGCTTATGCAGCTGGTGCTCGTCAGGGTACTCGTGCTCAGAAGACTCGTGCTGAAGTAACTGGTTCTGGCAAAAAGCCATGGCGCCAGAAAGGTACCGGCCGTGCGCGTTCAGGTTCTATCAAGAGCCCGATCTGGCGTTCAGGTGGCGTGACCTTCGCTGCGCGTCCACAGGACCACAGTCAAAAAGTTAACAAAAAGATGTACCGCGGCGCGCTGAAAAGCATCCTGTCCGAACTGGTACGTCAGGATCGTCTGATCGTTGTCGAGAAGTTCTCTGTTGAAGCGCCTAAAACTAAGCTGCTGGCACAGAAACTGAAAGACATGGCTCTGGAAGATGTGCTGATCATCACCGGTGAGCTGGACGAGAACCTGTTCCTGGCCGCACGTAACCTGCACAAGGTTGACGTACGCGATGCGACTGGTATCGACCCGGTTAGCCTGATCGCCTTCGACAAAGTCGTAATGACTGCTGATGCTGTTAAGCAAGTTGAGGAGATGCTGGCATGATTCGTGAAGAACGTCTGCTGAAGGTGCTTCGCGCACCGCACGTTTCTGAAAAAGCGTCTACTGCGATGGAAAAAACAAACACCATCGTTCTCAAAGTTGCTAAAGACGCGACCAAAGCAGAGATCAAAGCTGCTGTGCAGAAACTGTTTGAAGTCGAAGTCGAAGTCGTTAACACCCTGGTCGTTAAAGGGAAAGTTAAACGTCACGGACAGCGTATCGGTCGTCGTAGCGACTGGAAAAAAGCTTACGTCACCCTGAAAGAAGGCCAGAATCTGGACTTCGTTGGCGGCGCTGAGTAAGTCGGAGGAGTAATACAATGGCAGTTGTTAAATGTAAACCGACATCTCCGGGTCGTCGCCACGTAGTTAAAGTGGTTAACCCTGAGCTGCACAAGGGCAAACCTTTTGCTCCGTTGCTGGAAAAAAACAGCAAATCCGGTGGTCGTAACAACAATGGCCGTATCACCACTCGTCACATCGGTGGTGGCCACAAGCAGGCTTATCGTATTGTTGACTTCAAACGCAACAAAGACGGTATCCCAGCAGTTGTTGAACGTCTTGAGTACGATCCGAACCGTTCCGCGAACATCGCGCTGGTTCTGTACAAAGACGGCGAACGCCGTTACATCCTGGCCCCTAAAGGCCTGAAAGCTGGCGACCAGATTCAGTCTGGCGTTGATGCTGCAATCAAAGCAGGCAACACCCTGCCGATGCGCAATATCCCGGTTGGTTCTACCGTTCATAACGTAGAAATGAAACCAGGTAAAGGCGGTCAGCTGGCGCGTTCCGCGGGTACTTACGTTCAGATCGTTGCGCGTGATGGTGCTTATGTCACCCTGCGTCTGCGTTCTGGTGAAATGCGTAAAGTCGAAGCAGACTGCCGCGCTACTCTGGGCGAAGTTGGCAATGCTGAGCATATGCTGCGCGTTCTGGGTAAAGCAGGTGCTGCACGCTGGCGTGGTGTTCGTCCTACCGTTCGCGGTACTGCGATGAACCCAGTCGACCACCCACATGGTGGTGGTGAAGGTCGTAACTTTGGTAAGCACCCGGTATCTCCGTGGGGCGTTCAGACCAAAGGTAAGAAGACCCGCAGCAACAAGCGTACTGATAAATTTATCGTACGTCGCCGTAGCAAATAATTTTAGAGGATAAGCCATGCCACGTTCTCTCAAGAAAGGTCCTTTTATTGACCTGCACTTGCTGAAGAAGGTAGAGAAAGCGGTGGAAAGCGGAGACAAGAAGCCCCTGCGCACTTGGTCCCGTCGTTCAACGATCTTTCCTAACATGATCGGTTTGACCATCGCTGTCCATAATGGTCGTCAGCACGTTCCAGTCTTTGTTACCGACGAAATGGTTGGTCACAAACTGGGTGAATTCGCACCGACTCGTACTTATCGCGGCCATGCTGCTGATAAAAAAGCGAAGAAGAAATAAGGTAGGAGGAAGAGATGGAAACTTTAGCTCAACATCGCCATGCTCGTTCTTCTGCACAGAAGGTTCGCCTTGTTGCTGACCTGATTCGCGGTAAGAAAGTGTCGCAGGCCCTGGACATCCTGACCTATACCAACAAGAAAGCTGCGGTATTGGTCAAGAAAGTACTGGAATCTGCCATTGCTAACGCTGAACACAACGATGGCGCTGACATCGACGATCTGAAAGTCGCGAAAATTTTCGTAGATGAAGGCCCAAGCATGAAGCGCATTATGCCGCGTGCGAAAGGTCGTGCAGATCGCATCCTGAAGCGCACCAGCCACATTACTGTGGTTGTGTCCGATCGCTGAGACTCTGGAGACTAGCAATGGGTCAGAAAGTACATCCTAATGGTATTCGCCTGGGTATTGTAAAACCATGGAACTCTACCTGGTTTGCGAACACCAAAGAATTCGCTGACAACCTGGACAGCGATTTTAAAGTACGTCAGTACCTGACTAAGGAACTGGCTAAAGCGTCTGTATCTCGTATCGTTATCGAGCGTCCAGCGAAGAGCATCCGTGTGACTATTCACACTGCTCGTCCTGGCATCGTTATCGGTAAGAAAGGCGAAGACGTAGAAAAACTGCGCAAGGTCGTAGCGGATATCGCTGGCGTTCCTGCACAGATCAATATCGCTGAAGTTCGTAAGCCTGAACTGGACGCTAAATTGGTTGCTGACAGCATCACTTCACAGCTGGAACGTCGTGTTATGTTCCGTCGTGCTATGAAGCGTGCTGTACAGAACGCAATGCGTCTGGGCGCTAAAGGTATCAAAGTTGAAGTTAGCGGCCGTCTGGGCGGCGCGGAAATCGCACGTACCGAATGGTACCGTGAAGGTCGCGTACCGCTGCACACTCTGCGTGCTGACATCGACTACAACACCTCTGAAGCGCACACCACTTACGGTGTAATCGGCGTTAAGGTATGGATCTTCAAAGGTGAGATCCTGGGTGGTATGGCTGCTGTTGAACAACCGGAAAAACCGGCTGCTCAACCTAAAAAGCAGCAGCGTAAAGGCCGTAAATAAGGAGCGTCGCTGATGTTACAACCAAAGCGTACAAAATTCCGTAAAGTGCACAAAGGCCGCAACCGTGGTCTGGCGCAGGGTACGGATGTTAGCTTCGGCACTTTCGGTCTGAAAGCTGTTGGCCGTGGTCGTCTGACTGCACGTCAGATCGAAGCAGCACGTCGTGCAATGACCCGTGCAGTTAAGCGTCAAGGTAAGATCTGGATCCGTGTATTCCCGGACAAACCGATCACCGAGAAGCCGCTGGAAGTTCGTATGGGTAAAGGTAAAGGTAACGTGGAGTACTGGGTTGCCTTGATCCAACCGGGCAAAGTCCTGTATGAAATGGACGGTGTTCCGGAAGAGCTGGCCCGTGAAGCCTTCGGCCTGGCAGCAGCGAAACTGCCTATCAAAACCACCTTTGTAACTAAGACGGTGATGTAATGAAAGCAAAAGAGCTGCGTGAAAAAAGCGTTGAAGAGCTGAACGCTGAGCTGCTGAACCTGCTGCGTGAGCAGTTCAACCTGCGTATGCAGGCTGCAAGTGGCCAGCTGCAACAGACTCACCTGCTGAAGCAAGTGCGTCGCAATGTTGCACGCGTTAAGACTTTACTGACTCAGAAGGCGGGTGCGTAATGACCGATAAAATCCGTACTCTGCAAGGTCGTGTTGTTAGCGACAAAATGGAGAAATCCATTGTTGTAGCTATCGAACGTATTGTGAAACACCCGATCTACGGTAAATTCATCAAGCGTACGACCAAACTGCACGTACATGACGAGAACAACGAATGTGGTATCGGCGACAAGGTTGAAATCCGTGAATGCCGTCCACTGTCCAAGACTAAGTCCTGGACGCTGGTTCGCGTTGTAGAGAAAGCGGTTCTGTAATACAGTACGCCTTCTCAATACGAATAAACGGCTCAGCGATGAGCCGTTTATTTTTTCTACCCATATTGCAGAAGCGGTGTTATAATGCCGCGCCCTCGATATGGGGCTTTTTAACGGCTCTGATTTTAGAGTCTCAGGTAGTAGTTGACATTAGCGGAGCACTAAAATGATCCAAGAACAGACTATGCTGAACGTCGCCGACAACTCCGGTGCACGTCGCGTAATGTGTATCAAGGTTCTGGGTGGCTCGCACCGTCGCTACGCAGGCGTAGGCGACATCATCAAGATCACCATCAAAGAAGCAATTCCACGTGGTAAGGTCAAAAAAGGTGATGTGCTGAAGGCGGTAGTGGTGCGCACCAAGAAGGGTGTTCGTCGCCCTGACGGTTCTGTCATTCGCTTCGATGGTAATGCATGCGTTATTTTAAACAATAACAGCGAGCAGCCTATCGGCACGCGTATCTTTGGGCCGGTAACTCGTGAACTTCGTACTGAGAAGTTCATGAAAATTATCTCTCTGGCACCAGAAGTACTCTAAGGAGCGAATCATGGCAGCGAAAATCCGTCGTGATGACGAAGTTATCGTGTTAACCGGTAAAGATAAAGGTAAACGCGGTAAAGTAAAAAATGTTCTGTCTTCCGGCAAACTTGTCGTTGAAGGTATCAACCTGGTTAAGAAACATCAGAAGCCGGTTCCGGCCCTGAACCAACCAGGTGGCATCGTTGAAAAAGAAGCTGCTATTCAGGTTTCTAACGTTGCAATCTTCAATGCGGCTACCGGCAAGGCTGACCGTGTAGGCTTTAGATTCGAAGACGGTAAAAAAGTCCGTTTCTTCAAGTCTAACAGCGAAACTATCAAGTAATTTGGAGTAGTACGATGGCGAAACTGCATGATTACTACAAAGACGAAGTAGTTAAGAAACTCATGACCGAGTTTAACTACAATTCTGTCATGCAAGTCCCTCGGGTCGAGAAGATCACCCTGAACATGGGTGTTGGTGAAGCGATCGCTGACAAGAAACTGCTGGATAACGCAGCAGCTGACCTGACAGCAATCTCCGGTCAAAAACCGCTGATCACCAAAGCACGCAAATCTGTTGCAGGCTTCAAAATCCGTCAGGGCTATCCGATCGGCTGTAAAGTAACTCTGCGTGGCGAACGCATGTGGGAGTTCTTTGAGCGCCTGATCACTATTGCTGTTCCACGTATCCGTGACTTCCGTGGCTTGTCCGCTAAGTCTTTCGACGGTCGTGGTAACTACAGCATGGGTGTCCGTGAGCAGATCATCTTCCCAGAAATCGACTACGATAAAGTCGACCGCGTGCGTGGTTTGGATATTACCATTACCACTACTGCGAAATCTGACGAAGAAGGCCGTGCTCTGCTGGCTGCCTTTGACTTCCCGTTCCGCAAGTAAGGTAGGGTTACTGAATGGCTAAGCAATCAATGAAAGCACGCGAAGTAAAGCGCGTAGCTTTAGCTGATAAATTCTTCGCTAAACGCGCTGAACTGAAAGCGATCATTTCTGATGTGAACGCTTCCGACGAAGATCGTTGGAATGCGGTTCTCAAGCTGCAGTCTCTGCCGCGTGATTCCAGCCCGTCTCGTCAGCGTAACCGCTGTCGTCAAACAGGTCGTCCACATGGTTATGTGGGCAAGTTTGGGTTGAGCCGTATCAAACTGCGTGAAGCCGCCATGCGCGGTGAAGTGCCAGGCTTGAAAAAGGCTAGCTGGTAATTACCAATTGAATCACGGGAGTAAAGACAGATGAGCATGCAAGATCCGATCGCGGATATGCTGACCCGTATCCGTAACGGTCAGGCCGCGAACAAAGTTGCGGTCACCATGCCTTCCGCCAAGCTGAAAGTGGCAATTGCCAACGTGCTGAAGGAAGAAGGTTTTATCGAAGATTTTAAAGTTGAAGGCGACACCAAGCCGGAACTGGAACTTACTCTCAAGTATTTCCAGGGTAAAGCTGTTGTAGAAAGCATTCAGCGTGTCAGCCGCCCAGGCCTGCGCATCTATAAGAAAAAAGATGAGCTGCCAAAAGTTATGGCTGGTCTTGGTATCGCAGTTGTTTCTACCTCTAAAGGTGTTATGACTGATCGTGCAGCGCGCCAGGCTGGTCTTGGTGGCGAAATTATCTGCTACGTAGCCTAATCGGAGGAAAGAATGTCTCGTGTTGCTAAAGCACCGGTCGTTATTCCTGCCGGCGTTGATGTAAAAATCGACGGTCAGGTTATTACGATCAAAGGTAAAAACGGCGAGCTGACTCGTACCCTCAACAAAGCTGTTGAAGTTAAACATGCAGATAACGCTCTGACCTTCGGTCCACGTGATGGTTTCGTGGATGGTTGGGCTCAGGCTGGTACCGCGCGTGCCCTGCTGAACTCAATGGTTGTTGGTGTTACCGAAGGCTTCACTAAAAAGCTTCAGCTGGTTGGTGTAGGTTATCGTGCAGCTATCAAAGGGAATGCAGTAGGCCTGTCTCTGGGCTTCTCACACCCTGTTGAGCATCCGCTGCCGGCCGGTATCACTGCAGAATGCCCGACTCAGACTGAAATCGTGCTGAAAGGCGCTGATAAACAGCTGATCGGTCAGGTTGCAGCAGATCTGCGCGCCTACCGTCGTCCTGAGCCTTACAAAGGCAAGGGTGTTCGTTACGCCGACGAAGTCGTGCGTACCAAAGAGGCTAAGAAGAAGTAAGGTAACACTATGGATAAGAAATCTGCTCGTATCCGTCGTGCGACCCGCGCACGCCGCAAGCTCAAAGAGCTGGGTGCAACTCGCCTGGTGGTACATCGTACCCCGCGTCATATTTACGCACAGGTAATTGCACCGAACGGTTCTGAAGTTCTGGTAGCTGCTTCTACTGTAGAAAAAGCTATCTCAGAACAATTGAAGTACACCGGTAACAAAGACGCCGCTGCAGCTGTAGGTAAAGCTGTTGCTGAACGCGCTCTGGAAAAAGGCATCAGCAATGTTTCCTTTGACCGTTCCGGGTTCCAATATCATGGTCGTGTCCAGGCACTGGCAGATGCTGCCCGTGAAGCTGGCCTTCAGTTCTAAGGTAGAGGTGTAAGATGGCTCACATCGAAAAACAGGCTGGCGAACTGCAGGAAAAGCTGATCGCGGTAAACCGCGTATCTAAAACCGTTAAAGGTGGTCGTATTTTCTCCTTCACAGCTCTGACTGTAGTAGGCGATGGTAACGGTCGCGTTGGTTTTGGTTACGGTAAAGCGCGTGAAGTTCCAGCAGCGATCCAGAAAGCGATGGAAAAAGCCCGTCGCAACATGATTAACGTCGCGCTGAACAACGGCACCCTGCAGCACCCAGTTAAAGGTGTTCACACGGGTTCTCGTGTATTCATGCAGCCAGCTTCAGAAGGTACCGGTATCATCGCCGGTGGTGCAATGCGCGCCGTTCTGGAAGTTGCTGGGGTTCATAACGTTCTGGCTAAAGCATATGGTTCCACCAACCCGATCAACGTGGTTCGTGCAACTATTGATGGCCTGGAAAATATGAATTCTCCAGAAATGGTCGCTGCCAAGCGTGGTAAATCCGTTGAAGAAATTCTGGGGTAATTGACCATGGCAAAGACTATTAAAATCACTCAAACCCGCAGTGCAATCGGTCGTCTGCCGAAACACAAGGCAACGCTGCTTGGCCTGGGTCTGCGTCGTATTGGTCATACCGTTGAGCGCGAGGATACTCCTGCTGTTCGTGGTATGGTCAACGCGGTTTACTTCATGGTTAAAGTTGAGGAGTAAGAGATGCGTTTAAATACTCTGTCTCCGGCCGAAGGCTCTAAAAAGGCGGGTAAACGCCTGGGTCGTGGTATCGGTTCTGGCCTCGGCAAAACCGGTGGTCGTGGTCACAAAGGTCAGAACTCTCGTTCTGGCGGTGGCGTACGTCGCGGTTTCGAGGGTGGCCAGATGCCACTGTACCGTCGTCTGCCGAAGTTCGGCTTCACCTCTCGCAAAGCAGCGATCACGGCGGAAATCCGTCTGTCTGACCTGGCGAAAGTTGAAGGCGGCGTTGTAGACCTGAACACGCTGAAAGCAGCAAACATTATCGGTATCCAGATCGAGTTCGCGAAAGTGATCCTGGCTGGTGAAGTTTCTACTCCGGTAACTGTTCGTGGCCTGCGTGTTACTAAAGGTGCTCGTGCTGCTATCGAAGCTGCTGGCGGTAAAATTGAGGAATAAGTAGCAGATGGCTAAGCAACCGGGATTAGATTTTCAAAGTGCCAAAGGTGGATTTGGCGAGCTGAAACGCAGACTGCTGTTTGTTATCGGCGCGCTGATTGTGTTCCGTATTGGCTCTTTTATTCCGATCCCTGGTATCGATGCCGCTGTACTTGCCAAACTGCTTGAGCAACAGCGAGGCACCATCATTGAAATGTTCAACATGTTCTCTGGTGGTGCTCTCAGCCGTGCTTCTATCTTCGCACTGGGTATTATGCCGTACATTTCGGCATCGATTATTATCCAGCTGCTGACGGTCGTTCATCCGGCCCTGGCAGAGTTGAAGAAAGAAGGGGAGTCTGGACGTCGTAAGATTAGTCAGTACACCCGTTACGGTACTCTGGTGCTGGCAATATTCCAGTCGATCGGTATTGCTACCGGTCTGCCGAATATGCCTGGTATGCAGGGCCTGGTGTTAAACCCGGGCTTTGCATTCTACTTCACCGCTGTTGTAAGTCTGGTCACAGGGACAATGTTCCTGATGTGGCTCGGCGAACAGATTACTGAGCGTGGTATCGGTAACGGTATCTCAATCATTATCTTCGCCGGTATTGTTGCGGGCCTCCCGCCAGCCATCGCCCACACTATCGAGCAAGCGCGTCAAGGCGACCTGCACTTCCTCCTGTTGCTGTTGGTTGCAGTATTAGTATTTGCAGTGACGTTCTTTGTTGTCTTCGTTGAACGTGGTCAACGCCGCATTGTGGTGAACTACGCTAAGCGTCAGCAAGGTCGTCGTGTCTATGCTGCACAGAGCACACATTTACCGCTGAAAGTGAACATGGCGGGGGTTATCCCGGCTATCTTCGCTTCCAGTATTATTCTGTTCCCGGCAACCATCGCGTCATGGTTCGGGGGCGGTACTGGTTGGAACTGGCTGACAACAATTTCGCTGTATTTGCAGCCTGGGCAACCACTTTATGTGTTACTCTATGCGTCTGCGATCATCTTCTTCTGTTTCTTCTACACGGCGTTGGTCTTCAACCCGCGTGAAACAGCAGATAACCTGAAGAAGTCCGGTGCATTTGTACCAGGAATTCGTCCGGGAGAGCAAACGGCGAAGTATATCGATAAAGTAATGACCCGCCTGACTTTGGTTGGTGCGCTCTATATTACTTTTATCTGCCTGATCCCGGAGTTCATGCGTGATGCAATGAAAGTACCGTTCTACTTCGGTGGGACCTCACTGCTTATCGTTGTTGTCGTGATTATGGACTTTATGGCTCAAGTGCAAACTCTGATGATGTCCAGTCAGTATGAGTCTGCATTGAAGAAGGCGAACCTGAAAGGCTACGGCCGCTAATTGGTCGCCTGAGAAGTTACGGAGAGTAAAAATGAAAGTTCGTGCTTCCGTCAAGAAATTATGCCGTAACTGCAAAATCGTTAAGCGTGATGGTGTCATCCGTGTGATTTGCAGTGCCGAGCCGAAGCATAAACAGCGCCAAGGCTGATTATTTCGCATATTTTTCTTGCAAAGTTGGGTTGAGCTGGCTAGATTAGCCAGCCAATCTTTTGTATGTCTGTACGTTTCCATTTGAGTATCCTGAAAACGGGCTTTTCAGCATGGTGCGTACATATTAAATAGTAGGAGTGCATAGTGGCCCGTATAGCAGGCATTAACATTCCTGATCAGAAACATGCTGTGATCGCATTAACTTCGATCTACGGCATCGGCAAGACCCGTTCTAAAGCCATTCTGGCTGCAGCGGGTATCGCTGAAGATGTTAAGATCAGTGAGCTGTCTGAAGAACAAATCGACACGCTGCGTGACGAAGTTGCCAAATTTGTCGTTGAAGGTGATCTGCGCCGTGAAATCAGCATGAGCATCAAGCGCCTGATGGATCTTGGTTGCTATCGCGGTTTGCGTCATCGTCGTGGTCTGCCAGTGCGCGGTCAGCGTACTAAGACCAACGCACGTACCCGTAAGGGTCCGCGCAAACCGATCAAGAAATAATCGGGGTGATTGAATAATGGCAAAGGCACCAGTTCGTGCACGTAAACGTGTAAGAAAACAAGTCTCTGACGGCGTGGCTCATATCCATGCTTCTTTCAACAACACCATCGTTACTATTACTGATCGTCAGGGTAACGCATTGGGTTGGGCAACAGCCGGTGGTTCCGGTTTCCGTGGTTCTCGCAAATCCACTCCGTTCGCAGCTCAGGTTGCAGCAGAGCGTTGCGCAGAAGCCGTAAAAGAATACGGCATCAAGAATCTGGAAGTTATGGTTAAAGGTCCGGGTCCGGGTCGTGAATCTACTGTTCGCGCTCTGAACGCCGCTGGTTTCCGCATCACTAATATTACTGATGTGACTCCGATCCCTCATAACGGTTGTCGTCCGCCGAAAAAACGTCGCGTATAACGCTCGTTTTTTAGGTTAGTTGGAGATAGAAAATGGCAAGATATTTGGGTCCTAAGCTCAAGCTGAGCCGTCGTGAGGGCACCGACTTATTCCTTAAGTCTGGCGTTCGCGCGATCGATACCAAGTGTAAAATTGAACAAGCTCCTGGCCAGCACGGTGCGCGTAAACCGCGTCTGTCTGACTATGGTGTGCAGTTGCGTGAAAAGCAAAAAGTTCGCCGTATGTACGGTGTGCTGGAGCGTCAGTTCCGTAACTACTATAAAGAAGCAGCACGTCTGAAAGGCAACACAGGTGAAAACCTGCTGGCTCTGCTGGAAGGTCGTCTGGACAACGTTGTATACCGTATGGGCTTCGGCGCTACTCGTGCTGAATCACGTCAGCTGGTTAGCCACAAAGCAATCATGGTAAACGGTCGTGTTGTTAACATCGCTTCTTATCAGGTTAAAGCGAATGACGTTGTTAGCATTCGTGAGAAAGCGAAAAAGCAATCTCGCGTGAAGGCCGCTCTGGAGCTGGCTGAGCAGCGTGAAAAGCCAACCTGGCTGGAAGTTGATGCTGGCAAGATGGAAGGTACGTTCAAGCGTCAGCCAGAACGTTCTGATCTGTCTGCGGACATTAACGAACACCTGATCGTCGAGCTTTACTCCAAGTAAAGCTTAGTACCAAAGAGAGGACACAATGCAGGGTTCTGTGACAGAGTTTCTAAAACCGCGCCTGGTAGATATCGAGCAAGTGAGTTCGACGCACGCCAAGGTGACCCTTGAGCCTTTAGAGCGTGGCTTTGGCCATACTCTGGGTAACGCACTGCGCCGTATTCTGCTCTCATCGATGCCGGGTTGCGCGGTGACCGAGGTTGAGATTGATGGTGTACTTCATGAGTACAGCACCAAAGAAGGCGTTCAGGAAGATATCCTTGAAATCCTGCTCAACCTGAAAGGGCTGGCGGTGAGAGTTCAGGGTAAAGATGAAGTTATTCTTACTCTGAATAAATCTGGCATTGGCCCTGTGACTGCAGCCGACATCACCCACGACGGTGATGTTGAAATCGTCAAGCCGCAGCACGTGATCTGCCACCTGACCGATGAGAACGCAGCTATTAGCATGCGTATCAAAGTTCAGCGCGGTCGTGGTTATGTGCCGGCTTCTGCCCGAATTCATTCGGAAGAAGATGAGCGCCCAATCGGCCGTCTGCTGGTCGACGCATGCTACAGCCCTGTAGAGCGTATTGCCTACAATGTTGAAGCAGCGCGTGTAGAACAGCGTACCGACCTGGACAAGCTGGTCATCGAAATGGAAACCAACGGCACAATCGATCCTGAAGAGGCGATTCGTCGTGCGGCAACCATCCTGGCAGAACAACTGGAAGCTTTCGTTGACTTACGTGATGTTCGTCAGCCGGAAGTGAAAGAAGAGAAACCAGAATTCGATCCGATCCTGCTGCGCCCTGTTGACGATCTCGAATTGACTGTCCGCTCTGCTAACTGCCTCAAGGCAGAAGCTATCCACTATATCGGTGATCTGGTACAGCGTACCGAGGTTGAGTTGCTGAAAACGCCGAACCTGGGTAAAAAATCTCTTACCGAGATTAAAGACGTGCTGGCTTCACGTGGTCTGTCTCTGGGCATGCGCCTGGAAAACTGGCCACCGGCAAGCATTGCTGACGAGTAACCGGATCACAGGTTAAGGTTTTACTGAGAAGGATAAGGTCATGCGCCATCGTAAGAGTGGTCGTCAACTGAACCGCAACAGCAGCCATCGCCAGGCTATGTTCCGCAACATGGCAGGTTCACTGGTTCGTCATGAGATCATCAAGACGACCCTGCCTAAAGCGAAAGAGCTGCGTCGCGTAGTTGAGCCGCTGATTACTCTTGCCAAGACTGACAGCGTTGCTAATCGTCGTCTGGCATTCGCCCGTACTCGTGATAACGAGATCGTGGCAAAACTGTTTAACGAACTGGGCCCGCGTTTCGCGAGCCGTGCCGGTGGTTACACTCGCATTCTGAAGTGTGGCTTCCGTGCAGGCGACAACGCGCCGATGGCTTACATCGAGCTGGTTGATCGTTCAGAGAAAGCAGAAGCTGCTGCAGAGTAATCTGCAGTAACGTAAAAAAACCCGCTCCGGCGGGTTTTTTTATATCCGCGATATCCCCACTTCTCTACAATATCTGTATCAATTCTGTTCATCCCCTGGAGCGGGTAATGTGGCTGCTTGACCAGTGGGCAGAACGCCATATTCGTGATGCCCAAAAAAAAGGTGAATTCGACGATCTTCCGGGACGCGGCGAACCCCTTATGCTTGACGATGACTCGCATATTGCGCCTGAATTACGCGCGGGATACCGTTTACTAAAGAATGCAGGCTGTCTCCCTCCTGAACTCGAACAGCGCAGAGAGGCTGTTGAACTTGTCGATCTGCTAAAAGGGATCCGTCAGGACGATCCGCGACATTCTGAAATTAGCCGCCGCCTCGCCCTGCTTGAACTTAAACTGCGTCAGGCAGGAATGAACACTGACTTTCTGCACGGTGAATACGGTGAACGCTTGTTGCGGAAAATAAACGAGGAGTAGTTATGTACCGTATCGGTGAACTTGCGAAGCTCGCGAACGTCACACCGGATACCATCCGATATTACGAAAAGCAGCAGATGATCGATCATGAAGTTCGTACTGAAGGTGGCTTTCGACTTTATACCGATAACGATCTGCAGCGCCTGCGGTTTATTCGTTATGCGCGTCAGCTTGGTTTCACATTAGATTCGATCCGCGAGTTATTATCGATCCGCATCGATCCGGCACATCACACCTGTCAAGAGTCGAAAAGCATTGTGCAGGCCCGGTTGGATGAAGTTGAAGCACGCATTCAGGAATTGCAAACCATGCAGCGCTCTCTGCAAAGGCTGAATGATGCTTGTTGTGGCACGGCCCACAGCAGTATTTATTGTTCTATTCTGGAAGCCCTTGAACAGGGGGCCAGTGGGGAAACCGAGGACTGTTGATTTTTAGTCCAACCAGGTCTAGACTCCCGTCGACATAAACCATGCTCAGGAGAATTTATGAGCCGCTATCAGCACACGAAAGGACAGATTAAAGACAATGCCATTGAGGCACTTCTTCATGACCCGCTATTCAGACAGCGCGTTGAGAAGAATAAAAAAGGGAAAGGAAGTTATCTGCGTAAAGACAAGCATGCAAAACGGGGTAACTGGGAGGCCAGTGGCAAACAAGCGAATCGCTTATTTACCACTGGCCTTCCTGCTTTAAGCTTCTGATTAAACGCGCTTGTTCTGCTCTTTTAACAGATCGCGAATCTCACTCAGCAGCACTTCTTCTTTTGTCGGTGCAGGCGCTGCTGCCGGCTCTTCTTTTTTACGGTTGAGTTTATTGATCAGCTTGATAGCCATAAAAATGGCAAACGCCACAATCACGAAATCAAATACGTTCTGAATAAATACACCGTAGTGCATCACGACTGCCGGCACATCACCCTGTGCTTCACGCAACGTGAAAGCGAACTGTTTGAAATCAATGCCCCCGATTAGCAACCCTAAAGGTGGCATGATAATGTCGGCCACTAATGATGAAACAATCTTGCCGAATGCTGCACCAATAATGACACCCACTGCCAAATCCACCACGTTTCCGCGCATCGCAAATTCGCGAAATTCTTTAATAAAACTCATTTTGTTCTCCTTGTGCCAGCTGACGACTATAAGTTTAACAAATGATTAGCTAATTGCCATTCGTGATAATTAAACGTTATGCAAAATAAAAGGCACAGAAATGAGAAGGATAAAGAGCGGGTACCCCATTGAGAGCACCCGACACATTAAAGGAAGAATGGACTTGGCTGGAATAAACGTTCGACGTCGGTAATAAACTTTTTATCGGTAAGGAACATAATAACGTGATCGCCTTGCTCAATGCGCAAATTATCATTGGCAATCATGACATCATTCCCGCGCACGACAGCACCAATAATGGTGCCCGGTGGCAGCTTAATTTCGTCTATCGAACGGCCTACGACGCGTGATGTGGTTTCATCTCCGTGCGCTACGGCTTCAATGGCTTCCGCTACCCCGCGACGAAGCGATGACACACCAACAATATCCGCTTTACGCACATGGCTCAGTAACGCGGAAATTGTCGCCTGCTGCGGCGAAATGGCAATATCAATGACGCTGCCCTGAACCAGATCAACATAGGCCTTGCGCTGGATAAGCACCATGACCTTCTTTGCCCCCATACGTTTCGCGAGCATGGCGGACATTATATTCGCCTCGTCGTCGTTGGTGACGGCAATAAAAAGATCAACTTGATCAATATGCTCTTCAGCCAGCAACTCCTGATCTGACGCATCGCCATAAAATACGATCGTATTTTGCAGTTTTTCCGCCAGTTCAGCCGCTCGCTGCTGATCGCGTTCGATCAATTTTACGCTGTAATCTTTTTCCAGCCGGTGTGCCAGACCGGCACCAATATTGCCGCCGCCGACCAGCATAATGCGTTTATAGGGTTTTTCGAGACGCTGAAGTTCACTCATCACCGCACGAATATGCTGTGAAGCCGCAATAAAGAAGACTTCGTCCCCGGCTTCGACAATCGTAGAGCCCTGCGGGCGGATAGGTCTGTCGTGGCGGAAAATAGCCGCGACGCGCGTATCAATATGCGGCATATGCTCGCGCATGGTGGACAACGCGTTGCCAATCAACGGGCCGCCGTAATAGGCCTTAACGACGGCCAGGCTCACTTTACCTTCGGCAAAGTTCACCACCTGCAGGGCGCCCGGATATTCGATCAGACGGTAGATATTGTCGATCACCAGCTGTTCTGGCGCGATGAGATGGTCAATAGGAACTGCTTCTGAATTAAACAGTTTCTCAGCATCGCGGACATAGTCCGGAGAGCGGATGCGCGCGATTCGGTTTGGCGTGTTAAAAAGCGAGTAGGCCACCTGACAGGCCACCATATTGGTTTCGTCAGAACTGGTCACCGCAACCAGCATGTCGGCATCGTCAGCGCCCGCCTCACGAAGGACGCGGGGGTGCGAACCATGACCCTGCACAACGCGCAGGTCAAATTTGTCCTGTAAAACACGCAGGCGATCGCCGTTTGTATCCACTATGGTGATATCGTTGTTTTCGCCAACCAGATTTTCCGCCAGCGTTCCACCAACCTGTCCTGCGCCCAGAATGATAATCTTCATCTCTCGTGACCTGTTCTCAACATCACTCTTTGATTAGCTTAGCGTAAAAGAAGCCATCACCCTCTTCTGCACCCGGCAGATTCTGCTGACCCGGGCATTCAGGCGTTCCCGTATCGTGCAGCGCCGCGTCCGGGGTTCGTTTAAGGAAGGCCGCGATTTGCTGACTGTTTTCTTCCGGCAGTACTGAACAGGTTGCATAGACCAGCGTGCCGCCGGGTTTGAGATGCGGCCAGATGGCGTCGAGGATGTCGGATTGCAGTTGGGCAAGCTCACTAATATCACGATCGCGACGCAGCCACTTGATATCCGGATGACGACGAATCACGCCGGTTGCAGAGCAGGGGGCATCCAGCAAAATGCGATCGAATTGTGCTTCGCCACACCATTCTGCGGGTTTGCGTCCATCGCCTTGCTTAACCTGTGCCTTCATGCCCAGGCGCTTGAGGTTGTCGTAGACGCGTGAAAGACGCTGCTCATCAACGTCCACTGCCATCACGTTGGCCTGCGGAGCCACTTCAAGAATATGCGTCGTTTTGCCCCCTGGTGCGGCGCAGAGATCGAGGATCTGCTCACCGTTTTTAGGTTCGAGCCAGGTCATGCAACCCTGAGCAGAGGCATCCTGTACGGTTACCCAGCCTTCATCAAAACCGGGTAATGCATGTACCGGTGCAGGCGATGCTAAGCGCACGGCATCAGGGTATGCGTCATGGGTAAAGCCGCTCATTCCAGCGTCTTCGAGTAATGCCAGCCATGCGTCACGGGTCTGGTGATTACGATTCACGCGTAACCACATTGGCGGACGCTGGTTGTTGGCATCGGCAATGTCCTGCCACTGCTGCGGATAAGCTTTTTTCAGGCGCTTCAACAGCCAGTCCGGATGCAGGAAGCGCGCTTCGGTTTGGGCAAATTCAGCCAGAAGCTCATCCTGCTGTCGCTGGAACTGACGCAATACGCCGTTGATCAGCCCTTTCAGCTGAGGACGTTTAATCGCAACGGCACCTTCCACCGTCTCTGCCAGCGCGGCATGAGGTGGGATGCGGGTATGAAGAAGCTGATAAAAACCCACCATAATTAAATAATGTACGGTGCGCTGCTTGCCTGTCATTGGGCGGGACATCAGCTTATTAATCAGCCACTCAAGCTGCGAGAGTGTGCGCAGGACGCCAAAGCAGAGCTCCTGAAGCAGGGCTTTATCTTTATCAGAGACTTTTTGCTGCAGGGGAGGCAGGACGTTGCTCAGTGACTGGCCCTGCTCGATAACCTGCTCGACGGCCTGGGCCGCCATGCTGCGTAGATTTTGTTTTTTCATAACCGTAAAAATAAAAATGCCCGGAAACACCGGGCCTTAAGAATAAATTTGCTCAGGCAAGGCGATTGCCAGGGATAAACCATTCGCGACGGGAATTTAGTAGATCCTGAGCACTCATGGCTTTCTTACCGGCCGGTTGGAGCGATTCAAGATTCAAAATCCCTTGCGCAGTCGCCACCTGGATGCCGTTCTTGCTGGCATCAATAATCGTACCGGGTTCCACCGTAGTCGCACCGCTAATGACGGAGGCTTTCCAGACTTTTACTGGCTGCCCATCAATTTCCAACCAGCTCATCGGCCACGGATTAAAAGCGCGAATGCAACGTTCAAGCTGAGCGGCTGACAGGGACCAGTCGATCCGCGCTTCTTCTTTGCTCAGCTTTTCGGCGTAGGTTACCAGCGCGTCGTCCTGAACTTCTGGTTTTACCGTATTGTCAGCAAGCTGCTGAAGCGTCTCGATGAGCCCTTGTGGGCCAAGGTCTGCCAGTTTGTCATACAGCGTGGCGCTGGTATCGTCTGACGTAATGGGGCAGGCCAGTTTATAGAGCATGTCGCCGGTGTCTAAACCTACGTCCATCTTCATGATGGTCACGCCCGTTTCGGCATCACCTGCCCACAGCGCGCGCTGGATAGGTGCTGCACCACGCCAGCGTGGGAGCAGGGACCCATGAACGTTGATGCAACCCAGGCGCGGCATATCGAGCACGGCTTTTGGCAAAATTAAACCGTAAGCCACCACCACCATTACGTCGGCATTCAGGTCAGCAACCAGCTGCTGATTTTCCTGCGGGCGCAGCGATGCGGGCTGGAAAACAGGAAGCCCATGCTCTTCTGCCAGCACCTTGACCGGGCTCGGCATCAGTTTTTTGCCGCGACCAGCAGGACGGTCCGGTTGGGTAAAGACGCCAACAATCTGGTGACCAGACGATAACAGCGCGTCAAGATGACGCGCTGCAAAATCAGGGGTTCCCGCGAAGATAATACGTAGTGATTTAGACACGATGATCCTTGTATCCGGTGGGACGTTATGCGCGAGAACGCAAACGATCCAGTTTCTCTACTTTCTGACGAATACGCTGCTGTTTCAGCGGCGAGAGATAATCGATAAACAGTTTACCGACCAGGTGATCCATCTCATGCTGAATACAAATCGCCAGCAGATCGTCTGCCTCCAGTTCGAACGGATTACCGTCACGATCCAGAGCGCGAATTTTCACTTTCTCAGCACGCGGCACTAACGCACGCTGTTCTGGAATAGACAGACAGCCTTCCTCAATACCGGTTTCGCCACTCTTTTCAAGCAGCTCTGGGTTGATCAGCACCAGACGGCCATCGCGATTCTCAGAAACGTCGATCACGATAATACGCTTGTGAATGTCCACCTGCGTTGCCGCCAGGCCAATGCCTTCTTCGGCGTACATGGTATCGAACATATCATCAACGATACGCTGGATTTCTGCATTCACTTCTTTAACCGGTTCAGCGACGATGCGAAGGCGCTCGTCCGGAATATGTAATACTTGCAAAACTGCCATAAATTTCCAGAGTCGTGTTCAGGAGTTGATAAGAATACTCCCTCTATTCTAGACAAATCCCCCATCGATTGACAGCATCAGTGACCAATCGCAATGATTGCGGAGACCGCTTATGGCAGGGGAAAGGATGACATCTACCGAGATTTGGCTACGGCTCATGCACACAGGTTCTTTGTGTGGTGATGTCATGGTGGAAGCGGCTGCACGACTGCAGAGGCAGGAAGGCATCGACACGCTTGTCTTACGAAATGCTGGGCTGACAGCAAAGCAGGCTGAACGGTTCGTTGCGCTCAATGAGAGTGAGCTGGAACGTAGCCTGATATGGCTTGAGCAGTCGGGTCATCATTTATTAACGGCCAACCATCCCCTTTATCCCCCTTTGCTCCGCACGATCCCTGATTATCCCGGAGCATTATTCATAAAAGGTAACCCTGAGACGCTTAATACCGTTCAGCTGGCGGTGGTAGGCAGTCGTGCGCCGTCATGGTACGGCGAGCGGTGGGGGAAAATCCTGTGCGAACAACTTTCACAAAGTGGTTTCACGATCACCAGCGGGCTGGCCTGTGGTATTGATGGCGTTGCCCACAGCGCGGCGCTGTCAGTAAAAGGACGAAGTGTCGCGGTGCTGGGAAACGGTCTTTTTAGTATTTATCCACGTCGGCATCAGGCATTGGCGATGCGGCTTATTGAGTCTGACGGCGCGATAGTGTCTGAGTTTCCGCTTTCCGCGCAGCCCCGACCGGCAAACTTTCCGCGTCGTAATCGCATCATCAGCGGCCTTAGCAAAGGCGTGCTGGTCGTTGAAGCCGCGCGGCGAAGCGGTTCGCTGGTCACGGCACGGTGCGCGCTCGAACAGGGGCGAGAAGTCTTCGCCTTGCCCGGCCCGATAGGTAATCCCGGATGCGAGGGACCGCACTGGCTGATTAAGCAGGGGGCAACACCGGTAACGGAAGTCGCGGACATTCTTGAAAATTTGCAATATGGGCTGCAATGGCTGCAGGAAGATCCCGAAAAGCGACAATATTCATCAGATCAGGGAAAGGTGGCATTGCCATTTCCCAAGCTCCTGGCTAACGTAGGAGATGAGGTAACACCTGTTGACGTTGTCGCTGAACGTGCCGGCCAACCTGTGCCAGTAACGGTAGCACAGCTACTCGAACTGGAGTTAGCAGGGTGGATCGCAGCTGTACCCGGCGGCTATGTCCGATTAAGGAGGGCATGCCATGTTCGACGTACTGATGTATTTGTTTGAGACTTACATCCATAACGAAGCAGAAATGCGAGTGGATCAGGACAAGTTGACACAGGATCTTACCGATGCGGGATTTGAGCGGGAAGATATCTACAATGCGTTGATGTGGCTGGAAAAACTGGCTGATTATCAGGAAGGCCTTGCCGAACCGATGCAGCTTGCTTCTGACCCATTGTCAGTACGCATTTATACCGCTGAAGAGTGTGAACGGCTGGACGCCAGCTGCCGGGGGTTCATTTTATTCCTTGAGCAGATTCAGGTGCTAAACCTCGAAACGAGAGAAATGGTGATAGAGCGCGTCATGGCGCTGGATACCGCAGAATTTGAACTGGAAGATCTCAAATGGGTGATCCTGATGGTTCTGTTTAATATCCCGGGCTGTGAAAATGCCTATCAGCAAATGGAAGAATTACTCTTTGAAGTGAATGAAGGTATGCTGCACTAATTCAATGTGCAGCACCAAGAGTTGTTATGGCCAAATCAGCACTATTCACGGTGCATAAAAACGAGCCCTGCCCGCAGTGCGGGGCTGAACTTGTTATTCGGTCCGGGAAACACGGCCCGTTTCTCGGTTGTTCTCACTATCCGGAATGTGATTATGTTCGTCCTCTGAAAAGCCAGGCGGATGGACATATCGTTAAAATTCTGGAGGGGCAGCTTTGTCCTCTTTGCGGTGGCGAACTCGCGCTACGCCAGGGGCGTTTCGGCATGTTTATTGGATGTAGCCGCTACCCGGAATGTGAACATACGGAACAAATTGATAAGCCTGATGAAACGGCAATCTCATGCCCTCAGTGTCAGCGCGGTCAGTTGGTACAGCGCCGCTCCCGTTATGGTAAGACTTTCCATTCGTGCGATCGCTACCCTGAATGCCAGTTCGTTATCAATTTTAAGCCGGTAGCGGGAATCTGCCCTAATTGCAATTATCCGCTACTGATAGAGAAGAAAACCGCGCAAGGCATTAAACGCTTCTGCGCCAGTAAACAATGTGGAAAGCCGGTTACGGCGGATCAAAATAGTGAATAATAACCTGCCATCAGGCTCCATTGCGCATGCAGTGGACGTACTGAAAAATGAAGAAGTCATCGCCTATCCAACTGAAGCTGTTTTTGGGGTCGGTTGCGATCCTGACAGCGAAACGGCGGTGAGCCGTCTGCTTACCCTGAAACAAAGACCCGTCGAGAAAGGACTGATTTTGATCGCTGCGAATTACGAGCAGCTTAAGCCCTATATTGATGACTCTATGCTAACGCCAGCACAGCGCGAGACAATCTTCTCCGCGTGGCCTGGACCGGTCACCTTTGTTTTCCCGGCGCAGCCGACAACCCCGCGCTGGTTAACCGGACGCTTTGATTCCCTTGCCGTTCGCGTCACTGACCATCCGCTGGTGGTGGAGCTGTGCCTGGCATTTGGTAAACCACTGGTCTCAACCAGCGCCAACCTGACCGGGCAGCCGCCTTGTCGGACAACCGAAGAAGTGCTGGCGCAGTTCGGGAATGACTTCCCTGTCGCTGTCGGTGAAACGGGAGGGCGCCTGAATCCATCTGAAATTCGCGACGCTTTGACCGGCGAACGTTTTCGCCAGGGGTAATCTCATGGAAACCTATGCTGTTTTTGGTAATCCCATTGCACACAGCAAGTCACCGTTGATCCATCAGCAGTTCGCGGAGCAGTTGCAGATAGATCACCCCTATGGTCGCGTACTGGCGCCAGTGGATGCCTTTATCCCTACGCTGGAGGCCTTTTTCGCCGCGGGGGGCAAAGGTGCGAATGTGACGGTCCCGTTTAAAGAAGAAGCCTTTGAACGTGCGGATGAGCTGACCGAACGCGCTTCACTTGCTGGTGCAGTCAATACCCTAAAACGGCTTGAGGATGGACGCCTTCTGGGGGACAACACCGACGGGATTGGTTTACTCAGCGATCTGGAAAGACTCTCCTTTATCAAGCCCGGATTCCGAATCCTGCTGATTGGCGCGGGTGGCGCATCGCGGGGCGTTTTGTTGCCTCTGCTTTCACTGGACTGTTCGGTGACCATCACGAACAGAACCTTTTCCCGGGCAGAAGCACTGGCGGCGTTGTTTGCGCATACCGGCAGCGTGAGCGCGGTAGCGCTTGACGATCTTGTCGAACGTGAGTTCGATCTTGTCATTAATGCCACATCCAGCGGCATCAGTGGCGAGATCCCGGCGATCCCCGCTTCGTTGGTCAGTGCGCATATGTACTTCTATGACATGTTCTATCAGAAAGGTAAGACGCCTTTCCTGAATTGGTGTGAACAACACGGCGCGAAACAGTTAGCCGATGGGCTGGGAATGCTGGTGGGGCAGGCTGCGCATGCGGTACTGCTCTGGCACGGAGTGTTGCCTGCTGTCGAGCCGGTCATTGAAAAGCTAAAGCAGGAGCTTTCGGCGTGAATCAGGCTATTCATTTCCCGGACAGAGAGAGCTGGGATGAGCATAAGCAAGCGGTCTGTTTTCCTGTGCTGGTGCAGGGTATGCAGCTTACCTGTGCCATCCATGGAGAAACGCTGTTGCATCGTTTTGGCGGCACAGACCCGCTAGCGGTATTTTGCGAAAATCGCTGGGATCTGGAAGAGGAAGCCAGCGATTTAATCCGCGAACAGCAGGAAGACGATCAGGGCTGGGTTTGGTTATCCTGATCCAAATAGTCATTCTTCCATTTTACGTAGTTGTTCGCCGAGTATTTTAATCCTTCGATCTCTGCCTCCTTAAGGGGGCGGATCTGTTTTACCGGGCTTCCCAGATAGAGATAGCCGCTCTCCAGCCGTTTGTTCTGCGGGACCAGGCTACCGGCGCCAATCATCACGTCATCTTCTACTATGACGCCATCCAGTAAAATCGACCCCATGCCAACAAGTACGCGATTTCCGACAGTGCAGCCGTGAAGCATGACTTTATGGCCGACGGTAACATCTTCTCCAATAATGAGGGGATTGCCTTTCGGGTTATAGGACGATTTGTGCGTGACGTGCAGAACGCTACCGTCCTGAATATTGGTTCGCGCGCCAATAGACACATAGTTAACGTCTCCCCTGATGGCAACGAGTGGCCAGATACTAACGTCATCGGCCAGTCGGACATCACCAATGACCACACTACTGGCGTCGATCATCACGCGATCGCCTTGTTTGGGGAACAGATCTTTATAAGGACGTAATACTGCAGACATAACTACCTCTGAGAATGAGCGCTATACAGAAGACTTTGATCGTATTCGTCGATCGAGGCAAGGCAAAATACGTCAATATTTAAGCAGATCGGGCGGGATTTCAGCGAAAAGCGCGGAAAATCAGCAGTCGGAAAAAAAGATCTAAAAAATACTTGTGCTAAAAATTGGGATCCCTATAATGCGCCTCCATCGACACGGCGGATGTGAATCACTTCACAAACAGCCCGGTCGGTTGAAGAGAAAAAATCCTGAAATAACGGGTTGACTCTGAAAGAGGAAAGCGTAATATACGCCACCTCGCAACGGTGAGCGAAAGCCGCGTTGCACTGCTCTTTAACAATTTATCAGACAATCTGTGTGGGCACTCAAAGTGACATGGATTCTTAACGTCCTCGGACGAAAAATGAATACCAAGTCTCTGAGTGAACATGCGTAATTCATTACGAAGTTTAATTCACGAGCATCAAACTTAAATTGAAGAGTTTGATCATGGCTCAGATTGAACGCTGGCGGCAGGCCTAACACATGCAAGTCGAGCGGCAGCGGAAAGTAGCTTGCTACTTTGCCGGCGAGCGGCGGACGGGTGAGTAATGTCTGGGAAACTGCCTGATGGAGGGGGATAACTACTGGAAACGGTAGCTAATACCGCATAACGTCGCAAGACCAAAGAGGGGGACCTTCGGGCCTCTTGCCATCAGATGTGCCCAGATGGGATTAGCTAGTAGGTGGGGTAACGGCTCACCTAGGCGACGATCCCTAGCTGGTCTGAGAGGATGACCAGCCACACTGGAACTGAGACACGGTCCAGACTCCTACGGGAGGCAGCAGTGGGGAATATTGCACAATGGGCGCAAGCCTGATGCAGCCATGCCGCGTGTATGAAGAAGGCCTTCGGGTTGTAAAGTACTTTCAGCGGGGAGGAAGGTGTTGAGGTTAATAACCTCAGCAATTGACGTTACCCGCAGAAGAAGCACCGGCTAACTCCGTGCCAGCAGCCGCGGTAATACGGAGGGTGCAAGCGTTAATCGGAATTACTGGGCGTAAAGCGCACGCAGGCGGTCTGTCAAGTCGGATGTGAAATCCCCGGGCTCAACCTGGGAACTGCATTCGAAACTGGCAGGCTAGAGTCTTGTAGAGGGGGGTAGAATTCCAGGTGTAGCGGTGAAATGCGTAGAGATCTGGAGGAATACCGGTGGCGAAGGCGGCCCCCTGGACAAAGACTGACGCTCAGGTGCGAAAGCGTGGGGAGCAAACAGGATTAGATACCCTGGTAGTCCACGCCGTAAACGATGTCGACTTGGAGGTTGTGCCCTTGAGGCGTGGCTTCCGGAGCTAACGCGTTAAGTCGACCGCCTGGGGAGTACGGCCGCAAGGTTAAAACTCAAATGAATTGACGGGGGCCCGCACAAGCGGTGGAGCATGTGGTTTAATTCGATGCAACGCGAAGAACCTTACCTACTCTTGACATCCAGAGAACTTTCCAGAGATGGATTGGTGCCTTCGGGAACTCTGAGACAGGTGCTGCATGGCTGTCGTCAGCTCGTGTTGTGAAATGTTGGGTTAAGTCCCGCAACGAGCGCAACCCTTATCCTTTGTTGCCAGCGGTCCGGCCGGGAACTCAAAGGAGACTGCCAGTGATAAACTGGAGGAAGGTGGGGATGACGTCAAGTCATCATGGCCCTTACGAGTAGGGCTACACACGTGCTACAATGGCGCATACAAAGAGAAGCGACCTCGCGAGAGCAAGCGGACCTCATAAAGTGCGTCGTAGTCCGGATTGGAGTCTGCAACTCGACTCCATGAAGTCGGAATCGCTAGTAATCGTAGATCAGAATGCTACGGTGAATACGTTCCCGGGCCTTGTACACACCGCCCGTCACACCATGGGAGTGGGTTGCAAAAGAAGTAGGTAGCTTAACCTTCGGGAGGGCGCTTACCACTTTGTGATTCATGACTGGGGTGAAGTCGTAACAAGGTAACCGTAGGGGAACCTGCGGTTGGATCACCTCCTTACCTTAAAGAACCTGCCTTTGCAGTGCTCACACAGATTGTCTGATGAAAAGTAAATAGCAAGGCGTCTTGCGATTGAGACTTCAGTGTCCCCTTCGTCTAGAGGCCCAGGACACCGCCCTTTCACGGCGGTAACAGGGGTTCGAATCCCCTAGGGGACGCCACTTGCTGGTTCGTGAGTGAAAGTCACCTGCCGTCATATCTCAAAACTGACTTACGAGTCACGTTTGAAATATTTGCTCTTTAAAAATCTGGATCAAGCTGAAAATTGAAACGACACATCTTAATGGTGTGTTCGAGTCTCTCAAATTTTCGCAATCAGAAGTGAAACATCTTCGGGTTGTGAGGTTAAGCGACTAAGCGTACACGGTGGATGCCCTGGCAGTCAGAGGCGATGAAGGACGTGCTAATCTGCGAAAAGCGCCGGCGAGGTGATATGAACCTTTGACCCGGCGATGTCCGAATGGGGAAACCCAGTGTGTTCCGACACACTATCGTTAACTGAATACATAGGTTAACGAGGCGAACCGGGGGAACTGAAACATCTAAGTACCCCGAGGAAAAGAAATCAACCGAGATTCCCCCAGTAGCGGCGAGCGAACGGGGAGCAGCCCAGAGTCTTAATCAGCTTGTGTGTTAGTGGAAGCGTCTGGAAAGTCGCACGGTACAGGGTGACAGTCCCGTACACGAAAATGCACAGGTTGTGAACTCGAAGAGTAGGGCGGGACACGTGGTATCCTGTCTGAATATGGGGGGACCATCCTCCAAGGCTAAATACTCCTGACTGACCGATAGTGAACCAGTACCGTGAGGGAAAGGCGAAAAGAACCCCGGCGAGGGGAGTGAAATAGAACCTGAAACCGTGTACGTACAAGCAGTGGGAGCACCTTCGTGGTGTGACTGCGTACCTTTTGTATAATGGGTCAGCGACTTATATTCTGTAGCAAGGTTAACCGTATAGGGGAGCCGAAGGGAAACCGAGTCTTAACTGGGCGTTAAGTTGCAGGGTATAGACCCGAAACCCGGTGATCTAGCCATGGGCAGGTTGAAGGTTGGGTAACACTAACTGGAGGACCGAACCGACTAATGTTGAAAAATTAGCGGATGACTTGTGGCTGGGGGTGAAAGGCCAATCAAACCGGGAGATAGCTGGTTCTCCCCGAAAGCTATTTAGGTAGCGCCTCGTGAACTCATCTTCGGGGGTAGAGCACTGTTTCGGCTAGGGGGCCATCCCGGCTTACCAACCCGATGCAAACTACGAATACCGAAGAATGTTATCACGGGAGACACACGGCGGGTGCTAACGTCCGTCGTGAAGAGGGAAACAACCCAGACCGCCAGCTAAGGTCCCAAAGTCATGGTTAAGTGGGAAACGATGTGGGAAGGCACAGACAGCCAGGATGTTGGCTTAGAAGCAGCCATCATTTAAAGAAAGCGTAATAGCTCACTGGTCGAGTCGGCCTGCGCGGAAGATGTAACGGGGCTAAACCATGCACCGAAGCTGCGGCAGCGACACTATGTGTTGTTGGGTAGGGGAGCGTTCTGTAAGCCGTTGAAGGTGGCCTGTGAGGGTTGCTGGAGGTATCAGAAGTGCGAATGCTGACATAAGTAACGATAAAGCGGGTGAAAAGCCCGCTCGCCGGAAGACCAAGGGTTCCTGTCCAACGTTAATCGGGGCAGGGTGAGTCGACCCCTAAGGCGAGGCCGAAAGGCGTAGTCGATGGGAAACAGGTTAATATTCCTGTACTTGGTGTTACTGCGAAGGGGGGACGGAGAAGGCTATGTTAGCCGGGCGACGGTTGTCCCGGTTTAAGCATGTAGGCGGAACGACCAGGTAAATCCGGTCGTTTTTTAACGCTGAGGTGTGATGACGAGGCACTACGGTGCTGAAGTAACAAATGCCCTGCTTCCAGGAAAAGCCTCTAAGCATCAGGTAACATCAAATCGTACCCCAAACCGACACAGGTGGTCAGGTAGAGAATACCAAGGCGCTTGAGAGAACTCGGGTGAAGGAACTAGGCAAAATGGTGCCGTAACTTCGGGAGAAGGCACGCTGATATGTAGGTGAAGCCCCTGCGGGTGGAGCTGAAATCAGTCGAAGATACCAGCTGGCTGCAACTGTTTATTAAAAACACAGCACTGTGCAAACACGAAAGTGGACGTATACGGTGTGACGCCTGCCCGGTGCCGGAAGGTTAATTGATGGGGTTAGCGGCAACGCGAAGCTCTTGATCGAAGCCCCGGTAAACGGCGGCCGTAACTATAACGGTCCTAAGGTAGCGAAATTCCTTGTCGGGTAAGTTCCGACCTGCACGAATGGCGTAATGATGGCCAGGCTGTCTCCACCCGAGACTCAGTGAAATTGAACTCGCTGTGAAGATGCAGTGTACCCGCGGCAAGACGGAAAGACCCCGTGAACCTTTACTATAGCTTGACACTGAACACTGGTCCTTGATGTGTAGGATAGGTGGGAGGCTTTGAAGCGTGGACGCCAGTCTGCGTGGAGCCGTCCTTGAAATACCACCCTTTAATGGCTGGTGTTCTAACGTAGACCCGTAATCCGGGTTGCGGACAGTGTCTGGTGGGTAGTTTGACTGGGGCGGTCTCCTCCCAAAGAGTAACGGAGGAGCACGAAGGTTAGCTAATCCTGGTCGGACATCAGGAGGTTAGTGCAATGGCATAAGCTAGCTTGACTGCGAGAGTGACGGCTCGAGCAGGTGCGAAAGCAGGTCATAGTGATCCGGTGGTTCTGAATGGAAGGGCCATCGCTCAACGGATAAAAGGTACTCCGGGGATAACAGGCTGATACCGCCCAAGAGTTCATATCGACGGCGGTGTTTGGCACCTCGATGTCGGCTCATCACATCCTGGGGCTGAAGTAGGTCCCAAGGGTATGGCTGTTCGCCATTTAAAGTGGTACGCGAGCTGGGTTTAGAACGTCGTGAGACAGTTCGGTCCCTATCTGCCGTGGGCGCTGGAGAATTGAGGGGGGCTGCTCCTAGTACGAGAGGACCGGAGTGGACGCATCACTGGTGTTCGGGTTGTCATGCCAATGGCACTGCCCGGTAGCTAAATGCGGAAAAGATAAGTGCTGAAAGCATCTAAGCACGAAACTTGCCCCGAGATGAGTTCTCCCTGAGACTTTAAGTCTCCTGAAGGAACGTTGAAGACGACGACGTTGATAGGTCGGGTGTGTAAGCGCAGCGATGCGTTGAGCTAACCGATACTAATGAACCGTGAGGCTTAACCTTACAACGCCGAAGATGTTTTGGCGAAGAGACAGATTTTCAGCCTGATACAGATTTAACAGAATTTGCCTGGCGGCTTTAGCGCGGTGGTCCCACCTGACCCCATGCCGAACTCAGAAGTGAAACGCCGTAGCGCCGATGGTAGTGTGGGGTCTCCCCATGTGAGAGTAGGGAACTGCCAGGCATCAAATTTAGCGTGCTGATATGGCTCAGTTGGTAGAGCGCACCCTTGGTAAGGGTGAGGTCCCCAGTTCGACTCTGGGTATCAGCACCACTTTATACTTAGGTTAAAGTTCGGCAAGAAGTAAAAGAATTTGTCTGGCGGCTTTAGCGCGGTGGTCCCACCTGACCCCATGCCGAACTCAGAAGTGAAACGCCGTAGCGCCGATGGTAGTGTGGGGTCTCCCCATGTGAGAGTAGGGAACTGCCAGACATCAAATAAGTGAGAAGGCCATCCGAAAGGATGGCCTTTTTGCGTTATGATTCTCGTGAAAACGGTAGGCCCGGTAAGCGCAGCGCCACCGGGCAAAAAGATCTGATTAATGAATCACCTGCGACAGGAATGCTCGCGTACGTTCTGACTTCGGATGCGCAAAGAACTCATCTGGCGGCGCCTGCTCAACAATCTCCCCACGATCCATAAAGATCACCCGGTCAGCCACGGTTCGCGCGAACCCCATCTCATGCGTGACACACAGCATGGTCATGCCGGATTGTGCCAGTCCAATCATGGTATCCAGAACCTCCTTCACCATTTCCGGATCGAGGGCTGATGTCGGTTCATCAAACAGCATAATTTTCGGTTTCATACACAGTGAACGGGCGATAGCCACACGCTGCTGCTGTCCACCCGATATCTGACCAGGAAACTTATTGGCATGCTCTGCGATACGTACACGCTCCAGATAGTGCATTGCCAACGCCTCGGCTTCCTTTTTCGGCATCTTTCGTACCCAAATCGGTGCGAGCGTACAGTTCTGCAGAACGGTCAGGTGCGGAAAAAGATTAAAGTGCTGAAATACCATTCCCACTTCCTGACGCACGCGTTCGATATTGCGGATATCTTCATTCAGCTCGATACCATCAACCACGATGCGTCCTTGCTGATGCTCTTCAAGGTGGTTAATACAGCGAATGGTTGTGGATTTCCCGGAGCCGGACGGGCCGCACAGGACGATGCGCTCTCCCTGCTTGACCTTAAGATTAATATCCTTCAGGACATGAAACTGTCCGTACCATTTGTTCACGTCTTCCAGCGTAATCATCGCGTCGGCGGGTGTCATAGTTATTTGGCTCATATTTTCCTCAGTGCGGTGTACGCCCGGTGTTAAAGCGCTGTTCCAGATGCTGGCTGTAGCGCGACATGCTAAAACAAAAGATCCAGTAGATCAGGGCAGCAAAGACATATCCTTCGGTGGACATACCCAGCCAGACAGGGTCAACGGTTGCCTGTTGTACGCTGCTAAAGAGATCGAACAACCCGATGATGATCACCAGGCTGGTATCCTTGAAGAGGGCAATGATCGTGTTGACCAGGCCCGGGATGACCAGCTTGAGTGCCTGGGGAAGAATGACCAGTCCCTGCGTTTTCCAGTAGCCGAGAGCCAGTGATTCCGCCGCTTCGTACTGGCCTTTAGGCAACGCCTGCAGACCACCGCGCACAACTTCAGCGACATAGGCGGACTGGAAGAGAATCACCCCGACCAGGGCACGGATCAGTTTGTCGATCGTTGTTCCTTCTGCCATAAATAGCGGCAGCATGACCGATGACATAAACAGAACGGTGATAAGCGGTACGCCGCGCCAGAACTCAATGAAGATAACGGAGAGCACGCGAACGATCGGCATTTTTGAACGCCGTCCGAGGGCAAGTAAAATCCCCCACGGCAGAGCACCGGCTATCCCCACTGACGCGATAATCAACGTCAGCGTCAGTCCGCCCCACTGGCGTGTTTCAACGCGTTCCAGCCCCAGAAAACCGCCATACAAGAGCACCCAGACAATAATTGGATAAACCACTGCCCAGACGGCAATATAGCGTCCACGATGAGGCAGCTTTTTCCAGAACATGACCGCAACAGAGAGCAGGCCGATAACCAGCGCGAGATTAATCCGCCAGCGCTGTTCATGCGGATACAATCCATACATGAACTGACCGAAACGTTCATGAATAAACACCCAGCAGGCACCGGCTTTTGTACAGTCAGCTCGGGTTGAACCGACCCAGTTGGCCTGTAAAAACGCCCAGTTCAGCAGGGGAGGAATCAATTCCCACATGAGCCACAGGCAGACAATCGTCAGCAGGCTGTTACTCCAGCTGGAGAACAGATTCTTTCGCGCCCAGAGAATGAAACGTCCACCTGTCGAGTTGGCAGGGCGCGAGGCGTGCGACAGTATCGCTTTTGTCATCATAGATCCTTAGCGCTCGACCAGTGCTATACGACGGTTATAGAGGTTCATCAGCAGTGAAATTACCAGGCTGATGATGAGATAGACAGACATGGTGATGGCTATGGTTTCAATGGCTTGTCCGGTCTGGTTAAGCACGGTTCCGGCGAAGAGTGAAACCATATCCGGGTAACCAATAGCGGCGGCCAGCGACGAGTTTTTGACGATGTTAAGATACTGGCTGGTCAGAGGCGGAATGATGACCCGCAACGCCTGCGGAATAATGACCTGGCGAAGCGTCACCGTATGCGGTAATCCTAATGAGCGTGCCGCTTCGTGTTGCCCGTGCGGGACGGCCTGGATCCCGGCACGAATAATCTCAGCGATAAAGGCTGAGGTATAAATCGATAGCGCCAATGTCAGGGCCGCCAGCTCAGGAATTAACACCATTCCCCCCTGGAAGTTAAAGCCTCGCAGATGGGGAACATCCCAGTGCAACGCGGCGCCAAACAGCCAGTGTGCCACTAGTGGCAGGCTAACGATCAGGATGACTGCGGTGGGCCAGGTTCTACGAAGCTGACCGGTTTTGATCTGATGCTTGCGGTTAAAACGGAATACCCCAGCGGAGAGGGCAAGCGCTATCACAATTGCGCCGATGAAAGCATACAGTCCTTCGCCCGGCTGAGGAGAAGGAATGGACAACCCACGGTTACTCAGGAAAAACAGCTCAAACGCGTCGACGGCCTGACGGGGACCAGGAAGGTTACGCAGTACGGCGAAATACCAGAAGAAGATCTGCAGCAGCGGGGGGATATTGCGGAACGTCTCGATATAAACCGTCGACAGCTTCCGCAGGAGCCAGTTTTCAGAAAGACGCGCCAGGCCAATAAAGAAGCCCAGTATCGACGCGAAGACGATACAAAGCGCCGATACCAACAGCGTATTCAGTAAACCGACCACGAATACGCGTCCGTACGTCTCACCTTCCTGGTAATCAATAAGATGCTGAACAATGCCAAAGCCCGCGCTGCGATCCAAAAACGCAAAACCGGAGGTAATGCCGCGATTGTTCAGGTTGGTGATGGTGTTATGGATGAGATACACGGCGATGAGAACAACCGCAACAATAGCAATAATCTGGAATAGCCAGGCGCGGACCGCGGGATGAGAAAAGGATAGCGATCCTTTTACGGCTGAGCGGCGATGGGACATAAAGAAACCTCAGTAACCATGACTCTGGAGTGGGCACTGCATGAGCAGTGCCCGTTACAGCTATGACTTAACGTACTGGTGGCGCGTACTGAATACCGCCGTTGTTCCAGAGATTGTTCTGACCGCGTTTGATCTTCAGCGGGCTTTCCGATCCCACGTTGCGTTCAAAGATCTCCGAGTAGTTGCCCACCTGTTTGATGATGTTGTAAGCCCATTTATTATCCAGCTTCAGATCTTTGCCGAAATCACCTTCTTTACCGAGCAGGTGCGCCATATCCGGGTTAGATGGATTAGCCGCTTTCTCATCCACGTTTTTCGAGTTGATGCCCATCTCTTCTGCGTTCAGCATGGCAAACAGCGTCCAGCGAACAATGGAGAACCAGTCTTCATCGCCACGACGAACGACGGGTCCGAGAGGTTCTTTGGAGATCACTTCAGGCAGGACAATCCACTCTGCCGGATTGCTCAGCTTAATGCGTAAGGCGTACAGCTGTGACTGGTCAGAGGCCAGCGTGTCGCAACGGCCCGATTCCAGCGCTTTAGCCGACTCATCCGAGCGGTCGAATGTCACTGGCGTGTATTTCATGTTATTTGCTTTGAAATAATCGGCGACGTTCAGCTCGGTATCGGTACCCGCCTGAATACAAACGGTCGCACCATCCAGCTCTTTGGCGCTTTTCAGGCCTGCTTTATTGTGGGTCAGGAAGCCGATCCCGTCATAATAGGTCACGCCCGTAAATGACATCCCCATACCCGCGTCGCGGGAGGAGGTCCAGGTGGTATTACGGGAGAGCATGTCAACCTCGCCGGACTGCAGTGCCGTAAAGCGTTCTTTTGCCGTCAGCGGGGTATATTTTACCTTGCTGTCATCGCCAAAAACGGCGGCGGCAACACCACGGCAGACATCTACATCAATACCGGTAAATTTGCCGTTCGCATCGGCATAAGAGAAGCCAGGCAAACCGTCACTGATACCACATTGAACAAAACCTTTCTTTTTAACGGCATCCAGTGTCGTTCCCGCATGGGCTTGACCGGCTACGGCAAACATCAAGCCTGCAGCGGCCAGGCTGGCTATCATCGTCTTTTTCATAATGCTTCCTGTGTGGCGAAATTTATCGTTATAGAGGCGTTTTTTAAACGCTTTACCTGTCTGTGGCTTTGGCCAACGTTTATAAAGCAAACGTAATGCCAGTTTTGCGTTCGGCAAAATAAGAGATGAGTGAACGCTTAATGCTGAGTGTAGACAGGCTTAAATAAAACGAGCGCCCTGAAACGGTGCGAAATTACAACCTGTGCCACAAATTGGAGCAAAAGTTTTGAGGCGCGCCAGAAAAAAGAAGAGATAGTTTCCAGAGTGAATATTGGCAGGATATTCAATAATATTAATGTGTGAAAATCATCACAATAGAACAGGTAATTTAAAAAAGTGTACGAAAAAGATGTGACTGGCTTCAGGCTGAAATGAAAGGCACGAATAAATACGGGGCTATTTTTTTACTTCTTTGAAAATAGTGCACTGATTAAAAGCAAAAGCGCGGCCAGAGCCGCGCTTTCTTAACTGATGTTACTTCGTCAGGGCAACAATACCCAGCGTCAAGCCCGCCACTGCGGCAGCGCCGCCGGCGATAGCACCTGCTGTTTCCCAGTTGTCCTGGGTGGTGCCTTTCATACAGGTATTGGTATGAACCAGTCGGCCCTGGTCGTCGTAAACCGGTACACATGGAGAGTCGTGCGCGCAACCAGCAAGCAGCGCAGCGAGTAGTGCAACGGAAATGAATCTTTTCATGATGTTACCTCAGTATTATTTCTCGTCCGCTATAAAGCCAGGAGGGCAATTAACGAACTGGAGGTTATTTTACCACCGGGGTAAGTCCGCGTTACACGAGGAATAATCTCAAATTATGTAGTTTGTAAAAATCGTGGAGAAAAATCGATTTCCGGACGAATTAATGGAGACATTATGAAGGGGTAAGAGAGTGTTTTTACTTAATGCAAATCACTGTATTTTTAACATGGCTTTTGCTTAATGCCTAATTCATTGTTTATGTTAAAAATAAAAAAGGCACCAGAGGTGCCTTTTTAGGGAAATGTTAATCTTTATGGCGGGTAAAGCGTCGACGAACAACCACAAAGAAGACGGGCACGAAGAAAATCGCCAGAAGCGTTGCGGAAAGCATTCCCCCCATCACACCCGTACCGACGGCGTTTTGCGCACCGCTCCCGGCTCCGGTACTGATCACCAGCGGCATGACGCCAAGGATAAAGGCCAGGGAGGTCATCAGGATCGGTCGAAGGCGCATCCTTGACGCTTCAAGCGTAGCTTCAATGATGCCTTTACCTTCTTTCTCCATCAGGTCTTTAGCAAATTCGACGATCAGGATGGCGTTTTTCGCCGACAGACCAATTGTGGTCAGCAGGCCGACCTGGAAATAGACGTCATTGTTTAACCCGCGCAGCGAGGCTGCGAGAAGGGCCCCGATGACCCCCAACGGCACAACCAGCATAACGGAGAACGGAATGGACCAGCTTTCATACAGCGCTGCCAGACACAGGAACACCACGATCAGTGAAATGGCGTACAGTGCAGGCGCCTGGTTACCTGAAAGTCGCTCCTGGTAAGACATTCCCGTCCAGTCATAACCGATGCCGGAAGGCAATTTTGCCGCGAGGCTTTCCATCATAGCCATGGCCTCACCGGTACTTTTACCCGGGGCTGATTCGCCGAGGATCTCCATCGAAGGCATTCCGTTGTAGCGCTCCAGACGAGGTGAACCATAAACCCAGTGAGCGTTGCTAAAGGCTGAGAACGGCACCATTTCCCCGTTCGCGCTGCGCACATAAAGGTTGTTAATATCCCCTGGCAACATACGGAATTTCGCGTCGGCCTGTACATAGACTTTTTTCACGCGGCCATGATCGATAAAGTCATTCACATAGGTGCCCCCTAAGGCCGTCGAAATCGTCTGGTTGACGTCAGAAAGACTAACGCCCAGCGCCTGTGCTTTCTCCTGATCGACATCCAGTTTGAACTGAGGCGTATCTTCAAGACCGTTAGGACGCACGCGCACCAGCAGATCAGGGTGCTCTTTCACCATGCCGAGCAGCTGGTTACGCGCCTGCGTCAGCTGGGTATGCCCCAGGTTTGCCTGATCGATAAGTTCAAAGTCGAAGCCCGTTGCGGTACCTAACTCAATAATAGCGGGCAGGTTAAACGGGAATACAAGGCCGTCTTTAATCTGACTGAAAGCTTTTGTCGCGCGACCCACAATGGCTTCAACGCCATTTTCCGCCCCAGGACGCTCTTCCCAGGGCTTCAGGCTGATGAAGGCAATACCGGAGTTCTGACCCTGGCCGCTAAAGCTAAAGCCGTTTACAGTAAAGACGGATTCAACATTTGCTTTCTCTTTGTTCAGGTAGTAGTCCTGAACCTGGTCGAGAACCTGCTGAGTACGCGTCTGGGTTGCCCCCGCCGGGAGCTGAACCATTGTCATAAACACCCCCTGATCCTCTTCGGGGAGGAAGGAGGTCGGTAAGCGCAGGAAGAGCACCGCCATTCCACCGACAATAATGACGTACACCAACAGATAGCGTCCGGTCTTGCGCAAGATACCGCTCACGCTGTTACTGTAGTGCTCAACGCTCTTATCAAAGAGCGCATTAAACCAGCCGAAGAAGCCCCCTTTTTTCTCATGATGATCGGCTGAAACAGGCTTAAGCAACGTTGCACAGAGCGCTGGCGTCAGGATTAGCGCAACCAGTACTGACAATGCCATAGCGGAAACGATAGTTAGCGAGAATTGGCGATAGATCGCCCCCGTCGAGCCGCCAAAAAAGGCCATCGGGATAAAGACCGCCGAGAGCACCATGGCGATCCCCACCAGTGCCCCCTGGATCTGTCCCATCGATTTCTGCGTAGCCTCTTTCGGCGGCAGCTTGTCCTCGACCATGACGCGTTCAACGTTCTCAACGACCACGATAGCGTCATCAACCAGCAGACCTATCGCCAGCACCATGCCGAACATTGTCAGGGTATTGATGGAGAAACCGAACGCCGCCAGAACCGCGAAGGTACCCAGCAGAACGACCGGAACCGCGATAGTCGGGATGAGCGTTGCCCGCAGGTTTTGCAGGAACAGGTACATAACCAGGAAGACGAGAATAATCGCTTCAAACAGGGTCTTCACCACTTCGTGGATGGAGATTTTCACAAACGGTGTGGTGTCATAGGGGTAGACGACTTTTAGCCCCTGCGGGAAGAACGGCTGCAGTTGTGCCAGCTTGCTCTTGATGGCTGCCGCTGTATCCAGCGCATTTGCCCCGGTTGCCAGCTTAATCCCCAGGCCGGTTGCCGCCTGCCCGTTGATTTTTGTCACCATGTTGTAGTTTTCGCCACCCAGCTCAATGCGAGCCACATCTTTCAGATGCACCATCGAGCCGTCCTGGTTCACCTTGAGCGTCACACGGCCAAACTCTTCCGGTGATTTCAGGCGGGTTTGCGCGATGATCGAGGCATTCAGCTGCTGTCCTGGGATGGATGGCGTCCCGCCCAACTGGCCTGCCGCTATCTGGTCGTTCTGCGTTTTCAGCTGGTTGATAATATCCAGCGGCGTCAGCTGGTATTTGTTCATCGCATTGCTGTCGAGCCAGATACGCATCGCATACTGGGCACCGAACAGCTGCACGTCTCCGACCCCAGACGTTCGGCTGATGGCATCTTTGACGTTCGAGGCAACATAGTCGGAGATGTCATTCTGCGTGAGGTTTTTGTTGTCTGAAACAAAACCGGCGACCAGCAGGAAGCTACTGCTGGACTTCTCAACGCCAATCCCTTGCTGCTGCACCTCTTGCGGCAGCAGCGGCATGGCGAGCTGCAGCTTGTTCTGCACCTGCACCTGGGCGATGTCCGGATCGGTTCCGGACTCGAAGGTCAGAGTGATGGTGACGTTACCCGCTGAATCGCTGGTGGAGGACATATACATCAGGTTATCGATACCGTTCATGTTCTGCTCGATAACCTGGGTCACGGTATCCTGCACCGTTTGAGCATCTGCTCCCGGGTAGGTTGCGGATATCGCCACGGCGGGAGGCGCAATGGTCGGATACTGTGCGACGGGAAGTTTGAGAATGGCCAGCCCACCAGCAATCATCAAAATGATGGCAAGTACCCAGGCGAAAACCGGTCTCTGAATAAAGAAATTAGCCATGTCGTCGTCCCTTAACTGGCTGGAGCGGTGGTGGTATCAGGCGTGGCGACGACGGTTACGCCCGGTCTGACCTTTTGTAGCCCGCTGACAATCACGCGGTCACCGTTTTTCAGCCCTTCCGTCACCAGCCAGCGGTCGCCAATCGCCTGAGGCGCAACGACGGTGCGAGACTCAACCTGGTTTTTATCGTTCACCACCATCACGGTGGCATCGCCTCGCGGCGTGCGAGTCACGCCTTGCTGGGGAACCAGAATCGCATCCGGCTGCGTACCTTCATCAATCCGGGCGCGAACGAACATACCCGGTAACAGCAGATGTTGAGGATTCGGGAAAATGGCGCGCAGGGTAATCGAGCCGGTACTTTGATCCACCGTGACGTCTGAGAATTGCAATGTGCCTTTCAGCGGATAGGGCTGCCCGTTCTCCATCAGTAGCTCAACGCTGCTGGCGGTATCGCCTTTTTGCAGGCTCGTCTGCTTCAGGCGCAAAAAATCATTACTGGACTGGGTGACATCGACATACATCGGATCAAGCTGCTGAACCGTTGCCAGCGCCGCTGCCTGCCCGTTGGTGACCAGCGCCCCTTCCGTTACGCTGGATTTACCGATGCGACCATCAACGGGCGATGTCACTTTGGTATAGGCAAGGTTGATGCGCGCGCTTTCAACGCCCGCTTTGGCGGCGACGACGCTGGCGTCTGCCTGCTGGGCCGTGGCCACGGCCTGGTCATACTCCTGCTTGCTGACATACTGTGTACCGACCAGCGGGAGATAACGTTTCACCGTCAGGTGAGCAATATTGGCCGCCGCCTGGGCCTTCGCCAGCTCGCCTTTGGCGTTGTCGTAAGCCGCCTGATAGGTTGCAGGATCAATCTGGTAAAGCGAATCTCCAGCTTTTACATCGCTGCCCTCCGTGAAGTTGCGACGCAGGATAATACCGCTAACCTGCGGACGAACCTCTGCAACGCGGAACGCATCTGTTCTGCCCGGGAGTTCAGTGGTGACAGCCAGCGGTGCGCTTTTCACAATATGCACAGTGACCTGGGGAGCCTGCGGATGTTGTTGTTGGTTTTCCTGGCCATCGCATCCTGAGAGCAGCACAGCGCAGACAATGAAACCGGCTAAGGGTAAGCGTCTGAAATGATTCGTCATTACTGTTCCTTTAAATACCCGGTAACCGATATTTAGCGTGAATCGGTAGCAGGGGCAGCGGGATAAAAAAATAAAATGTAGCTGCGTATAATAATGAGGGTATTTAATGTTTTTTAATTTATAAGTGCGAATGGCAAGGTCTGAGCAGAAAAATCAGAATCAGACTCGGTTTATTTCTCTGTCTTCTTCCGGCAAGCTAATCAGTTAAATAGCGCTTAATTTGCCTCATTTATTCATGGCGTGAATTTAAACTTAAATATGTATTTAGCTAAACTATAAATTAAGAAGATTGACTTTTTTTGTGCAAAACTAAAACGGGAATTGGTGAATACTTTCGTTCTCCTGACCTGTGTTACGTATAAACTTTGTGAGTAGCGAGTCGTTGTCTATGGCGCGGAAAAAGAAAGAAGAAGCTCAACAAACCCGGCAGCAGTTGATTGAGGCGGCTATCGGGCAGTTTGCGACGCGTGGCGTAGCCAACACCACGCTGACGGACATCGCGGATGCTGCAAATGTGACGCGCGGTGCAATCTATTGGCACTTCACCAGTAAAGCTGAAATATTTAATGCCATCTGGGAGCAGCAATTACCGCTTCGCGACATTATTCGCGACAGGCTTTCCCTTTCCGAAGGTGATGATCCATTGTTAATACTTCGTGAGCAATTTATTACTGCGTTGCAGTATATTGCGCGTGAGCCTCGACAATGCGCACTTTTACAAATTTTGTATCATAAATGTGAATTTAGCAGTGACATGATTTCAGAGAGAGACATCAGAAAACGGATTGGATTCAATTATGACACGCTGCGTGCCTCGCTGGAGGCCTGTATTTCACGGAACATCATTTCGCCAAAGGTAAATGTTGATCTGACCTTGATCGTATTCCACGGCTTTTTTAGCGGAATAATTAAAAACTGGTTAATGAATAACGAAAGTTTCAATCTTTATCAGCAGGCACCCGCCCTGGTCGATAGCATTCTGGCGACACTCCCTGTCATTCGCGTATCGCCTCATGAGGATGCTTACAGCCCTGCGCCAGGTAGCATCTCCCCTCGCGCACAAAGCGCCTCTATGGTTTGCGCGCTGACGGGTTTACCTAACAGATAACCCTGAAGGGTGTTGCAGCCCAACTCGGTCAAAAAGGCCTGCTGTGCTTCGGTTTCTACGCCTTCAGCCACGACTTTCAGATTGAGTGTTTTGGCGAGGGCTACAATCGCGGAGACAATGGTGGCATCCTCGCTTTCTCCGCTGAGCTCTTTCACGAACGCCCTGTCGATTTTCAATTCACAGGCGGGTAAGCGCTTGAGGTACAGCAGGCTTGAATAGCCGGTGCCAAAATTATCAATGGAGGCCTTTACGCCCGCTTCCGTCAGCTCTGTCAGCACCCGTACACTTTCATCCGGGTTGCTCATTGCCGTGGTTTCCGTCACCTCCAGGATCAACATTTCTGGTGGCACATGATGAAGTGCCAGGCAGTTGAGAACCGTGTTGACCAGCGAAGGCTGTTCAAACTGCAGCGTCGACAGGTTTACCGCCATTGACCAGCTTTGATGTCCCTGAAGATGCCATTCACGCAGCTGGCGACAGGCTTCATTAATTACCCAGTTGCCGATAGGGATAATCAGCCCCGTTTTTTCCGCTAGCGGCAGGAAAAGGTCCGGGGTCAGTAACCCCTGCTTAGGATGCTGCCAGCGCAATAACGCCTCAAATCCAAGGAGAGGGCCGGCGGGGGCGTGAAATTTTGGCTGATACAGCAGGCGGAGCTCATTGCGATCGATCGCCATCCACAGATCGTTCATTAACTGAAGGTGGGTCTGCGCCAGCGTATTCATCGAGGGCTGGAAAAAGTGGTAACCGTTCCGGCCCATATGCTTGGTATGGTACATCGCCGCATCGGCGTTAAACATGAGCTCACGTTCGGTTTTGCCGTCGTGAGGATACAGCGCGATCCCAATGCTGAGGGTGACCATCAGTTCATAGTGGTCGAGGTTGAACGGGCTATCGATCGCGCGCACCAGCGAATTCGCCAGGGAGGCCGCATCGTCCGGGCCTTCCCCCTCAGCCAGCAGAACAAACTCATCACCGCCGATACGTGCCAGGGTGAACTGGCCCTTCAGGAGATGCAGCAGGCGCTCCGTTACGGCAATCAGCAGCTTGTCACCGACATCATGGCCGTAAGCGTCATTGATGGCTTTAAAGCCGTCGAGATCCATGAACATCAGGGCAAAATGGGTTCCCTCGCGATCGGCTTTGCTGATGGCCTGATCGAGTCGGTCTTCCAGAAGGATACGGTTGGGCAGCCGCGTCAGGGTATCGTGCAGGGCCAGCTGTGCGAGTTCCCGGTTAGCTTCCGCAAGGGACGAGGCCAGAAGTGCGGTACGCGCCTGAAGGCGGGCGTCCAGCATTGATACCAACAGGGTAATCCCAAGAATAGAGAGCGCGACAACGCTCACCAGCACCGCCAGCCAGCTCCCGTTAATACCCTCATGGTGAACCATTGTGGACATCGGAAACTGTGCGGCTTTCATCCCGGCGTAGTGCATCCCGGCAATGGCTATGCCCATGGTGATGGCGGCACCCGTGCGCATCAGCACGACCTGCGCGGCGTCGTGACGCAGGCGGAAGGTCAGCCATAATGCCGCGAGTGAAGCGGCAAGCGCAATGGCGACCGAAATGGCCACCCAGACCTTATCCCAGATTATCCCGGGCATCACTTCCAGCGCGGCCATGCCGGTGTAATGCATGGCAACAATACCGCTTCCCATCACCAGCGCACCGGGCAGCAGACGGCGCAAGCGTAGCCGATCGCAGCTCACGAGCCAGAGCGCGAACAGTGACGACCCGACGGCGATGACCATCGATAACACCGTCAGGCTGGCGTTGTAGCTCATGCTCATGGAGAGATCCATCGCCAGCATGCCGATAAAATGCATAGCCCACACGCCGATGCCCATTGCAATACCGCCGCCAACCAGCCAGACGCGGGCAGCGATACCCTCACTCCCGGCGACACGTGCCGCCATATTCAGTGCGGTATACGCGGCAAGGATGGCAACAACAAAGGAGAGGACAACAAGGATATGGTTGTATTGGCTGACCAGCATGGACGGTTCTACTCGAGTGTGGGGTTACGCTAGAGCGGTTGAGAAGGGCGAGACATTATCACCGTCGGGTAATGGCTCAAAGGGATTTAAATCCCCGTTTTTAGTGGGTAATCACGGGGAGTTTGCGCAATCAGGCGGCTAGTCGAGCTCTGAACAGTTTACGAGTTTCAGGGGATTCACGGAGTTCATATTGCGACACTTATCGGTTTCGGTGCTCATCAGTTCAATCCACTGCATCAGAAGTGCATCGAAAATCAAAACGGAGATTGCAAAAACAACCAGCCACCAGTATTTACGAATCATTGTGTCATTCCGCGAGAAGAGCGCCAGTAAAGTGGGGGAAATATACACCAAAAGCGGCGGTTTTAAAGCGGGATAAGTGAAGGTTTACAAAGCGTTGACGGAGTGAAGCAGGGAATAAAAAAGGCGCTTCCCCATGCCGAAGAGCGCCTTTTTACACAAGCATTTAACTGATTAGTATCAGTTCATGCCGTATTTTTTCAGTTTCTTACGCAGAGTACCACGGTTGATACCCATCATCAGCGCAGCGCGGGTTTGGTTACCGCGGGTGTATTGCATCACCATGTCCAACAGTGGCTGTTCAACTTCAGCCAGTACCAGCTCATACAGGTCATTAACATCCTGACCGTTCAGTTGAGCAAAATAGTTCTTCAGTGCCTGTTTAACCGAGTCACGCAGGGGCTTTTGAGTTACCTGATCCTGAGAGTTAACGGTAGAAACGGTCAGTACGTCAGAATTTACGCGTTGTTCGAACATAGTTCTGTCAGCTCTTTATTTCATTACGCAAGATTTTCGAAGTATGCCTCCAACGCCTCCAGCTGTTCGCTGGCATCCTCAATGGCGTTGAATGTGCGCCGAAACTGGTCATCTGGAGCGTGCTCCTGGAGATACCAGGAAACGTGTTTACGCGCAATTCGGTACCCTTTCGCCTGACCGTAGTGGTCATGCAGTTCCCGAACATGCGAACAAAGCAAGCGCTTAACCTCTGCCAGAGGCAGGGGAGCAAGCAGCTCTCCAGTGTCCAGATAATGCTGGATTTCCCGAAAGATCCAGGGTCTTCCCTGAGCGGCACGTCCTATCATCAGAGCATCAGCTCCCGTATAGTCGAGCACCGCTCTGGCTTTAAGCGGGTCAGTTATGTCGCCATTCGCGATAATCGGAATGGAAACTTTCTGCTTAACTGCCCGAATGCTGTCGTATTCAGCTTCACCGTTGAACAAACAGGCGCGCGTGCGTCCATGAATGGTCAGGGCCTGAATGCCACAGTCTTCGGCCAGTTGGGCAATCTCTACACAGTTACGGTGTTCCGGCGACCAACCCGTGCGAATCTTTAACGTAACAGGAACGTCCACTGCGCTGACAACCGCCGTCAGGATAGCTTTCACCTGGTCGGGGTATTGCAGAAGGGCTGAACCTGCAAGCTTGCGATTCACTTTTTTGGCCGGGCACCCCATATTGATATCAATAATCTGGGCACCACTTTCCACGTTGATACGCGCGGCATCTGCCATCTCTTCAGGCACGCTTCCGGCAATTTGCACGGTGCGAATACCGGGTTCATCAATGTGCACCATCCGAAGGCGGGATTTATCGCTTTCCCAAACCTGCGGGTTAGACGACATCATCTCGGATACGGTTAAACCGGCTCCCATCTCATAGCACAGCGTCCTGAACGGCCGGTCGGTAATACCTGCCATAGGGGCTGCGATCAGGCGATTTCTAAGCTGGTGGTGTCCGATGCGCATGAGTTAAGAAATGACCATACTGTGACTGCAAGGCGGCGTATATTACGCATTTTTTGCACGAGATGAAAGGCCAAACTTTGAACAATCCACTGTTGTAGATCAAGGAATCGCCGCTCAATCTTTCCGTTAAGAATTATTCACTATTTAAATCATTGTGTTAGACAGGAATGGCTATTTTATGAGCGCTTACAATTTCCCGTAACTTCTCATCATTTCTGAATAAATGGCCTACCTTAACGGGATAATCTGCTGTTTTTAGCAGCAGATTTTCCCTCTTCTTTGCGATCTGCGTCGCATTTTAGAACATGATATTAAGCCTCAGAATGGGCGTTATTCGACCACAACGCGCCCATGCAGAGACTGTACCGGGCGGTTATTATCGTGATGCATGGTATGGGTAAATTTCTCAAGCTGTTCTGCTGAGACGGTTAACGGCTGTTTGAGCACGATCCAGGTGACCCCTTCAGAACACGGTGGCGTGGTCAGAGATCCGCTAAAGCGCCAGTAGGTTTTCACCTTCGGCAGCAGCTTGTTCAGGTTGAGATCCTTCTCAATGGAGACGTTCTGTTCAGCCTGCTGCGGCATCACGCTCCACAGCTTATCCAGCTCCGGATTCTCAGCCCCTTTATCAAACATGACGGCTACCACGGTCAGCTCACCCGCGCTGTTTTTATGTACCAGATGCATCTCCATCGCGTACTTCTTGCCGTGCACGGTGTTTTCGCTTGGTGCATGGAAGTGGAACTGCTGGAGCGTCCAGGTTTGCTTGTCCAGAGTAATGGTGTCACGGGTGTCAGCCTGTTCGCTAGCCTGAATGGTATGGCCATTATTGGTCAGCGTTACAGGACCATCAATGTAGTGTGTTTGCAGCGGGGAGAGATGGGCGTTAGCGGTCGAATCAATATTTATCGGAGACTGGTTCATCCCGCTCTGGCAGGTCTTGTAGGCCTCGTCCAGTTCACCCCAGTGTTCCGGTGAACCTTCCCCTTCATAGCCCCAGTGTGATGCGAATGCTGAAGCCGAAACCATGCTCAGCGCAAACAGCGCTGCCTTGCCTGTAATGTGTTTCATCATATTCTTCCGGTGAATTTTTTAATACAAATCAACATGATTTGTGGGGTTATTTTACCGAAGAATGGCAGAGGGAGAGAGGATTATCAGAGGAAGAGGGGCGTGGTCAGAGGACCACGCCAAATGCTTATTTTTTACAACCGGTAATACGACACCACTCTTCTTTCTCCACCACCGGGTCGAGAGCGAAAAGATCGGCGTAGGCTTCACACACGCTGTCTGCCTGGCTTGCCAGGATACCCGAAAGTCCCAGCAGACCGCCCTCAACGGGCAGCACGCTGATTAACGGAGCCAGCTCGCGCAGTGGACCCGCCAGAATGTTTGCAACCACCACATCGGCTTTCATGGCTTCTGGCTGCGCATCCGGCAGATACAGCTCCAGTCGATCGGAAACGCCGTTGCGCTCGGCGTTGTCGCGACTGGCCTGAATCGCCTGCGGATCGATATCGATCCCGATAGCTTTTGCCGCGCCCAATTTCAGGGCGGCAATCGCAAGGATCCCGGATCCACAGCCGAAGTCGATCACCGTCTTACCATCCAGATCGAGACCATCCAGCCACTGCAGGCACAGGGAGGTCGTTGGATGGGTGCCGGTACCAAACGCCAGACCCGGATCGAGCATGACGTTAACCGCGTTTTCATCAGGAACCTCGCGCCAGCTTGGGCAGATCCACAGACGCTTGCCGAACTGCATCGGATGGAAGTTATCCATCCATTCGCGTTCCCAGTCTTTGTCTTCCAGCTGTTCGATTTTGTGCGCAAAGCCCGCGCCCAGCAGAGGGTGGTTTTCCAGAATCGCGACGACCTCTTTCATGTCGGTTTCAGCATCGAACAGGCCAATCACGTCGGTATCGCCCCACAGGCGGGTTTCGCCCGGCAGCGGTTCAAAGACCGGCGTGTCATGCGTGTCCTGGAAGGTGATAGAGACCGAGCCGGCCTCCATCAGCGCATCGCTCAGCTCTTCGGCGTTCGCGCCGGTTGTATTCAGTTTTAGTTGGATCCACGGCATGGCAAAACTCTTTATTTATCAGTAGAAATCATAGCGGGCTGTGGGACGGGCTGACCGAAACGGTTCCCCACCACAAACGCCAGTAAACTTAGCAGTAACGAAGGCACAATCGGATGGAAGCCCAGGTACTGAATCTTAAACGTTGCGAGAACGGCGTACAGCACGCCGCCAACAATCATCGCGCTCAGCGCACCGGCAGCATTTGCGCGTTCCCAGTAGAGCCCTAACACCAGCGGCCACAGGAATACCGCCTCAAGCCCACCAAATGCCAGCAGGTTCAGCCAGATGATCATCTCCGGCGGGCGCCATGCGGCTAACAGCAGCAACGCGCCTAGCACCAGCGTAATCACCGCTGACATATGCTTCAGGCGACGTTCATTTTCAACCTGTTCAGGGCGCAGGTTCAGATAGAGATCTTTAATGATCGTAGCGGAACTTTGCAGTAACTGAGCGTTGATGGTCGACATAATGGCGGCCATTGGCGCAGCGAGGAAAATCCCGGCGGCAAAAGGGGGCAGCACTTTGACCATCAGCGTCGGGATCACCAGATCCGGCACGGTAAGATCGGGGATTACCGCGCGCCCTAATGCCCCCGCCAGATGCATACCAAACATCAGGACAGCGACCACAATCGTCCCGATGATGATGCCCTTGTGAACGGCTTTGCTGTCTTTATAGGAGATACAGCGCACGGCGGTATGCGGCAGACCAATTACTCCGAAACAGACTAACACCCAGAATGAGGTCATAAAGGTCGGAGAGAGGATATCATCTGCGCCCTGCGGCGAGACCAGTTTCGGGTCAATCGCTTCCAGGGTTTCCACCGCGTGAGTGAGTCCACCCGCCGCATGGACAATCCCCACCAGCAGAACGATCGTACCGATGAGCATCACCATTCCCTGCAGCGTATCGTTCAGCACGCTGGCGCGGAATCCGCCAAACGCAGTATAGAGCGCGATGCTTACCCCGAAGATGATGAGGCCTGTCTCGTAAGGGATGCCAGCCGCCGTTTCCAGCAGACGCGCACCGCCGATAAACTGTACGGTCATCGCACCGATAAACGCCACCAGCAGGCTCAAGCTCGCCAGCCACACCAGCAAGCGGCTCTGGTAACGGGCAAAGAGCATATCGTTGAGCGTCACGGCATTGTAACGGCGCGCCAGAATGGCAAATTTTTTACCCAGTATGCCCAACGAGAGCCAGACGGCAGGCAGCTGGATCATCGCCAGCAAAACCCAGCCTAACCCGTATTTGTAGGCCGCACCGGGGCCGCCAATAAACGAGCTGGCGCTGATATAGGTCGCGGTCAGCGTCATTGCCAGCACAACGCCGCCCATCGAACGGCTGCCGAGGAAATACTCGTTCAGAAAGGCACCGGTCGTTCTTTTGCGCATGGCGTAAATGGACAATCCAAATACGACCAGCAGGTAAGCGACAAGCGGCAGAATGACTTCAAGCTGCATCATCGTCCTCCAGCGGAATATCCCGGTAGATAAATTTCACCATTGCCCAGCACAGCAGGATAAACACCAGCGGAACCAGCAGGCAGGCCAATTCGAACCAGTGCGGCAGGCCGGTGATGCCAATAGCAGAGTCTGGTAAGTAAGCGGTTACTAACCATGCAGCAAGATAGAGAAGGGTCAGCCACAGCGCCCAGCGCGCTTCTTTATGGGCCTGAACAAAACGTTTGTCCATTTTTTGTCCCTTGTGGATGAAGAAAGCGGGGATTGTACATGATGAGGCTTTCCAGGCCCCAGAAATAAAAAAGGCCGGATAATCCGGCCTTTTCACAACACAGGTCTCTTACTTCTCGTTCAGACCGAGTTTTTTCTCCAGATAGTGGATGTTGGTTCCACCATTCTGGAAGTGCTCGTCGCTCATGATGCGCATCTGCAGATCAACGTTGGTTTTGATTCCGTCGATGATCAGTTCCTGCAGGGCGTTCTTCATGCGGGCAATCGCCACGTCACGGTTTTCGCCGTAGCAGATGAGCTTGCCGATCATTGAGTCATAGTACGGCGGTACGGTGTAACCGGCGTAGATATGAGACTCCCAGCGCACGCCAAAGCCACCCGGCGCGTGGAAACGCGTGATTTTACCCGGGCTTGGCAGGAAGGTGTTTGGGTCTTCGGCGTTGATACGGCATTCTACCGCATGGCCTTTCACCACAACTTCTTCCTGCTTGATGGACAGCGGCTGACCGGCTGCGATACGCAGCTGCTCTTTAATCAGGTCAACCCCGGTGATCATTTCGGTAACCGGATGTTCAACCTGAATACGGGTGTTCATCTCAATGAAGTAGAACTCGCCGTTTTCGAACAGGAACTCAAAGGTACCCGCTCCACGATAGCCGATATCGACACACGCTTTAGCGCAACGCTCGCCGATGTAGCGACGCAGTTCCGGAGTAATGCCCGGCGCTGGTGCTTCTTCGACCACCTTCTGGTGACGACGCTGCATGGAGCAGTCACGTTCTGCCAGATAGATTGCGTTACCCTGACCGTCAGCCAGCACCTGAATTTCGATGTGGCGTGGGTTTTCCAGGTATTTTTCCATGTACACCATGTCATTGCTGAAAGCGGCTTTCGCTTCTGCTTTGGTCATGGAGATGGACTGTGCCAGTTCAGCATCGCTGCGCACAACGCGCATACCGCGACCGCCGCCGCCGCCGGACGCCTTGATGATAACCGGGTAGCCAATGCGTTTAGCATGAGCACGGTTAGCATCCATGTCGTCGGTCAGAGGGCCGTCAGAGCCTGGTACGGTTGGTACACCGGCTTTTTTCATCGCGGTGATCGCAGACACTTTGTCGCCCATCAGGCGGATGGTGTCGGCTTTCGGGCCGATGAAGATAAAGCCAGAGCGTTCAACCTGCTCAGCAAAGTTGGCGTTCTCAGAGAGGAAGCCGTAACCCGGATGAATTGCCACCGCGCCGGTGATTTCAGCGGCGCTGATGATAGCCGGGATGTTCAGATAGCTTTTTACGGACGGAGCCGGGCCAATACAGACCGTCTCATCCGCCAGCAATACGTGTTTTAAATCGCGATCCGCGCTTGAGTGCACAGCGACAGTCTTGATGCCCAGTTCTTTACAGGCACGAAGAATACGCAGTGCGATCTCGCCGCGGTTGGCGATAACAATTTTATCCAGCATGTACGCCTCGTTACTCGATGACGACCAGCGGCTCGTCAAATTCAACCGGCTGACCACTTTCGACCAGAATCGCTTTCACAGTACCTGATTTGTCTGCTTCGATCTGGTTCATCATTTTCATCGCTTCAACGATGCACAGGGTATCGCCTACGTTGACTTTCTGACCCACTTCGATGAACGCCTTCGCGTCCGGGCTCGGGGTGCGGTAGAAAGTACCAACCATTGGGGAACGTACGATGTGACCACTGATTTCTGCTGCAGCGGCAGGTGCGGCTTCAGCTGCTGCTGGTGCAACGGCTGCGGAGAGCGCAGGCTGCTGCACTGGCGCAGCGTAAGCTTGCTGCATTACCGGGAAGCTAGCGGCTGGGGCTGCACGGCTGATGCGTACAGACTCTTCGCCTTCAGAAATTTCCAGTTCGGAGATGCCTGATTCTTCAACCAGCTCGATCAGTTTTTTAATCTTACGAATATCCATGAGTGGGTTCCGTACTCTTGTTTAGTGTGATTGTGACAAGCGTTTTACCGCTGTCTGTAAAGCGTATGAATAGCCGTCTGCGCCCAGTCCACAGATAACGCCAGCAGCGATATCCGACAGATACGAGTGGTGACGGAACGGCTCTCGGGCGTGCACGTTACTCAGGTGGATCTCGATAAACGGGATACTCACCGCAAGCAGTGCGTCGCGGATAGCAACACTGGTGTGCGTAAACGCGGCCGGATTGATCAGGATATAGTCCACATTGTCTTTAGCCTGATGAATACGGTCGATGATTGCGTACTCCGCGTTTGACTGAAAATGATCCAAATCCACATTCAGCGACGCTGCTTCCGTGCTCAAACGGTTAACAATTTCGCTTAATGTCAGCGTGCCGTACTTCTCCGGCTCACGGGTGCCGAGCATGTTCAGGTTCGGTCCGTTCAAAACTAAGATCTGGAACTTATCAGTCATTATGCCGCTATCTCCTGCGATTTTCGGGTAAAAAACAAAATATACCGTCGAAGCGCAAATGTCACCTTTTCAGAGGCCAAAAACCACTGTCAGGCGAACCAAGGTCGCACATTATAACGATTTCGTAGCATTTGGCAGCTAAATACTGGTCTTATCAGGGAAGATTATCAACCGCAATCCAAAAAAGATTTGCGGTTGAGAGGCAATCTGCGGGAAAACGCACAGTTTCGCGAACTATCGCAACCACTGGCGGAACTTCTTGTAACGCCATGCTAAAAGCGCCACGGCCGCCAGCGCGTAAAAGACCGGCTGCGGAGAGAGGATCTTCACCGACCACAGATAATGAATGGGTGCGAGGATCGCGACAAGATAGACGAAGTTATGCAGCAACTGCCAGCGACGGCCCAGCTTTCGCTGCGCATATTGCGTGGATGTCAGCGCTAACGCCAGTAAAATCACCCAGCTCACAATACCCAGCGTCAGATAAGGGCGCGTCACCAGTTCGCGGCCAAGCAGTGTCAGATTGTTAATTCCCAGTTCCAGCAGGGCATAGCTGGTCAGATGCAGCGTGGCCCAGGCAAAACACCATAGCCCCAAAAGCCGACGGGTGCGTATCAATAGTGGCTGTTTAGCGTAGCGCGCCAGCGGCGAGACGAGCAAGGTGGCCAGTAAAAATTTCAGAGCCATCCGACCGGTAAAATGCTGGATATCCTTGGCCGGATCGGCGCTAAAAAGCCCCTGGCTGGCGGCCCAGAACAGCCAGAGAAAGGGGAGTATTCCGGCTAAATGCAGCAGCACTTTCAGCCAGGTAATCTGTTTTGCCGTTAAACGCACTCAGAAGTTCTCCCGTAAATTGATGCCACGGTACAGCGAGGCCACTTCATCCGCATAACCGTTAAACAGCAGCGTTGGCTGGCGCTTCACGTCCAGCGCGCCGCCGGAACCGATAAAACGCTCGGTCGCCTGCGACCAGCGCGGATGATCCACGTGCGGATTCACGTTGGCGAAGAAACCGTATTCGTCCGGAGCCGCCAGATTCCAGGTGGTTGGCGGACGCTCGCGGGTGAGCTTAATGCTGACGATAGACTTAATTCCTTTGAAACCGTATTTCCACGGCACGGTTAAACGGATGGGCGCGCCGTTCTGCGGCGGAAGCGCCTTGCCGTAAACGCCGACGGTCAGCAGCGTAAGAGGGTGCATGGCTTCGTCAAGGCGTAACCCTTCAACGTAGGGATACTCCAGCCCGCCGCCAATGAACCGGTCTTTCTGGCCCGGCATCTCGTCCGGCGCATAGCGCGTCTGGAAAGCGACATATTTTGCGTTGCTGGTGGGCTCCACCATCGCCAGCAATTTATGCAGCGGGAAGCCGATCCAGGGCACCACCATCGACCAGGCTTCCACGCAGCGCATGCGGTAGATACGCTCTTCGAGCGGGAAACGGGTGGTCAGATCGTGGTGGTCCAGCGTCAGGGGTTTTGCCACTTCGCCGTCGATTTTCAGCGTCCACGGATCGGTTTTGAGACTACCGGCGTTGGCCGCAGGATCGGCCTTGTCGAGGCCAAATTCGTAGAAGTTGTTATAGCCCGTCACTTTATCTTCCGGCGTAAGCGTCAGTTTGTTCTGCCATTGGGCGGGTTTCGTAAAGGTGAGCGGGGCGCCGGAAGGGGCCTTCGGCCGATCGTTGCCTTTAAACCAGTCGAGCAGGTCAGCGTGAGCCGAAGGCGAGAGCGAGAGCGCGGTGGCGCTGATGCCAAGCATTTTCAGGATCTGGCGGCGCTGTAACATAAAGACAGACTCGGACGTTACGTCGGCTTCCGTCAGTTTTCGGTTTTTCATGGCATCCTCCGTCATGCGTTTTCCTAAGCATGACGGAGGAGAGTGATTCGCGCGAATATGTCACGAAAATTTGAAGATTAGGCGATTTTCACCAGCGCGCGACCGTGGAACTGGTTTTCCATGATCTTACTGGCATAGTCCGGTGCCTGGCTGAGCGTAATCTCCGTGGCGCTTTGGGTGTAGAAAGATTCCGGCAAATCGCGCACCAGACGTTCCCATGCCTCAGTACGACGAGCCGCAGGTGTCATCACGGAATCCACGCCCTGCAGGCGGACGTTACGCAGAATGAATGGCATCACGGTGGTTGGCAGGGCAAATCCGCCCGCCAGCCCACAGGCGGCCACGCAGCCGCCGTAGTTCATCTGCGCCAGGACTTTTGCCAGCACTTTATCACCGACGGTATCCACCGCGCCCGCCCAGACCTGTTTTTCCAGTGGACGGGTTTCGGCGAATTCGTCACGGCCGAGAATGCGGTTTGCACCGAGCTGGCGCAGGTAATCGTGGGTACTTTCCCGACCGGAAACCGCCGCAACCTGATAGCCCAGCTTGTGCAGTAGCGTCACTGCCGTGCTGCCCACGCCCCCGCTGGCACCGGTGACGACAACTTCCCCCGATTCAGGGCGGATGCCTGCGTCTTCCAGCGCCATCACGCACAGCATCGCGGTAAAGCCTGCCGTGCCGACGATCATCGCCTTGCGGCCATCCATACCTTTCGGCATCGGCACCAGCCAGTCGCCCTTCACGCGCGCCTGCGTGGCCAGCCCGCCCCAGTGATTTTCACCTACGCCCCAGCCGGTGAGCAGGACCTGCTGGCCCGGATGGAAGCGCGGATCCTCGCTGGTATGTACCCGGCCAGCGAAATCAATACCCGGCACCATAGGGAAATTTCGGATGATTTTACCCTTCCCGGTAATCGCCAGCGCATCTTTATAATTTAAACTGGACCAGTCGATGTCGACGGTTACTTCGCCTTCCGGCAGGCGACTCTCTTCTACCGCCTGCACTGAGGCAAGCGTTTTGCCGTCCTGCTGTTCTAAGATCAAAGCCTGCATACGGGGTCCTCTCGACTCATATGATTGGAAAATAATTTCTGAAGACTATACTCGCTCAGGGAAACGCAGTGCCGATTTAACGCAATAAATTGCCAGATACACCCGATTTGGTAGTATGCCGCATTTGAAATGCAAGTTAGCGCTTACTCGCTACCCCATCAACCCACGGAGTAATCTCAAGGATGCGATTAACGACGAAGTTCTCAGCTTTTATCACCTTGCTGACGGGGCTTACCATTTTTGTCACCCTTCTGGGCTGCTCTCTGAGCTTTTACAACGCCATTCAGGACAAGCTGGTTAACCGGGTACAGTCTGTCGCGTCGGTAATTGATACGCGTCTGCTGACGACGCCGCTACCGGCACTCTCCAGGGAGCTCGATGAGTTGATGGTACCTGTTGATATTGTTCAGATCGACATTCAGCAGGGAAAGCATCGTGTGTTAAGCCACGAACGCCCGGGAAGCTATCGGCCTGCGGGCGTGGTGAGCCAGTATCGGGAAGTGACCGTACATTCCCTTAAAAATCCGGGGATGACCATACGCATGGTCTATCTCGATCCAATGGCCAGCTATTTCCGTTCCATGATGACCACCGCGCCGCTCACCGTCGCGGTGGCGTTTATCGTCCTGCTGATCTTTCTCGCGGTCCGCTGGCTGCGCCGCCAGCTCTCCGGCCAGGAGCTGCTGGAGATGCGCTCCGTGCGGATCCTTAACGGTGAACGCGGCCCGCAGGTCCGTGGTTCAGTCCACGAATGGCCGTCACGCGCCAGCAGCGCGCTGGATACGCTGCTTTCGGAAATCCAGTTTGCCAGCGACCAGCGCAGCCGTATGGATACGCTGATCCGCTCCTATGCCGCGCAGGATAATAAAACCGGCCTCAACAACCGCCTTTTCTTTGATAATCAGCTCGCCACGCTGCTCGACGATTCGGAAAAAGTGGGGACGCACGGGGTGGTGATGATGGTTCGCCTGCCTGATTTCGATCTCCTGCGCGACACCTGGGGACAGCGGGCCGCGGAAGAAAATCTCTTTACGCTGATCAACCTGCTCTCCACCTTTATTATGCGCTACCCGGGCGCGCTGCTGGCCCGCTACCACCGCAGCGACTTTGCCGTGTTGCTGCCGCATCGGACGCTGAAGGAGTCGGAAAGCATCGCCAGCCAGCTGCTGAAGGCGGTTGATGCGCTGCCGCAGAGCAAAATGCTCGACAGGGACGATATGGTCCACATGGGGATCTGCGCCTGGCGTGGCGGACAATCGACAGAACAGGTGATGGAGCATGCGGAAGCGGCCACCCGCAACGCCGTGCTGCAGGGCGCGAACGGATGGGCGGTCTATGATGATTCGCTGCCGGAAAAAGGGCGCGGTAACGTGCGCTGGCGTACGTTGATTGAGCAAATGCTAAGTCGCGGCGGACCGCGTATTTATCAAAAACCCGCGGTCATGAAAAACGGCAACGTTCATCACCGTGAACTGATGTGTCGTATTTTTGACGGTACGGAAGAGGTTATTTCTGCGGAATATCTGCCAATGGTGCTGCAATTTGGGCTGTCCGAAGAGTATGACCGTCAGCAAATTAGCCGCTTGATTCCGTTTTTATCATTCTGGCCTGAAGAGAGCCTGGCGTTACAGGTCACCGTGGAGTCATTAATACGCCCGCGTTTTCAGCGCTGGCTGCGTGATACATTAATGCAATGCGAAAAATCGCAACGCAAACGCATTATTTTTGAACTTGCTGAGGCGGATGTAGGTCAACACATCAGCCGGTTACGTCCGGTGGTTCGTTTGATCAACGCGCTCGGCGCGCGCGTCGCGGTGACGCAGGCAGGTTTGACGCTGGTCAGCACCAACTGGATCAAGGAGCTGGATGTGGAGCTATTAAAGCTACATCCGGGGCTGGTAAGGAATATTGAAAAGCGCACGGAAAACCAGCTGCTGGTACAGAGCCTGGTTGAGGCGTGCAAAGGAACGCGAACACAGGTGTTTGCCGCGGGCGTACGCGCCAGAGGCGAATGGCAAATGTTAACAGAGCGCGGTGTAATGGGTGGTCAGGGGGATTTTTTTGCTGCCTCTCAGCCGCTTGACACCAATGTGAAAAAATATTTGCAAAGATACTCGGTTTGACCTGCCGTTTACGCTGTTTTCACGTAGAATATCGCGCCTGTAGCTTTGAGTATGTCGAGCAAAAAGCCAGTAAACGACCTTTAACGGGTTACAAAGGTCAGTAAGGAGTGCTGCTGTTTACTCAGCCCTGAGGGAGTCAGGGGATGATTTTGTAACATCAGGAAACGTACTGCACAAATTTTCACCGTTGCAGATGATTTTTGCGCCTTGTCGCTGCTGCGTGTGGTTGGTAAAGTAAGCGGATTTTGTTTTCCGCCCCAGCTTTCAGGATTATCCCTTAGTATGTTGAAAAAATTTCGTGGCATGTTTTCCAATGACCTGTCCATTGACCTGGGTACTGCGAATACCCTTATTTATGTAAAAGGACAAGGCATCGTATTGAATGAGCCTTCCGTTGTGGCCATTCGTCAGGATCGTGCAGGCTCGCCGAAAAGCGTAGCCGCAGTGGGTCATGACGCGAAGCAGATGCTGGGTCGTACCCCTGGCAACATCGCCGCTATTCGCCCAATGAAAGACGGCGTTATCGCTGACTTCTTCGTGACTGAAAAAATGCTTCAGCACTTCATCAAGCAGGTTCACAGCAACAGCTTCATGCGTCCAAGCCCGCGTGTTCTAGTGTGTGTGCCGGTTGGCGCAACCCAGGTAGAGCGTCGCGCAATCCGTGAATCTGCTCAGGGTGCAGGTGCGCGTGAAGTGTTCCTGATTGAAGAGCCAATGGCGGCGGCAATCGGTGCAGGTCTGCCTGTGTCTGAAGCGACCGGTTCCATGGTGGTGGATATCGGTGGTGGTACCACTGAAGTGGCCGTTATCTCTCTGAACGGCGTGGTGTACTCCTCTTCCGTACGTATCGGTGGTGACCGCTTCGACGAAGCCATCATTAATTATGTGCGCCGTAACTACGGCTCTCTGATCGGTGAAGCCACCGCAGAGCGCATCAAACACGAAATCGGCTCTGCATATCCGGGCGATGAAGTGCGCGAGATCGAAGTACGTGGCCGCAACCTGGCTGAAGGTGTTCCACGCGGTTTCACCCTGAACTCCAACGAAATTCTGGAAGCACTGCAGGAGCCACTGACGGGTATCGTGAGTGCGGTAATGGTCGCGCTGGAACAGTGCCCACCAGAGCTGGCGTCCGATATCTCCGAGCGCGGTATGGTTCTGACCGGTGGTGGTGCGCTGCTGCGTAACCTCGACCGCCTGTTAATGGAAGAGACAGGTATTCCTGTCGTAGTTGCAGAAGATCCACTGACTTGCGTCGCCCGTGGTGGTGGCAAGGCGCTGGAAATGATCGACATGCACGGCGGCGATTTGTTCAGCGAAGAGTAGTCGAGTTTGAGAGGGTAGCAATTTGCTACCCTTTCTCTCTGACGCGAGAATACGCATAGCCTATGAAGCCAATTTTTAGCCGTGGCCCATCGCTACAGTTTCGCCTCATTCTGGCGGTTCTGGTTGCGCTTGGGGTCATTATTGCCGATAGCCGCCTCGGTACGTTCAGCCAGATCCGAACGTACATGGATACCGCCGTCAGTCCTTTCTACTTTATATCAAATGGTCCCCGTGAACTGCTCGACTCCGTTTCTCAAACGCTGTCTTCACGAGACCAGCTCGAACTTGAAAACCGGGCATTACGCCAGGAACTGCTGCTGAAAAACAGCGAACTTCTGATGCTGGGGCAATACAAGCAGGAAAACGCGCGTCTGCGTGAGCTGCTCGGCTCGCCGCTGCGTCAGGATGAGCAGAAGATGGTTACCCAGGTGATCTCCACCGTGAACGACCCTTACAGCGATCAGGTTGTGATCGACAAAGGGAGCGTCAACGGGGTGTATGAAGGCCAGCCCGTCATCAGTGATAAAGGCGTAGTAGGCCAGGTTGTTGCCGTCGCCAAACTGACCAGCCGCGTGCTGCTGATTTGCGACGCCACGCATGCGCTGCCGATCCAGGTGCTGCGCAACGACATCCGCGTGATTGCGGCCGGGAACGGCTGTACGGACGATCTGCAGCTGGAACACCTGCCGGCCAACACGGATATCCGCGTGGGCGACGTGCTGGTGACCTCCGGTCTGGGTGGCCGCTTCCCTGAAGGCTATCCGGTTGCGGTGGTCTCTTCGGTGAAGCTGGATACGCAGCGTGCCTATACCGTGATTCAGGCGCGTCCAACCGCCGGTTTACAGCGTCTGCGCTACCTGCTGCTGCTGTGGGGCGCCGATCGTAACGGTACTAACCCGATGACGCCTGAAGAGGTCCATCGCGTGGCTAACGAACGTCTTATGCAGATGATGCCGCAGGTTCTGCCGCCAGCGGACTCTATGGGGCCGCCTGCGCCAGTCCCGGCACCGGCAACGGGGTTAACGCAGCCGCTGCCGGATGCGCCGCCACCGCCTAAACTCTCTTCGGGAGGGCAGTAGTGGCAAGCTATCGTAGCCAGGGACGCTGGGTCATCTGGCTCTCGTTCCTCATTGCACTGTTGCTGCAGATTATGCCCTGGCCGGATAACATTCTCGTTTTCCGGCCAAACTGGGTCTTGCTCATTTTGCTCTACTGGATCCTTGCCCTGCCGCATCGCGTAAATGTCGGCACGGGTTTTGTGATGGGTGCCATACTGGATCTCATTAGTGGCTCTACGCTGGGCGTACGCGCCTTGTCCATGAGCATTATTGCGTACCTCGTCGCACTGAAATTCCAGCTCTTCCGTAACCTCGCGCTCTGGCAACAGGCCCTGGTCGTGATGCTGTTGTCGCTTGCTGCGGATATCGTTGTTTTCTGGGCAGAGTTTTTAGTGATCAACGTCTCTTTCCGACCGGAAGTGTTCTGGAGTAGTGTAGTAAACGGTGTGCTCTGGCCGTGGCTATTCCTGCTGATGCGTAAGGTTCGCCAGCAGTTTGCTGTGCAATAAAAGGTTTCTATGACGTCTTTGTATCTCGCTTCCGGCTCCCCGCGCCGTCAGGAACTCCTGACGCAGCTTGGGGTCTCTTTTGAACGCATCGTGACCGGCATTGAAGAAAAACGTGCTGAGGGCGAAAGTGCTCAACAGTACGTGTCACGTCTGGCGCGCGAGAAAGCGCAGGCGGGCGTGGCCTGCGTGCCGCGCGATCTGCCCGTGCTGGGAGCTGATACCATCGTTATCCTTAACGGTGAAGTGCTGGAGAAACCGCATGACGCCGAACACGCGGCGCGCATGCTGCGCAAAATGTCCGGGCAAACGCATCAGGTGATGACGGCCGTCGCGCTGGCGGACCGCCAGCACGTGCTGGATTGCCTGGTGGTGACGGATGTCACGTTCAGAGTACTTACCGACGACGAGATCGCCGCTTATATTGCCAGCGGTGAACCGATGGATAAAGCAGGTGCATACGGTATTCAGGGGCTGGGTGGCTGTTTTGTCAGGAAGATTCATGGCAGCTATCACGCCGTAGTCGGCTTACCGCTGGTGGAAACGTATGAGTTGCTGAGCAATTTTAACTCACTGCGTGAGGGAAGGGATAATTATGACGGCTGAATTGTTGGTAAACGTAACGCCATCGGAAACCCGTGTGGCCTATATTGACGGTGGCATTCTTCAGGAAATTCATATTGAGCGTGAAGCGCGGCGCGGAATAGTAGGCAATATCTACAAAGGTCGTGTCAGTCGTGTACTGCCGGGTATGCAGGCGGCTTTTGTAGATATTGGACTGGATAAGGCGGCATTTTTACATGCCTCCGACATCATGCCGCACACCGAGTGCGTCGCGGGCGAAGAGCAAAAGCAGTTTGCCGTGCGCGACATTTCTGAACTGGTGCGTCAGGGGCAGGACTTAATGGTGCAGGTGGTGAAAGATCCTCTTGGTACCAAAGGCGCCCGTCTGACCACCGATATCACCTTACCTTCCCGCTATCTGGTCTTTATGCCCGGCGCGTCGCACGTGGGCGTTTCGCAGCGTATTGAGAGCGAAAGCGAGCGCGAGCGCCTGAAGAAAGTCGTCAGCGCCTACTGCGATGAACAGGGCGGATTTATCATCCGCACCGCCGCGGAAGGGATCAGCGAGGAAGACCTGGCGTCAGATGCGGCTTACCTGAAGCGCGTCTGGACAAAAGTGATGGAGCGTAAAAAACGCAACCAGACCCGCTATCAGCTCTATGGTGAGCTGGCGCTGGCGCAGCGCGTGCTGCGTGACTTTGCCGACGCGCAGCTCGACCGCATTCGCGTGGATTCCCGCCTGACGTATGAAGCGCTGCTGGAGTTTACCGCTGAATATATCCCGGAGATGCCAGGCCTGCTGGAGCACTACACCGGGCGTCAGCCGATCTTCGATCTCTATGATGTCGAAAACGAGATCCAGCGTGCCCTGGAGCGTAAGGTTGAACTGAAGTCCGGCGGCTATCTGATCATCGATCAGACCGAAGCGATGACCACCGTCGATATCAACACCGGCGCGTTCGTCGGCCATCGCAACCTAGATGACACCATCTTCAACACCAACATCGAGGCCACGCAGGCCATTGCGCGCCAGCTTCGTCTGCGCAATCTGGGCGGCATTATCATCATCGATTTCATCGATATGAGTAATGAAGACCATCGCCGCCGCGTGCTGCACTCGCTTGAGCAGGCCCTGAGTAAAGATCGCGTGAAAACCAGCATCAACGGCTTCTCACAGCTGGGGCTGGTGGAAATGACGCGTAAGCGTACCCGCGAGAGCGTGGAGCATGTGCTGTGTAATGAATGCCCGACCTGCCATGGACGCGGAACGGTAAAGACGGTTGAGACCGTCTGCTACGAGATCATGCGTGAAATTGTGCGTGTGCATCATGCCTACGACTCCGATCGTTTTCTGGTCTATGCTTCCCCTGCGGTGGCTGAAGCGCTGAAAGGCGAAGAGTCACACGCGCTGGCGGAAGTGGAAATCTTTGTCGGCAAACAGGTAAAAGTACAAATTGAACCGCTCTATAACCAGGAGCAGTTTGACGTCGTGATGATGTAAGCGCAGTACGCTGCGTGACCAAAGCTGACAAGGAGAGATGCGTGAGGCGATTGCCGGGGATTTTATTGCTTACAGGGGCAACGCTGGTCGTGATTGTCGCGTTGCTCGTGAGCGGGCTACGCCTCGTTTTACCGCATCTGGACAGCTGGCGTCCGCAGCTGCTGGCAAAAATCGAATCCACCACCGGCGTGCCGGTGAACGTCAGCCAGGTAAGCGCCAGCTGGCAGAATTTTGGCCCGACGCTCGATGTGCGGGATATCAACGCCAGCCTGAAAGATGGCGGCCACCTCAAAATCAAACGCGTGACCCTGGCGCTGGACGTCTGGCAAAGCCTGCTGCATCTGCGCTGGCAGTTTCGCGATCTCACCTTTTATCAGCTTCAGTTTCTGACCAATACGCCCATCTCCGGCGGCGACAGCAGCCAGGGGCTTGAGGCCAACCGTTTCAGCGATCTTTTCCTGCGCCAGTTCGATCATTTCGATCTGCGCGACAGCGAAGTGAGCTTTATTACCCTTTCCGGCCAGCGTGCGGAACTGGCGATCCCCCAGCTGACCTGGCTCAACGGCAGGAACCGGCACCGCGCTGAGGGGCAGGTGAGTCTCTCCAGCCTGAACGGTCAGCACGGCGTGATGCAGGTGCGCATGGATCTGCGTGACGATGACGGTCTGCTAAATAACGGCAAAGTCTGGCTGCAGGCCGACGATGTGGACGTCAAACCGTGGCTGGGCGACTGGCTCCAGCAGAATATGCAGCTGGAAACGGCCCGATTCAGCCTTGAAGGCTGGTTGACCCTGACGAAAGGCGAATTTGCCAGCGGCGATATCTGGCTCAAGCAGGGGGGCGCGAGCTGGAAAGGCGAAAAACAACAGCATCAGCTTTCCGTCGATAACCTCACCGCCCACGTGACGCAGGAGAAAGAAGGCTGGCAGTTTGCCATTCCCGATACGCGGATCGCGATGGACGGCAAGCCGTGGCCGCGCGGTGCGCTGACGCTGGCCTGGATGCCGGAGCAGGACGTTGGCGGCACGGCCAGTAAACGCAGCGACGAGCTGCGCATCCGCGCCAGCAACCTGGATTTGGCCGCCATTGAAGGGCTGCGCTCAATGGCGGCAAAGCTCTCTCCAGACCTGGGCGAGATCTGGCTGGCTACGCAGCCGAGCGGAAAGATCGATTCTCTGGCGCTGGATATCCCGCTTCAGGCGACGGAAAAAACCCGTTTCCAGGCAACATGGAAAGATCTTGCCTGGAAGCAGTGGAAGCTGCTGCCGGGTGCGGAGCACTTTAGCGGCAAGCTGGAAGGCAGCGTGGAGAACGGCAGGCTGACGGTTGATATGCACGACGCCAGAATGCCGTACGAGACGGTCTTCCGCGCGCCGCTGGAAATCGAACAGGGCAACGCAGTGCTTAACTGGCTCCGTAACGATAAGGGCTTCCAGCTCGATGGTCGCCATATCGACGTCAAAGCCAAAGCGGTGCACGCGCGGGGTGACTTCCGCTATCTGCAACCGCAGGGGGACGAGCCGTGGCTGGGTATTCTGGCCGGAATCAGTACCGATGATGGCTCGCAGGCCTGGCGCTATTTCCCGGAAAACCTGATGGGTAAAGCGCTGGTCGACTATCTGAGCGGCGCAATTCAGGGCGGTCAGGCGGAAAACGCCACGCTGGTCTACGGCGGTAACCCCCATCTGTTCCCGTACAAACATAATGAAGGTCAGTTCCAGGTTCTGGTGCCGCTGCATGACGCCACCTTCGCGTTCCAGCCGGGCTGGCCCGCGCTGAAAAACCTGGATATCGAACTTAACTTCCTCAATGACGGCCTGTGGATGAAGTCCGACAGCGTGGCGCTGGGCGGCGTAACGGCCAGCAACCTGACGGCCAACATTCCGGACTACTCAAAAGAGAAGCTGCTGATTGATGCCGACATCAACGGTCCCGGCAAGGCGGTGGGACCGTACTTTGAGGAGACCCCCCTGAAAGAGTCGCTGGCGGCGACGCTTCAGCAGCTGCAGCTTGATGGCGATGTGAATGCTCGCTTACATCTTGATATCCCGCTGGACGGTGAGATGACCACTGCGAAAGGCGACGTCCGTCTGAAGAACAACAGTCTGTACATTAAACCCCTTGAGAGCACCCTGAAAAATCTCAGCGGGCAGTTCAGCTTTGAGAACGGTAACCTGAAGAGCGAGCCGCTGACCGCCAGCTGGTTTAATCAGCCCGTGAATATCGACTTCACGACCACAGAGGGTGAAAAGGCGTATCAGGTGGCCGTCAATCTGGACGGTAACTGGCAGCCAGCGCGAATGGATGTCCTGCCGAAGCCGATTGAGGCGTCGGTGGAGGGGGCGGTCGCCTGGCAGGGTAAAGTAGCAATCGACCTGCCTTATCACGCGGGTGCCCAGTACAAGGTCGACATCACGGGGGATCTGAAGAATCTTCGAAGCCAGCTGCCTGCGCCGCTGGATAAACAGGCCGGACAGCCGCTGCCGGTGAAGCTGAACGTCGAGGGCAACCTGAACAGCTTCGCGCTGACCGGAAACGCGGGCGGGACGAACCACTTCAACAGCCGCTGGCTGCTTAACCGCAAGCTCACCCTCGACAGGGCCATCTGGACGACGGATAGCCGCTCCACGCCGCCGCTGCCAGAGCAGACGGGCGTTGAGCTGAATCTGCCGCCGATGGACGGTGCAGAGTGGCTGGCGTTGTTCCAGAAAGGCGTTGGGCAAAATGTTGATGAAACCGCCCAGTTCCCGCAAACCATTACCGTACGCACGCCGTCGCTGATGCTGGGCGGGCAGCAGTGGAACAACCTGAGTATTGTCTCGCAGCCTGCTGCTAACGGAACGAAAGTGGAGGCCCAGGGCCGGGAGATCAACGGCACGCTGACCATGCGCAATCACGCGCCGTGGCAGGCGGCGATCCGCTATCTCTACTACAACCCGGCCGCCGCGAGTAAAGATAAACCGGCGGATACCTCGCCGCTGAGTCAAACCTCCCGCGTCGATTTTAGCGGCTGGCCCGATCTCCAGCTGCGCTGCGCGGAGTGCTGGCTGTGGGGACAGAAATATGGCCGTATCGACGGTGATTTTGCCATTCAGGGAAATACGCTTACGCTCACCGGTGGATTGATCGACACTGGCTTTGGCCGCATGACGGCAGGCGGGGAATGGGTGAATAACCCGGGCGAGCAGCGAACGTCCCTCAAGGGAGACATTAAAGGCAACAAACTGGATGCGGCAGCCAATTTCTTTGGCATCAGCACGCCGCTGCGCGGTTCGTCATTTGACGTCGATTACGATCTTCACTGGCGCGACGCCCCGTGGAAGCCGGATGAGGCCTCGCTGAACGGCATTCTGAAAACCCGCTTCGGCAAAGGTGAAATCGCCGACGTGAGCACGGGGCGCGCCGGGCAGATCCTGCGCCTGCTGAGTTTTGATGCGCTGCTGCGCAAGCTGCGCTTCGATTTCAGCGATACCTTCAGCGAAGGGTTCTACTACGATTCCATCCGCAGTACGGCGTGGATCAAGGACGGCGTTCTGCATACGGACGATACGCTGGTGGATGGCCTGGAAGCGGATATCGCCATGAAAGGCTCGGTCAACCTCGTGCGCCGCGAGCTGGATATGGAAGCCGTGGTGGCGCCGGAAATTTCCGCGAGCGTGGGCGTTGCGGCGGCCTTCGTGGTGAACCCGATTGTCGGTGCGGCGGTGTTTGCCGCCAGTAAAGTGCTAGGGCCGCTGTGGAGCAAGGTCTCCATTCTGCGCTACCGCATTACCGGTCCGGTCGATAAACCGCAGATCAACGAGGTGCTGCGCCAGCCGCGCAAAGATGCACAGCAATGATTTGACGTGGGCAGGTAATTGCCTCACTCTCAATAAATACGATCTTTATACCGCCACGGGCGGCAACGAACGAGTAGCAATACGATGAGTCTGAACCTGGTAAGTGAACATTTGCTCGCAGCGAACGGCCTGAACCATCAGGACCTGTTCTCCATTCTTGGTCAACTGACCGAACGCCGTCTCGACTACGGCGACCTTTATTTCCAGTCGAGCTATCACGAATCCTGGGTTTTAGAAGACAGCATCATTAAAGATGGCTCTTACAACATCGACCAGGGCGTTGGCGTCCGCGCCGTCAGCGGGGAGAAAACCGGTTTTGCGTATGCCGATCAGATTAGCCTCGCCGCACTTGAGCAGAGCGCGCAGGCCGCGCGCACCATTGTGCGTGATACCGGCGATGGTCGCGTGAAAACCCTGGGAGAAGTGCAGCACTCTGCGCTCTATACCAGCATCGATCCGCTGCAGAGCATGAGCCGTGAAGAGAAGCTGGATATCCTGCGCCGCGTGGACAAAGTGGCGCGCGCGGCAGATAAACGCGTGCAGGAAGTTTCAGCCAGCCTGAGCGGTGTGTATGAACTGATTCTGGTGGCGGCAACGGACGGTACCCTGGCGGCAGATGTCCGTCCGCTGGTGCGTCTCTCTATCAGCGTGCAGGTCGATGAGGACGGCAAACGCGAGCGCGGCTCAAGCGGCGGCGGCGGTCGTTTTGGCTATGACTGGTTCCTGGGCGACGTTGACGGTGAAGCGCGCGCTGACGCGTGGGCAAAAGAAGCCGTGCGCATGGCGCTGGTGAATCTGAATGCCGTCGCGGCGCCGGCGGGTTCATTCCCGGTGGTGCTGGGTGCCGGCTGGCCGGGCGTGCTGCTGCATGAGGCGGTGGGCCATGGTCTGGAAGGCGACTTTAACCGTCGCGGAACGTCGGTATTCAGCGGTCAGATTGGTCAACTTGTCTCCTCTGAACTGTGCACCGTGGTGGATGATGGCACCATGCGCGATCGTCGCGGCTCGGTCGCTATCGACGATGAAGGTACGCCCGGCCAGTACAACGTGCTGATCGAAAACGGCGTGCTGAAAGGCTACATGCAGGACAAACTCAACGCGCGCCTGATGGGCGTTGCGCCAACGGGTAACGGCCGTCGTGAGTCCTACGCGCACCTGCCGATGCCGCGCATGACCAATACCTACATGCTGCCGGGCAAATCCACGCCGCAGGAGATTATCGAATCCGTTGATTACGGTATCTTTGCGCCTAACTTTGGCGGCGGCCAGGTGGATATCACCTCCGGTAAGTTTGTCTTCTCTACCTCAGAAGCGTATCTGATCGAAAAGGGCAAAGTGACCAAAGCGGTGAAAGGTGCAACGCTGATCGGCTCCGGTATTGAAGCCATGCAGCAGATCTCCATGGTCGGTAACGATCTGAAGCTGGATAACGGCGTGGGCGTCTGCGGTAAAGAGGGCCAGAGCCTGCCGGTGGGCGTGGGCCAGCCAACGCTGAAAGTAGACAACCTGACGGTGGGCGGCACAGCCTGACCTGAGCAAACATAAAAAAAGGCGCTACAGATGTAGCGCCTTTTTTTTAACGTAAGTTACCCAGCGGTATCTCCGGATCCGGCTCGTGAGTGATGCGGTTACGCAAGTCACGACGAATAATTTCGATCGACCAGAACCAGACCAGATGGCCCACGATCTCTGACACGTGTTCATACCACGGCAGCTCAAATAGCGGTGGCGTCAACCCCATCAGCGGGAAGGAGATCATATGCACAAAGAGCTGAGCTAACGCACCTGCCAGCAAACCCTGCCAGAGTTTAATTTTCGGGAAGACTTCAGCAACGACACAATAGCCAACAGCGAAGACGATGGAGAAAATAATATGCGTTACGCCTACCCAGTTAAATATATGTCCGGCAAATGTATAAACTGCTGCGTTAGGATCGACAACGCCAAGCCAGTCGCGTAAAAATACATAGGGAGGGTTTAAAAAATTGCGGGAGCAGTCAATCTGACCTGCGGCTCTTATTAATTGCTCAGGTCCGCATGCGCCGGTGAATAAGTCGGCGGGACTGCGTGGCGGAAGCGGCACTTCGGCTCCCCATTTGACAAAAGCGGAGACGATCCCTGCAATTAAACCGATGAACGCGGCGAGTCCATAGCGCCTGCGTGAAGGCGGTGTTTGTTCAAATAGATTCATTTCTTTTCCTTGTTTAACGTCATCCTGCGAAATACATTTTATTATTCATATCAGCAACAAATTAATAACAGCCTGACGAGCAGACTGCATATAAAGTAATGGGCTGATGGCGGTAGTGTCAATTAGCTATTCCTGATAGTGGCGAAGGAATATTCCTGAATGAATACGGGATTCATCCTGGGAATATTCATCGGTCCTATGCGTTCTGGAATAAATGCATTATTCCTTTCGTCTTCCCCGCATCCCCTGAAACAGCTCCGCCACGTCCACAAAATACTCGGTCAGATAGTTAATACACACCTGGACTTTCAGCGGGAGCTTGTCTTTTTCGGTATACAGGGCGTACACCGGACGCGGATCGGATTGGTAGCGCGGGAAGAGGATCTCCAGCACGCCGCTGTTAATTTCGTTGATCACCCACATCAGCGGTACGTAGGCGATCCCGGCGCCAGCCACCAGCCAGCGCGAAATGGTCATGGGGTCGTTAGTGACAAACCGCCCCTCCGGCAGCAGTTTGGTGGAGATCCCTTCCGGGGCAATCAGCTCAAATTCATTGTCGGGCCGCACGCTGTACTCCAGCCACGAGTGGTTGGTGAGATCGGCAGGTTTCTCCGGCACACCGTACTGGGCCAGATAGCTCTTCGAAGCGCAGACGACCATCGGCATGCTGCCCAGCCGACGCGAGAACAGGCTGGAATCCTGCAGCGCGCCGACGCGGATCACCACGTCCAGGCCGTCGGCAATCAGATCCGGCGCCGGGATACCCGTCACCAGATTGACGGTAAGCCCGGGGTACTCTTTCAGCATATCCGCCGTCATGGCAGCGAGAACATTTTGTGCCATAGTTGAAGAACACCCGATGCGCAGCGTGCCGATGGGGGTGTTGTTGAAGGCGTAGAGCTGTTCGTGAACATCCCGCACTTCCAGAAGCATGCGACGACAGCCCTGATAGTAAATTTTACCCGCTTCCGTCAGGCCAATGCTGCGGGTACTGCGGTTGAGCAGCTTGACCTGAAGCTCATCTTCCAGTTTGGACACCGTCTGGCTGATAGAGGAGACGCTCATCTGAAGCTGGCGTGCAGCGGCGGTAAAGGAGCCCAGTTCAACCACTTTGGCGAAGACTGACATGCGTTTTAAACGTTCCATTGTTCACTCTGGCTTAAAAGTGATTTAGATCACATATTATAGATAACAGCATAACAGTTACGTTAATATATTATTAATTACATAACGGCTGCGCCATTCTCGCCCGGCGTTTCTTGCTCTCCTGCGGTGGCGTGCGCTAAAAAATTCTGAAGCCTGCACTCTCTCTTATCAAGGTCAACATGAGTCTGTTTCCCGTTATCGTGGTGTTCGGTCTGTCGTTCCCACCGATATTTTTCGAGCTTCTTTTATCACTGGCGATCTTCTGGCTGGTGCGCAAGGTGCTGGTCCCTACCGGGATCTACGATTTCGTCTGGCACCCTGCATTGTTCAATACCGCGCTGTATTGCTGCCTGTTTTACCTGATATCGCGCATGTTTGTCTGAGGTTGATGTGAAAACGCTAACAAGAAAAATCTCCCGCACTGCCATCACCATGGCGCTGGTTATCCTCGCCTTCATTGCCATTTTCCGCGCCTGGGTCTATTACACCGAATCACCGTGGACGCGTGATGCACGCTTCAGCGCCGATGTGGTGGCCATCGCCCCTGACGTGGCCGGTCTTATCACGGCGGTTAACGTTCACGATAACCAGCTGGTGAAAAAAGATCAGGTTCTGTTCACCATCGACCAGCCTCGTTACCAGAAAGCGCTGGAAGAGGCGGAAGCGGACGTGGCCTATTACCAGGCGCTGGCTGCGGAGAAACGCCGTGAGGCAGGCCGCCGTAATCAGCTTGGCGTTCAGGCAATGTCCCGTGAAGAGATTGACCAGTCCAACAACGTGCTGCAAACCGTGCTGCACCAGCTGGCGAAAGCAGAAGCAACGCGCGATCTGGCGAAGCTCGATCTGGAGCGTACCGTGATCCGCGCGCCGTCTGATGGCTGGGTGACCAACCTTAACGTCTATACCGGGGAATTCATTACCCGTGGCTCAACCGCCGTGGCGCTGGTGAAACAGAACTCTTTCTATGTACTCGCCTATATGGAAGAGACCAAGCTGGAGGGCGTACGTCCCGGCTATCGGGCAGAAATCACGCCGCTGGGCAGCAACCGCGTCTTTAAAGGTACCGTCGACAGCGTCGCCGCAGGGGTCACCAACTCCAGCAGTTCGCGTGATGCAAAAGGGATGGCAACGGTGGATTCCAACCTCGAGTGGGTGCGTCTGGCCCAGCGCGTGCCGGTCCGTATCCACCTGGATGAACAGCAGGGCAATCTGTGGCCTGCGGGTACCACGGCGACGGTGGTGATTACCGGTGAGAAAGATCGGGATGCCAGCCAGGACTCGTTCTTCCGTAAAATCGCCCACCGTCTGCGCGAGTTTGGTTAATCGCTATGGGCATCTTTTCCATCGCCAGCCAGCACATTCGCTTCGCCGTGAAGCTGGCGTGTGCCATTGTGCTGGCGCTGTTTGTTGGCTTCCACTTCCAGCTTGAAACCCCGCGCTGGGCAGTGCTGACGGCCGCGATTGTCGCGGCGGGTCCCGCCTTTGCCGCGGGTGGGGAACCCTATTCAGGCGCGATCCGCTATCGCGGAATGCTGCGTATCATCGGGACGTTCATCGGCTGTATCGCGGCGCTCACCATTATTATCCTGATGATCCGCACGCCGCTGCTGATGCTGATGGTGTGCTGTATCTGGGCGGGCTTCTGCACCTGGATCTCGTCTTTGGTGAAAGTGGAGAACTCCTATGCCTGGGGTCTGGCGGGCTATACCGCGCTGATTATTATCATCACCATCCAGTCCGAGCCGCTGCTGGCTCCGCAGTTTGCGGTGGAGCGATGCAGTGAGATTGTCATTGGTATCGTGAGTGCAATTGTCGCGGACCTGCTGTTCTCCCCGCGCTCCATCAAGCAGGAAGTCGACCGTGAGCTTGATGCGCTGATTGTCGCCCAGTACCAGCTGATGCAGCTCTGCATTAAACACGGCGACAGCGAAGAGGTGGATAAAGCCTGGAGCGGGCTGGTTCGCCGCACGCAGGCGCTGGAAGGGATGCGCAGCAATCTCAATATGGAGTCGTCACGCTGGGCTCGCGCTAACCGTCGTCTGAAAGCCCTTAATACGGTCTCGTTAACGCTGATTACCCAGGCATGTGAAACCTACCTGATTCAGAACACGCGCCCGGAAGTGGTCACCGATACGTTCCGCGAACTGTTCGCTGAGCCAGTGGAAACGGTGCAGGACGTGCACAAGCAGCTTAAGCGTATGCGCAGGGTTATTGCCTGGACAGGGGAACGTGACACGCCGGTAACGATCTACACCTGGGTCGGCGCCGCGACGCGCTACCTGCTGCTGAAACGCGGCGTGATCGGGAATACCAAAATCAGCGCGGCGGAAGAAGAGGTACTGCAGGGCGAAGTGGTGATCAAGCCGGAATCCGCCGAGCGCCATCACGCGATGGTCAACTTCTGGCGTACGACGCTTGCCTGTATGCTCGGCACGCTGTTCTGGCTGTGGACGGGCTGGACGTCCGGCAGCGGCGCGATGGTGATGATTGCCGTCGTGACCGCACTGGCGATGCGTCTGCCTAACCCGCGTATGGTCGCCATCGATTTCCTGTACGGCACCCTTGCCGCCCTGCCGATCGGCGCGCTCTATTTTCTGGTCATCATCCCGTCGACGCAGCAGAGCATGCTGCTGCTCTGTATTAGCCTGGCAGTGATGGCGTTCTTTATCGGCATTGAGGTGCAAAAGCGCCGCCTCGGATCGCTGGGGGCGTTGGCGAGTACGATTAATATCATCGTGCTGGATAACCCGATGACCTTCCATTTCAGCCAGTTCCTCGACAGCGCGTTAGGTCAGCTGGTGGGCTGTTTCCTGGCGATGATGGTGATTCTGCTGGTCCGCGATAATTCGCAGGCAAGAACGGGCCGCGTGCTGTTGAACCAGTTTGTGTCGGCCGCCGTCTCGTCGATGACAACCAACACCGCGCGCCGTAAAGAGAACCACCTCCCCGCGCTCTACCAGCAGCTGTTTTTACTGCTGAACAAGTTCCCGGGCGACATTGCGAAGTTCCGCCTGGCGCTGACCATGATCATTGCACACCAGCGTCTGCGCAATGCGCCGGTGCCGATCAACGACGATCTGTCGGCCTGGCACCGCCAGCTGCGTCGTACCGCGGACCACGTGCTTTCCGCCAGCAGTGATGACAAACGACGTCGCTACTTTACGCAGCTGCTTGCAGAGCTTGATATCTACCAGGAGAAGCTTAAAACCTGGGAAGCGCCGCCTCAGGTGACCGAGCCGGTAGGACGGCTGGTGTTGATGCTGCATCGCTACCAGAATGCCCTCACGGATAGCTGACTGAAGTAAAAAAACCGACGCCAAAAGCGTCGGTTTTTTTGTGGCTATACTTATTCCAGCACGTTCTTACATTTCAGGAAGGGAGGACACATGACGACCCAGGCGCTTCAGGATCACATCCTTTTTCAGACCGGTTATCTGGTCAACGGGATCTGGAAAACGCTGGACACGACCTTCGATGTGCTTAACCCCGCTACCGGGGAAGTCATCGCGAAAGTCGCGAAAGCGGGTAAAGCACAAACCGAAGAGGCTATCGCAGCGGCCACCAAAGCCTTCCCGGCCTGGCGTGCCAAAACCGCGAAAGAGCGCTCGGCGATTCTTTATCGCTGGTACGAACTGATTATTGAGAATAAAAGCTGGCTCGGGCAGCTAATGACCACCGAGCAGGGCAAGCCGCTGAAAGAAGCGGAAGGTGAGGTGGAGTACGCTGCCAGCTTTATCCAGTGGTTTGCCGAAGAGGCCAAGCGCGCCAACGGTGAAATTATTCCGCCGATCAAACCCGGCTCGCGCATTCTGGCGACCCGCGAACCCATAGGCGTGGTGGCGGCGATAACGCCGTGGAACTTCCCAATGGCCATGCTCACCCGCAAATTAGGCCCGGCGCTGGCTGCGGGGTGCACCGGAGTGATCAAACCGGCCAATAACACGCCGCTCAGTGCCTTTGCGCTGCTCACCCTAGCAAAACAGGCCGGCGTACCCGACGGCGTGCTCAACGCCGTGGCCGGGAATACCCATGAAATCAGCGATGCGATTATGGCAAGCCGAGACGTGCGTAAAATCTCCTTTACCGGCTCGACCTCCGTCGGCAAAACGCTGGTGCGTAATGCTGCCGAAACCATGAAAAAAGTCTCGATGGAGCTGGGGGGAAATGCCCCGTATATCGTTTTTGAGGATGCAGACATCGACGCGGCGGTGAAGGGGGCGATTGCCAACAAGTTCCGCAATGCCGGGCAGGTCTGCGTCAGCGTGAACCGTTTTTATATTCAGGAAACCGTCTACGACAAGTTTGTGAATAAACTTGCCGATGCCGTGAAGGCGCTCAAGGTGGGGAATGGCCTTGACGAGGGCGTTGTTGTCGGGCCGCTGATTGAATCTGCTGCGGTCGACAAGGTGCGTGAGCATGTCGACGATGCCGTCTCACGGGGAGCAACCGTACTGGCAGGGGGTAAGCCCCATACGCTTGGCGGGAATTTCTGGATGCCAACCGTGCTGGGCGACTGCCATGAAGGCATGAAGCTGGCAGAGGAAGAGACGTTTGGCCCGGTTGCGGCGTGTTTCCGTTTCACCTCGGAAGATGAAGTGATCCAGCGTGCTAACAACACACCCTACGGTCTGGCGGCTTACTTCTATACCCAGAATCTCTCACGTGTTTTCCGCGTTTCGCAGGCGATCGAGAGCGGGATGATTGGTATTAACGAGTGTGCCGTCTCCACGGAGCTGGGGCCCTTTGGCGGCGTAAAAGAGTCAGGCCTGGGTCGTGAGGGCTCCGTGCTGGGCCTGGAAGAGTATCTGGAAGTGAAAACCCTTCACATTGGGGGATTATAATAGACAGGGCGGCATCTGCCGCTCGCCTGGACTGGGTGGCTGGCAATGAAAACCTATACCTTTGATTTTGACGAGATCGACAGTCAGGAAGACTTCTACCGTGAGTTTATCCGGGTGTTTGATCTTGAACGGGAAAGCGTGACGAATCTGGATACGCTGTGGGACGTGGTGACTGGTAGTCTGCTGCCGCTACCGCTGGAAATTGAGTTCATCCATTTGCCCGATAAGCTGCGCAGACGCTTTGGCGCACTGATATTACTGTTCGATGAAGCGGAAGAAGAGCTGGAAGGGCAGCTGCGTTTTAACGCGCGGCACTGAATGAAAAAAGCCCCTGACCATCAGGCCAGGGGCAAGTCGTATGATGAGATACGACGAGGGTTTATTTATACAGTTCTGCAGTTGCATGCCAGTGGTCACCCTGATTCAGTTCGGTGACGCGATAGCTGCTGGCACCTGCTTTTTCAGCTTTGGCAGCCAGTTCGTGACGGATATCCATCGGAGAGCCGGTAACAGACGTCACGGAGATGCTGCCTATAGGCTGCAGATTTTGTGCCTGGTCGGCATTCACCTGCTGTACGGCTGCGCTTGCGCCGAAAGAGAGAACAGATGCCAGACCGAGGGTTGCGATGATCAATTTGGTTTTCATAGTCTTTACTCCTGAATAGGGTTTTTGCTCAACGGCGAGAAGGGTTGAACCGCTATTTTTATGCCTGGTGCCGTTGAGTGGAGATTTACGTGTTCAGTTATTACTAAAACTTATTTGTACAGCTCAGCGGTGGCGTGCCAGTGTGCACCAGAGCGCGCTTCGATGATGCGATAGGATGACGCACCCTTTTCTTCCGCTTTTTTGTTCAGCATCTCATGCATGTCCATTGGCGATGTGCCGACCGCGCCGACAGAAACCGTACCGATGGCCTGGCGGGATTGCGCCTGGTCAGCATTGATAGCGTCAGCCGCGAAGGCACCGAATGACAGGACAGACAGGACGCTCAGCGCCGCTACAGTTGATTTGATTTTCATGATTCTTACCTCGTCGAATTTTTTAGTGGGGTCTTGTTTCGTGACCCTCATCACAAAATCAAGTATACACTAATAACGGAAAAAATTAATACCAGACTAATGGTTTCTATTGTTATTACGTGTTAACCAGTCTTTTTTTTATAACCAAATTGCATAATATTGGATGTTTTTTGCACATTTTAGTTGGCTATATCTAATGAAATCATATGGATATCAGCTTTTGATTTTTTGTGCGATTTTTTGATTTAGCATTCACCAGGTGAATGTTAATGGGTGGTAAAAAGCACTATTTGTCAAAGGCAGAGGCAGTGAAAAAGAGGGGGAAACGGTGTGGAAGCAGAACGTTCCCCGCAGCGGCGCCACGGGGAAAGGGGATTAGAGTTCCTGTTCGAACAGAACCAGAATCGCTTCGTGGAGATCTTTAACGGAGAAACCGCTGGCTGGCGTGGTAAAGATGGTGTCATCACCGGCGATAGTCCCGAGGATACCTTCCGTTTTACCCAATGAGTCCAGCATGCGGGCAATCAGCTGTGCGGCACCTGGGCTTGTGTGGATCACCACAACGGCATCGTTGTAGTCGATATCCAGAACCAGATTCTTGAGCGGGCTGGAGGTGGTCGGCACGCCAAGTTCAGCCGGCAGGCAATAGACCATCTCCATCTTGGCGTTACGGGTACGTACCGCGCCAAATTTCGTTAACATGCGGGAGACCTTCGACTGATTGATGTTGTCGAAGCCCTGTTCCTGCAGCGCCTGAACAATTTCTCCCTGAGAACTGAATTTCTCTTCTTTAAGTAGCGCTTTAAACGCCTTTACTAATTCTTCTTGCTTAGACGAGCTTCGCATAAGTCACCCGGAATATGACGATAGAAACAACATTATTATGCATGTGGATGAATTTTTATGCAAATTATCTACTCAGCGCCAGGCTGAAATAATGTTATGAAAGGGAGTGATATTATCAGAATTCGTTATCAGAAAACATGCCTGGGTCACGCCGCGCAAATAAGCTTAAAAGTAAATTAAATGTTATCAAAATGATGTTGTTTTGGTGGCGGGGCAGGGTGTATTGTAACCACCTCTTAATTCGTTGCCGTCTGTCGTCAGATAGCCTTCTGAAGAGAGATAAAGTCGCGCGACCTCAAATTCTTTAGCTACGAAAATTGTAATTAAACACTTGCTGAATTATGGTCGCCGCAACGGATTTACAGATACTTAAGTTAACCATAATAAGGAGTTTAGGATGAAAGTCGCAGTCCTCGGCGCTGCTGGTGGTATCGGCCAGGCGCTTGCCCTACTACTGAAAACCCAACTGCCTTCAGGCTCAGAACTCTCCCTGTACGATATTGCTCCGGTAACCCCAGGCGTGGCGGTTGACCTGAGCCACATCCCTACCGCTGTAAAAATCAAAGGCTTCTCCGGTGAAGATGCGCGTCCTGCTCTGCAGGGTGCCGACGTGGTGCTGATTTCTGCAGGCGTGGCGCGTAAGCCAGGCATGGATCGTTCAGACCTGTTCAACGTCAACGCGGGCATCGTGAAAAACCTGGTGCAGCAGATTGCTGAAGTGTGCCCGAAAGCGTGCATCGGTATCATCACTAACCCGGTGAACACCACCGTTGCTATCGCGGCAGAAGTGCTGAAGAAAGCAGGTGTTTACGACAAAAACAAACTGTTCGGCGTAACCACGCTGGATATTATTCGCTCCAACACCTTTGTTGCAGAGCTGAAGGGCAAACAGCCAACAGAAGTGGAAGTGCCGGTCATCGGCGGTCACTCTGGCGTTACCATCCTGCCTCTGCTGTCGCAGATCCCAGGCGTGAGCTTCACCGAGCAGGAAGTGGCTGACCTGACTAAACGCATCCAGAACGCGGGCACCGAAGTGGTGGAAGCGAAGGCGGGTGGCGGTTCTGCAACCCTGTCTATGGGCCAGGCGGCTGCACGTTTCGGTCTGTCACTGGTTCGCGCCCTGCAGGGCGAGAAAGGCGTTGTTGAATGCGCTTACGTTGAAGGCGATGGCGAACATGCTCGCTTCTTCTCTCAGCCGCTGCTGCTGGGCAAAAATGGTATCGAAGAGCGTAAATCCATTGGTACGCTGAGCGCGTTTGAACAACACGCGATGGAAGGCATGCTGGATACGCTGAAGAAAGATATCACCCTGGGCGAAGAGTTCGTTAACAAGTAATACGAACCGTCTCCCGGCAAAAAAACGGAGCTTATCGCTCCGTTTTTTTATGCCTGTCAGTTCGTTGCCGGATATTCCTGAATGGTGACCTGCAGCGTCAGTTTCTTATCGTTGCGCATGACTTCAACAGGGATGATAGAGCCCGGGCGAATTTCTGCCACCTGGTCCATCGTCTCCAGCGCAGAAACCGCCGGCGTGCCGTTAACCGACACAATGACGTCATTGACCTGAATCCCCGCGTTGGCCGCCGGACCCCCTGGCGCCACCTCGTTCACCACGATGCCCTGGATCTGATCGATCCCGCCACCCTGGGTATGCATCGGCGCAATTTCACGGCCACCGATACCGATATAGCCGCGGATCACGCGTCCGTCGCGGATCAGCTTATCCATAATTTTGGTCGCCAGCTGGAACGGAATGGCAAAGCCGATCCCTTCCGGCGTCTCGCCGTCGTTACTCTTATCGAACGAGAGGGTGTTGATGCCCATCAGTTCGCCCAGCGAGTTGACCAGCGCACCGCCGGAGTTACCGTGGTTGATGGAGGCATCGGTTTGCAGGAAGTTCTGCCGCCCGGATGGGTTGAGGCCAATACGCCCGGTCGCGCTGATAATCCCCTGGGTGATGGTCTGGCCCAGGTTGTAAGGGTTACCAATCGCCAGGACGACGTCACCAATATGCGGGGTACGTTTACGGTTGATCGGGATGACCGGCAAACCGCCCGTTGCGTTAATCTTCAGGACGGCAAGGTCAGTCAGGCTGTCAGAGCCAACGAGTAATGCCTCAAACACGCGGCCATCCTGTAGGGCGACGATGATCTGGTCGGCATCGTTTATCACGTGCTTGTTGGTAATAATGTAGCCGCGCTCGTCCATGATTACCCCGGAGCCGAGAGTGCGGATCTCCAGCTGGTTATGGGCTGAGGTATTCAGGCCACGGTTATAGACGTTAACTACGGCAGGTGCGGCACGGCGAACGGCCTGGTTATAGGTGGCCGGCGTTTCATCCGTGCTATCGAACTGAGGGGCCGACAGTTTATTGAACTGACGTAAAGACGGCAGCGCCAGCAGCAGCAGGCCAGCGACAATCAAACCGATGACAATAGAACGTAAGAGCTTTAAAAGCATGATGCGCGTGTCGTTAAAAAAGGAACGATTTGCAGCATAACATGAGTTATCCGGACATCACACGCAGCGGTGATGTCCGGGTCGCAAATGCTTAGCGCAACAGAATATAGATAGACTCATTGCCGCGCATGACCTGCAGGGCAATAACCGCCGGTTTACTCTCCATCACCTTGCGCAGTTCGGCAATGGACTGCACGCGATTGCGGTTTACCCCAATGATCACATCTTCCTGATGCAATCCGGCCTGTGCGGCAGGGCTGCTCTTCTCAACGGTGTCGATGCGAATGCCTTTCGTACCGTCTTTCAGCTGTCCATCGCTCAGCGTCGCACCCTGCAGCGCCGGGGCGATCAGCTCCGCACTGGCAGAGGAGGAGGTGCTCTTATCCAGCGTCACTTCAACGTCCAGCGGCTTACCGTCACGGATCAGACCCAGCTTCACTTTGGCGCCGGGTTCGGTGGTCGCTATCCGCGAGCGCAGCTCGGCAAAGCTGCTCAGCGGCTTGTCGTTGAGGCTGACGATCACATCGCCCGATTTGATACCTGCTTTTGCCGAGCCGGAGTTAGGCAGCACTTCACTGACAAACGCCCCGCGCTGTACGTTGATGTTGAACGCTTTGGCGATATCGGCGCTCATCTCCATACCTTTAATACCCAGCAGCCCGCGTTTGATTTCGCCGAACTGAATGAGCTGCTGCGCCAGGGTTTTGGCCATATTGCTGGGAATCGCAAAACCGATCCCGATGCTGCCGCCACCCGGGGCCAGAATGGCTGTGTTGATCCCAATCAGCTCACCGTTAAGGTTAAGTAACGCCCCGCCGGAGTTCCCGCGGTTGATTGAGGCATCGGTCTGGATAAAGTTTTCCAGCCCTTCCAGATTGAGGCCGCTGCGTCCCAGCGCGGAGACGATCCCGGAAGTGGCGGTTTGCCCTAAGCCAAAGGGGTTACCCACGGCGACGGCAAAATCACCGACGCGCAGTTTGTCGGAGTCTGCGATGGCAATCTGGGTCAGGTTACTCGGGTTTTGTACCTGCAACAGCGCAATGTCGCTCTGGTCATCACCGCCAATCAGTTTGGCATCAAATTCGCGGCCATCGTTTAGCTGGACGCTGATTTTATCGGCCTGGCTGATGACGTGATTGTTAGTCAGAATGTAGCCTTTTGCCGCATCAATAATGACGCCGGAACCCAGGCCTTCAAAAGGCTGGGCCTGCTGGTCGGGAGACTCATCGCCAAAATATTTTTTCAGTTCTTCAGGGACGCGTTGGCTTTGTACCGCCGTGCCCTCAACCTGAACGCTGACCACCGCAGGCAACACTTTTTCCAGCATGGGGGCAAGGCTTGGAATGGCCGCCTGGCCAGGCACCTGGGAGGGAAGGGCGGCAAATACAGGGACGGACGCCGAGAGAGATAACCCGACACTTAACGCGATAGCGCTCAACAGCTGGTTTTTTTTCTTCATCGATGTTGACTCTCGTAACCTGGAATAAAGGAAAAACGGCCCCAAAAACACGTTGATGTTATTGAATTTTAAACCGCTGAACAATGAGGTGTTTAACTAAATGATAGCTGGGGTCAGGAAGAAAGGACGGGCGCAATCGCTGCGCCCGTAAAATAAATTCAGGTTGTGCGATTAATCGCGTTTTACACCGCCGCGCAGCAGGCCGGACGCGCCGTCTGAATAGTCGCGAGGCATCTGAACAGGCGCCTGGTCGTTACCGGCTTCAGAGTCTGCCAGACGGTTGCGGAACGGATTGGTTTCCGCCGTCATTTCTGGCAGCAGGCTGCTGGAGCTTTTTGCCATATGCTGATACAGCTGACGATAGTCGGTCGCCATGTTGTCCAGCAGCTCGGCGCTACGGGCAAAATGGCTGACCAGCTCTTCACGATACTCTTCCAGCTCGGCTTTGTTCTTTTCCAGTTCGTACTGCAGTGACTGCTGCTGACGCAATTTGCGATTACCGAAACGCATGGCCACAGCACCGATGACGATGCCGACGACTAAACCGATTAGCGCATATTCCCAGGTCATGAACTTCTCCCGTTGTCTTGTTGTTCCGTAGGGTGTTGGCTCGGCTCCTGCCTGTGCCTGATAATGCCACTATAACCGCTATTTCCGTAGAAGTGGAATCCTGACGTATCATCGCGTAGTGTAGAACGGCCTTTTTTTCATCAGTCACGTCTGCTGGTGAGCGTTAATTGAAGGAATAACAATAAGATTATGCAAAACCTGTCCCCTGCATCGCGATATCAACTGGCCCTAAACGAGGGCACTCATCAGCCGGATGACGTACAGCGTGAGGCGGTAAGTCGTCTGGAGATGATTTATCAGGAACTCACGGCCAAACCCGCTGAAACCGAACAGAATGGTGGGCTAAAGGCGGCATTTGGACGGTTGCTCGGAAAAAAAGCGCCACAGGCCCACGCGCCGGTGCGCGGTCTTTATATGTGGGGCGGGGTCGGTCGCGGAAAAACCTGGCTGATGGACATGTTCTACCAGAGCCTGCCGGGGGCGCGTAAACAGCGTCTGCACTTCCACCGCTTTATGCTGCGTGTGCATGAAGAGCTGACTGCGCTGCAGGGTAAAAGCGATCCGCTGGAGATTGTGGCCGACAGGTTCAAGGCGGAAACGGACGTGCTCTGCTTCGATGAATTTTTTGTGTCTGACATCACCGATGCCATGCTGTTAGGCGGCCTGATGAAAGCGCTTTTTGCCCGCGGGATCACGCTGGTGGCCACGTCGAATATTCCGCCGGATGAGCTTTACCGCAACGGCCTGCAGCGGGCACGCTTCCTGCCTGCCATCGACGCCATTAAGCAGCATTGTGACATTATGAACGTTGATGCCGGTGTCGATTATCGCCTGCGCACCTTAACCCAGGCGCACCTGTGGCTCTCGCCGTTAAATGCAGAGACCACCCGCGAGATGGATAAACTCTGGCTGGCGCTGGCGGGGGCAAAACGCGAACACGCCCCGGAACTCGAGATTAACCATCGCCCGCTGCCAACGCTCGGCGTTGAAAACCAAACGCTGGCGGTCTCCTTTACGACGCTGTGCGTTGATGCCCGCAGCCAGCACGACTACATTGCGCTTTCACGTCTGTTCCACACCGTGATGGTGCTGGATGTGCCGGTGATGACGCGGCTGATGGAGAGCGAGGCGCGGCGCTTCATCGCGATGGTGGACGAGTTTTACGAGCGCCACGTTAAGCTGGTGATTAGCGCCGAGGTTCCTTTATATGAGATCTACCAGGGGGAGCGGCTAAAGTTTGAGTTCCAGCGCTGCCTGTCTCGCCTGCAGGAGATGCAGAGCGAGGAATACCTGAAGCTGGAGCATATGCCATAAATGCCACCCTCTCCCTGTGAAGGGGGACTTGTAGGCCGGGTGAGGCGCAGCCGCCACCCGGCATTTTCCACCGCCTCGAAAAACCCAATTTGAATCACATTTAAGGGTCGATCTTTGACCTCAACTTCTCTATAATCTTGCGACCCCACGTTACGAGAAGGTTTTTTTCCCGAAACTTTCTATGTGTCGGCATGTGCTATTCGAAGGGGTAGGTTTGCCGGACTTTGTCGTGTGAACCTCAACTGACTAAACGTTTGGGTGTTCACCAACGTGTAACTTATTATTTGGGTAAGCTTTTAATGAAAACTTTTACAGCTAAACCAGAAACCGTACAGCGCGACTGGTATGTTGTTGACGCGACCGGTAAAACTCTGGGCCGTCTGGCTACTGAACTGGCTCGTCGCCTGCGCGGTAAGCACAAAGCGGAATACACTCCGCACGTTGATACCGGTGATTACATCATCGTTCTGAACGCTGACAAAGTTGCTGTTACCGGCAACAAGCGTACTGACAAAATGTACTACCACCACACCGGCCACATCGGTGGTATCAAAGAAGCGACCTTTGAAGAGATGATTGCCCGCCGTCCTGAGCGTGTGATTGAAATCGCGGTTAAAGGCATGCTGCCAAAAGGCCCGCTGGGTCGTGCTATGTTCCGTAAACTGAAAGTTTACGCAGGCAACGAGCACAACCACGCGGCACAGCAACCGCAAGTTCTTGACATCTAATCGGGATTATAGGCAATGGCTGAAAATCAATACTACGGCACTGGTCGCCGCAAAAGTTCCGCAGCTCGCGTTTTCATCAAACCGGGCAGTGGTAAAATCGTAATCAACCAGCGTTCTCTGGAACAGTACTTCGGTCGCGAAACTGCCCGCATGGTAGTTCGCCAGCCGCTGGAACTGGTTGATATGGTAGAAAAACTGGATCTGTACATCACCGTTAAAGGTGGTGGTATCTCCGGTCAGGCAGGTGCGATCCGTCACGGTATCACCCGCGCTCTGATGGAGTACGACGAATCCCTGCGTTCTGAACTGCGTAAAGCTGGCTTCGTTACTCGTGACGCGCGTCAGGTTGAACGTAAGAAAGTGGGTCTGCGTAAAGCACGTCGTCGTCCACAGTTCTCCAAACGTTAATCCATTCTGCTTACGCAGAACGATTGGCGAAAAACCCGCTTCGGCGGGTTTTTTTATGGATAATGCGCAGGTTATCCACAATATCCATGCATATATCTTCTCTTTTTCCACATTTCCAGAATCCCCTCACCACAAAGCCATCAAAATCTGGTAAACTATCATCCAATTTTCTGCCCAAATATCGGTGAATACTCGATTTTTGTTCGATTCTTGAACAATGTGTCTTCTCTGGGATGGGCGATACAACATCTGGCTGGCCCCTGTTGGGCTGGTAGCAGTAAAAATTCTGAATATACCTGGAGGTTTTCATGGCTGTCGCTGCCAACAAACGTTCGGTAATGACGCTGTTTTCTGGTCCTACTGACATTTATAGCCATCAGGTTCGTATCGTGCTGGCCGAGAAGGGTGTCAGTTTTGAGATCGAGCATGTGGAAAAGGATAACCCGCCTCAGGATCTGATCGATCTCAACCCGAGCCAAAGCGTACCGACGCTGGTGGATCGCGAGCTGACCCTGTGGGAATCCCGTATCATTATGGAATACCTGGATGAGCGTTTCCCGCATCCGCCGCTGATGCCTGTTTACCCTGTTGCGCGTGGTGAAAGCCGCCTGTACATGCAGCGTATCGAGAAAGACTGGTATTCGCTGATGAACGTGATCACCAGCGGATCCGCTGCGGAAGCCGACGCTGCGCGTAAGCAACTGCGTGAAGAGCTGCTGGCAATCGCCCCGGTGTTTGGTCAGAAACCGTTCTTCCTGAGCGATGAATTCAGCCTGGTGGATTGCTACCTGGCACCGCTGCTGTGGCGTCTGCCAATCCTGGGCGTAGAGTTCAGCGGTCCTGGCGCGAAAGAGCTGAAGGGCTACATGACTCGCGTCTTTGAGCGCGACTCTTTCCTGGCATCTTTAACTGAACCGGAACGTGAAATGCGTCTCGGCCGAGGCTAATGACTGTGGAAATGTCACAACTTACCCCACGCCGTCCGTATCTGCTGCGCGCCTTCTATGAATGGCTGCTGGATAACCAGCTCACGCCGCACCTGGTTGTGGATGTGACGTTGCCGGGCGTGCTGGTTCCAATGGAATACGCACGTGACGGACAGATTGTACTGAACATCGCCCCGCGCGCGGTGGGTAACCTGGAGTTGGCAAACGATGAGGTGCGCTTCAACGCGCGTTTCGGCGGCGTACCGCGCCAGGTTTCCGTACCGCTGGCTGCTGTGCTGGCTATCTACGCGCGTGAAAACGGTGCGGGTACCATGTTCGAGCCGGAAGCGGCATATGATGAAGACGTTGCCAGCCTGAATGATGACAATGCATCTGATGAGCGTGAAAGCGACACGGTGATGTCAATTATCGATGGCGACAAACCCGATCATCAAGATGACAATGACCCTGATGACGATCCGCCTCCGCGCGGTGGTCGCCCAGCGCTACGCGTTGTGAAATAAATCCGCTTGCGCCGTTTGTAAAAAGCCAGTGATATCACTGGCTTTTTTTATTTCTGTATCAATCTACCGTTGTAATATTTTTAAATAAGCATTGTTTATATCTCTTGTTTCTTCATTGCTTGATTAATAATTAAATAGATTTATAAACCCCATGAATAAGTGAGGTGTGAACTAATATCAAAACGATGAGAAAAGTAAAGAGGAATTCTGAGTAATATTATTTTTTTGATGTTGATCTCTTTTTTGATTGGGTAATTCCTTAATAAAATAAGGAAAAAATCATTTTGTGGTTATCCTTAATAGAATAGTTAATTTTGCTAAATTGCATGTATTTATAAAAACAATACTATGTGCACATGCTGACAAGCATGACGACAATCAGTAACTGGTAAAGGTATTTATCATTACTGGGTTAAATATTGCAATTACTCATATGTTAAGGATTAACAAGTGAAAAAAGTTTTACTCGCTACTGCGCTTTCTCTGTGTGTGACTTCAGCATTTGCTGCAGACCCTTCAGCTGTACTGAAGGTTAAAGGTACGCTGACGAATGCAGCATGTACGCCAGTATTAAGCAACGGCGGTACTGTTGACTACGGTACAATTAATTTGGGCAGTCTGAACGCTTCTGCTGTCAACCAGTTGGGACAGAAGAATATCGATTTGACCATTAACTGCACCGCAGCAACAAAAGTGTCCTGGAATATGGTTGACGATCGCGCTGATACTAACGCGGGTCTGACCGTAGAAAACGGTATGTTTGGTGGTGGTATTATTAAAGGCGCTAGCCAAACTTACGGTGTGGGCAAAACCGCGGGTGGCGTTAACATTGGCTCTTACGCTCTGCTAGTTAAAGTAGACAGCGTAACGGCTGATGGTGCTGCGGTAGATCCAATCTATCAGCAGAACGCGACGGGTACCTGGACCAAATCCACCAACGGTTCTTCTCAGGGCAGCCATATTCGTGACTTCACCGTTGCGTCTGCAGGTTCTCTGGATCCGCTGGCCTTCCAGACCGCGACCTTCCCGCTGGCAACTTCACTGGCTCTTCAGGACACCACAACTCTGGCGATTACGGACGATACTCAGCTTGACGGTCAGTTGACCATCAGCCTGCGTTATCTGTAAGACTTTATTGAGTAAAAGTAATTTTAAAATAATCCAGAGAGTGAATGTTCTGCATTTACTCTCTTTTTAACAGCACGATAAACATGGAATGTTCTGTTGGGCTATCAAGGAGATAATATTATGCAATGCATAAGGTCGAATATATTTAAAACACTTTTTACTGTCGCTTTATTTTCCGCCAATTTTGCGGTGCATGCAGAAGGTATGGTGCCAGAAACCAGCCTGCTAATTATTGATGAAGCCACACACAGCGGTACCATTAACGTAAAAAATACGGATTCACACCCATCCTTATTATATACGAACGTTGTAGACCTGCCGGACGACCAGGGGCTTAAGTTGATCGTCACGCAGCCTGTGGTTCGCCTTGAGCCGGGCCAAACGCAGCAGCTTCGTTTTATTTTGCAAAGCAAGCAGCCGCTGGATGTTGAGCATTTAAAACGCGTCACATTTGACGGTATTCCACCAAAAAATGACGATAAAAAAATTAAAATTGGCATTAATATTCGCCAGGATATTCCAGTGCTAATACGCCCGGCTACGCTGGGGGTCGTGACGGATGCGTGGAAATACCTCAAATGGTCTACGGTCGGATCTTCTGTAAAAGTAACCAACCCAAGTAAGTACGTTGTTCGTCTGGCACAAAAAGTCGTATTACAACCTTCAGGCGCAAACGCCACGCTTTCCAAAACTTACCTTCTGCCAGGTGAGACGATGACGGCTGCGTTGAACAAAACGAGCAGCGGTGATATCCACGTTAAATTTTTCCCGGCCAGCCGTTATGGCATTGAAGTGCCGAGTTTTACCTCAGAATTAAATAAATAATATAGGGATCAAACGGTGAATAAAAAAAGCCGTATTGCACTTTGTGTCCGCGCAGTTCTCTGCGGCACCTTGCCTCTGATGATGTTTGACTCCGCCTCCGTACTCGCAAGGGAAGTGACGTTTGATACGGGGGTAATGAAAACGCTGGGGTTATCGAGCGACTTGAACCATTATTTCGCTGAAGCACCGCGTTTTCTGCCCGGAACCCATTCCGTGAACGTTAAAGTGAATGGTGATGATCGCGGAATGGCCGCCGTCCGTTTCAATAAGGACGGCGTGCTGTGTTTTGATAACGATCTGCTTGATTTCGCAGGCCTCATGCCAGTCCCCCTGAAGGCAGGCGAGGCGTGCCACAACATCCGCGACGACTACCCGAAAGCGGTAATCAACGCGTTGCCAAACCAGGAAGCCGTTGAGTTGTATCTGCCGCCTGAAGCGGTAAACAGCCTGTCGTCGGATATCCGAAACTTCCAGCACGGCGGTGCCGCCGGGATGCTCAACTATTCGCTTTTCAGCACCCGTAACGAATATGGCGGTAGCGACAAAACCCGCTATTCGCAGGCCAATCTGGAAGCGGGTTTTAACGCATTTGACTGGTCGCTTCGCAGTAATTACATCCTGACGGATGACAATGGCAAGAAAAATGCCGACAGCATTTACACCTACGCAGAGCATGTTTTTGTCCCGCAGAAGTTAACCATGCAGGTCGGTGAAATTAATGCCATGTCTAATGTGCTGAGCGGCATACCCATTACCGGTATCCAGCTTATGCCGACTAGTGGGCTGACAAAAGACGGCAGCGGCGTCAGCGTGTCAGGCATTGCCCGTTCCTCCCAGGCTCGCGTGGAGATTCGCCAGAACAATCAGCTGATCTTCAGTACGCTCGTGCCCGCGGGACCATTTACGCTGGATGACGTGCCGGTTGCGCGTAACAACGTCGATTTAGACGTTTCCGTCGTAGAGTCGGACGGCTCCACGAATCACTTTATTGTTCCTGCTGCCGCAGTGAAGCAGCGAAATCTTTCTCGCCCGCAGGGGCTTACCGTGTCTGCCGGTCAGGTACGCAGCATCGATAGCGACTACAGCGATCCGCTGGTGATGAACGTTTCCGACGGCTGGCGCATTTTCCCGTGGATGAACCTTCTGGCCTCCGGTACTGCCGCTCAAGATTACCAGGCAGCTGGCGGTCGTACCGATTTTCTTATCAGCGATCTTTGGTCTGTTTCCACGACGGTTGCGGCAAGCAAAGAGTCGTTTGGTGACAGCAACAGTGGACTTAAAACCGAGCTAGGAAGCGATCTTACGCTTTCCTCTCATGTATCGCTTTCCACCAGCGCGACGCACTACAGCGGCGGCTACCGTGAGATGGCAGAAGCGATGGACGATGACTATCAGGGGTACGATAACGCCTACTCCGGCAGCATACGTTTCTCATCCGGTCTGGCAGGCGTTTTCTCAGCAGGCTTCAACTATAACCAGAGCAGCGGGAACTCTGAGGATTCCCGCTATCTGCTTCTGTCGTGGGGTAAGACATTTAAATATGCCAGCGTTACCGCCAACTGGCAAAGCGCTGTGGGCAACGTCGATGACGACCAGGATGATGAAATGCTGTACATCAACGTCAGCATTCCGCTGAGTCCGGGGCAGTCTGTCAGCACTTACATGCGCAAGCAGGGCGACAATACCACTTACGGTGTGGCCAACAGCGGTTCGCTGGGCGAAAACACACACTACTATATCGCCGCCGATCGTGACCAGTCGTCCAGCGATAATAGCTTCAACGGTAACCTTAACACCAACCTGCATTATACCCAGCTGAGCGTGGGTGGTGGCAGCAACGGTGATCACCAGCGTAACTATAACGCCACCCTGGCGGGCGGCATCGCTATGCACAAAAATGGCGTGACGTTCTCGCCGTATGCGATTCGCGATACCTTTGCGATTGCCAGACTGAGCGAGAAGAAAAGCGGGGTAGAAATCGCTACGCCACAGGGTACGGTCTGGACCGATGCCTGGGGACAGGCGGTTGTACCTTCGCTAAACGAGTGGCGCAATTCGCGTATAGAAGTGGATGCCAACAAACTGCCGCAGAATATGACGCTGGCAAACGGCACCCGATATATCGCCGCAGGTCACGCTTCAGTCAGCGAGCTTGATTTCAAGGTGCTGAACAGCCGACGTGTGATGCTGCGTATGAAGCAAACCGATGGTCAGCCGCTGAGAAAAGGGCTGGCAATCGTGGATGAGAAGGACAACTACATTGTGACGGTCGTTGATGATGGTCATGTCTTTATCAACGATGCGGATCAGTTACCGGCGCTGTACGCCATGGACGCCAACAACAATCGTTTGTGCAAACTCGATTTCGCTCTTCCTGAGAAACGCAATGAAGACGCCTTCTATGAAGAAGTAAACGGAGTATGCCGATGAATTATCAACAAACAGTAGGATTAACAGCGCTGGGGATACTTTTCTTCGTGGCGACTGCAAATGCGGAAGATTGCCAAATATCGCTTTCGCAGCCGGTGGTGGATTACCATGAAATGCGTCGAGATAATATCGATAAAACCCAGCAGAACTGGCACAAAATGGCGGACCGTACCCTCAACGTTAATGTTTACTGTCCGCAGCCGCAGCAAATGGCGGTGTTGTTACAGGGGACGGCAGGCGATAAAGGGCGCTTCACATTCGGCCAGTCTGGCGGGATGGCGGTTAAAATCGATGATATGACCATCGACGGTAAAAATTACACCGTCGGCAAAACGGTCGATCAGCTCGGTTTTACTCCGCAAAGCGGCACGCCTTCGCCGTTTTATGTGCGTAATAATGAAGCGGTTATTGCGGTTGATAATAATCAGGTGCCTTCAGGCCAGCAGATGAATTTCCGGGTCACGCTATCACCTGTGCTGGATGACAATGCGTTTAGCCGCATCACCGATCAAACCGTACTGGAAAGTGACTTAACCTGGACTCTGCTGACGAGGTAGCATTTCGGGGAGTAAAAAATAGCTCTTCATTATTTCTATCGCCAATGAAATGCCTGTTTTTTTCTTGCAGCTGACTCAAGCATTGATAGGCTGGCAACCTTCATGCTGAAATATCTGAAATTTTTTTGATTACGCTGTAGGTAACAAAGGGAATAAACCGGAAGGTTTATTCCCTTTTTTCTTACACTTCCAGGTAGTTCAGTATCCCGTCAGCCGCTTTGCGCCCTTCGGCAATCGCCGTCACCACCAGGTCGGAACCGCGAACGATATCGCCACCGGCGAAGATTTTCGGGTTGCTGGTCTGGAAGGCATTATCGCTGCCTTCTGGCGCAATAATACGGCCCTGCGAGTCCAGCTCAACGCTGTGCTTCGCCAGCCATTCCATGCTGTGAGGGCGGAAACCGAACGCCATCACCACGGCGTCAGCGGGGATCACGTGCTCGGAGCCTGCCACGATTTCCGCGCGACGACGGCCTTTCGCATCCGGGGCACCCATCTCAGTGCGCGCCATCTTCACGCCGCTCACTTTACCGTTGGCATTCACTTCAATACCCAGAGGCTGGATGTTGAACTGGAATTCTACGCCCTCTTCACGTGCGTTTTTCACTTCACGCTTAGAGCCCGGCATGTTCTCTTCGTCACGACGGTAGGCGCAGATCACGTGTGCCGCATTCTGACGAATGGAGGTACGCACGCAGTCCATCGCGGTATCACCGCCGCCCAGCACCACCACGCGTTTGCCTTCCATGCTGACGAAAGGCTCATCGGCGGTTTCGCCGTAGCCCATGATCTGCTTGGTGTTGGCAATCAGGAACGGCAGCGCGTCGTACACGCCCGGCGCGTCTTCGTTCTCCAGACCGCCGCGCATGGACTGATAGGTGCCCACGCCCAGGAACACGGCGTCGTAATCCTTCAGCAGGTCGTCGAGCTGCACGTCGCGGCCCACTTCTGTGTTCAGTTTGAACTCAATGCCCATGCCGGTGAAGATTTCGCGGCGACGGGTCATGACCTCTTTTTCCAGCTTGAAGGCCGGGATACCGAAGGTCAGCAGGCCGCCGATCTCCGGATGACGGTCAAAGACCACCGCCTTCACGCCGTTGCGGGTCAGCACGTCCGCACAGGCCAGGCCCGCCGGGCCCGCGCCGATGATCGCCACGCGCTTTTCGGTTTGCTTCACGCCGGTCATGTCCGGACGCCAGCCCATCTCAAACGCTTTATCATTGATATAGCGCTCGATGTTGCCGATGGTCACCGCGCCAAACTCGTCGTTTAGCGTACAGGAACCTTCGCACAGACGATCCTGAGGACACACGCGGCCGCACACTTCCGGCAGGGTGTTTGTCTGGTGAGAGAGTTCGGCGGCTTCAAAAATACGTCCTTCGTTGGCCAGCTTCAGCCAGTTCGGGATGTAGTTGTGTACCGGACATTTCCATTCGCAGTAAGGGTTACCGCAGGACAGGCAGCGGTCTGCCTGTGCTTTGGCCTGGCCTTCTGAAAACGGCTCGTAGATTTCAACAAATTCAATTTTGCGGATCTTCAGCGGTTTCTTTGGCGGATCAACACGCTGCAGGTCGATAAACTGGTATACGTTCTGGCTCATCTGAATTCCTTACTGCGCCTGCACGCGCAGCTCTGCTGCGCTACGACTACGGTGACCCAACAGGGCTTTAACATCGCTGGACTTCGGCTTAACCAGCGCGAATTTCGCAGAGAACGCCGGCCAGTTCGCCAGGATCTCTTCGCCGCGCGAAGAACCGGTATGCTGCACGTGTTCGGTAATCAAACCGCGCAGGTGTTCTTCGTGAATGGCCAGCGTGTCAACGTCCAGCACTTCTACCAGTTCAGGGTTCACGCGTTTACGGAACTCACCGTCTTCATCCAGGACGTAGGCAAAACCGCCCGTCATGCCTGCGCCGAAGTTCACGCCGGTTTTACCCAGAACGCAAACAATCCCGCCCGTCATGTATTCACAACCGTTATCGCCAATGCCTTCCACCACGGTGATAGCACCGGAGTTACGCACCGCAAAACGCTCGCCCGCACGGCCCGCGGCAAACAGACGACCGCCGGTTGCGCCGTACAGGCAGGTGTTACCGATAATGCTGGCTTCATGGCTGCGGAAGGCTGAGCCGACCGGAGGACGTACCGCCAGAAGACCGCCCGCCATGCCTTTACCGACGTAGTCGTTGGCATCGCCGGTCAGGTACAGCTCAACGCCGCCTGCGTTCCACACGCCGAAGCTCTGACCCGCAGTACCGCTGAAGTGTGCGGTAATCGGATCGGCTGCCAGCCCTTGGTCACCGTGCGTCTGCGCGATGTAGCCGGAGAGGGAGGCACCCACGGAACGGTCGGTGTTGCGGATATCAAACCAGAACGTTTTGCTCTGCTTGTCGTCCACATACGGTTTCGCCTGCTGCAGCAGCTGCGCGTTCAGCACGCCGTTGTCGAACGGCGGGTTGTTCTCGGTGCAGTAGACCGCTTTGCCAGGATGCGGCTGCGCGGTTTCCAGCAGCTTAGACAGCTCGAGCTTCTGCTGCTTCGCCGTGAAGCCTTCCAGCTCTTTCAGCAGGTCGGTACGGCCAATCAGGTCTACCAGGCGCTTCACGCCCAGCTGCGCCATCAGCTCGCGGGTTTCACGGGCGATGAAGTCAAAGTAGTTGGTCACTTTGAACGGCAGACCGTGATAGTGATTCTTACGCAGCTTCTCGTCCTGGGTTGCAACGCCGGTTGCGCAGTTGTTCAGGTGGCAAATACGCAGGTATTTACAGCCGAGCGCAACCATTGGGCCGGTACCGAAGCCGAAGCTTTCCGCACCCAGAATCGCCGCCTTGATGATGTCGAGGCCGGTTTTCAGGCCACCGTCCACCTGCAGACGGATCTTGTGACGCAGACCGTTAGCCACCAGCGCCTGCTGGGTTTCCACCAGGCCAAGTTCCCACGGGCAGCCCGCATATTTCACGGAGGAGAGCGGGCTTGCGCCGGTACCACCGTCATAACCGGCGATGGTGATAAGGTCCGCATAGGCCTTCGCCACGCCGGTGGCAATGGTGCCGACGCCCGGTTCGGAAACCAGCTTCACGGAGATCATCGCTTTCGGGTTGACCTGCTTCAGGTCGAAAATCAGCTGCGCCAGATCCTCGATAGAGTAGATATCGTGGTGCGGCGGCGGGGAGATCAGCGTCACGCCCGGTACCGAGTAGCGCAGTTTGGCGATGTACGGGGTAACTTTATCACCCGGCAGCTGACCGCCTTCGCCCGGTTTCGCACCCTGAGCGACTTTAATCTGAATCACGTCGGCGTTGACCAGGTACGCTGGCGTCACGCCAAAGCGGCCGGATGCCACCTGCTTGATACGGGACACCTTGTTGGTGCCGTAACGGGCAGGATCTTCACCGCCTTCGCCGGAGTTAGAGTTGCCACCGATGCTGTTCATGGCTTCCGCCAGCGCCTCGTGGGCTTCCGGGCTCAGCGCGCCGATGGACATCGCCGCGGTATCGAAGCGTTTGAACAGTTCGGATGCCGGTTCGACTTCGTCAATGCTGACCGCTTCATCACCCGGATTCAGGGCAATGAGGTCGCGCAGCGTCGCCGCCGGACGGTTGTTCACCAGCTCAGCGTACTGCTGATAATCACGGTATTCTCCGCTCTGAACCGCCTGCTGCAGCGTGCGCACCACGTCAGGGTTGTAGGCATGATACTCGCCGCCGTGAACGTATTTCAGCAGACCGCCCTGATCCAGCGGCTTACGTGCCAGCCAGGCGCGCTTGGACAGGTTCACCAGATCCTGCTGGAAGTCAGCAAAACCGGCGCCGCCGATGCGGCTGACCACGCCCTGGAAGCAAAGGTTGGCGACCTCATCATGCAGGCCGACCGCTTCAAACAGCTTCGAGCAGCGGTAGGAGGCAATGGTCGAGATGCCCATTTTGGACATGATCTTGTACAGACCTTTGTTGATGCCGTTACGGTAGTTCAGCATCACCGCGCGGTAATCTTTGTCGATCGCGCGAGTATCCACCAGACGGGCCAGCGTTTCATAGGCCAGGTACGGATAGATCGCCGTCGCGCCAAAGCCTAACAGCACGGCAAAGTGGTGCGGGTCGCGCGCGCTGGCGGTTTCAACAATGATGTTGGCGTCGCAGCGCAGGCTCTTATCCACCAGACGCGTCTGGATAGCGCCCACCGCCATTGGTGCAGGCACCGGCAGACGGTTTTTCGCGATGTTGCGGTCGGACAATACCAGCAGCACGGTACCGTTACGTACCATCTGTTCGGCTTTGTCGCACAGCGCATTCACCGTCTCTTCGAGGCTCGCGTCGTTCACGTCGAAGGTAATATCGAGCGTGTCGGCGCGGTAGTGCTCCTCTTTCATGGTGGTGAGCTGTTTGAAATCGGAGTACAGCAGGATCGGCGATTTAAAGGTCAGACGGTGCGCCTGGCCTTCGGCCTCGCAGAAGACGTTCATCTCGCGACCGATGCTGGTGGCCAGCGACATCACGTGGGCTTCACGCAGCGGATCGATTGGCGGGTTGGTGACCTGCGCAAACTGCTGGCGGAAGTAGTCGTAAATGATGCGCGGCTGGCTGGAGAGCACGGCAAACGGGGTATCGTCACCCATCGAGCCGACCGCTTCCTGGCCGTTCTCACCGAGCACGCGGATGACGGAGTCCAGCTCTTCCGCGCTGTAGTTAAACTGCTTCTGGTAGCTGGCGAGGGTGTCATCGTCCAGCTCGCGGCTGCCCACTTCTTCATCCGATAGATCTTCAAACGGCACCAGACGACGCACGTTTTTCTCCATCCACTCTTTGTACGGATGGCGGCTCTTCAGATCGTTGTCGGTTTCGGCGGAGTGCAGGATGCGTCCACTGCGGGTGTCGATCACCATCAGCTCGCCCGGACCGACGCGGCCTTTCTCGACCACTTCGTCAGGCTGGTAATCCCAGATGCCGACTTCAGAGGCGCAGGTGATGAGCTTATCTTTGGTGATGACGTAGCGCGCCGGACGCAGGCCGTTACGGTCCAGGTTACACGCAGCGAAACGACCGTCGGACATGACGATGCCCGCCGGGCCGTCCCACGGCTCCATGTGCATGGAGTTAAAGTCGAAGAACGCGCGCAGCTCAGGGTCCATATCCGGGTTGTTCTGCCAGGCCGGCGGCACGAGCAGACGCATGGCGCGCACGATATCCATCCCGCCCGCCAGCAGCAGTTCCAGCATGTTATCCATCGAGCTGGAGTCCGAGCCGGTTTCGTTCACGAACGGCGCGGCATCGTGCAGGTCAGGGATCAATGGCGTCTGGAACTTGTAGGTACGGGCGCGGGCCCACTGGCGGTTACCGGTGATGGTGTTGATCTCACCGTTGTGTGCCAGGTAGCGGAACGGCTGCGCCAGCGGCCAGCGTGGAACGGTGTTGGTGGAGAAGCGCTGGTGGAACAGGCAAATGGCCGATTCCAGACGCAGGTCCGCCAGGTCCAGGTAGAAGCGCGGCAGGTCAGCCGGCATACACAGACCTTTATAGATGTTCACCAGGTTAGAGAGGCTACAGACGTAGAACTCTTTATCGTCCTGGAGACGTTTTTCAATGCGGCGGCGGGCAATAAACAGACGGCGTTCCATATCACGCGGACGCCAGCCCGCAGGCGCGTTGACGAAAATCTGTTCAATACGAGGCAGCGAGGAGAGGGCGATTTCACCGAGCACCCCTTCGTTGGTTGGCACATCGCGCCAGCCGACAATCGACAGGGTTTCACGCTGAAGTTCTTCTTCGACGATGCGGCGTGAGGCGGCAGCCTTTTCAGGATCCTGGTTCAGGAACAGCATGCCGACAGCGTAGTTTTTGGCTAAACGCCAGCCGCGCTCTTCCGCCACGATGCGGAAGAAACGATCCGGTTTTTGCAGCAGCAGGCCGCAACCGTCGCCAGTTTTACCATCGGCAAGGATGGCGCCACGGTGCTGCATACGGGCCAGTGCGTGAATAGCGGTACGCACCACCTTGTGGCTAGGTTCGCCTTCTATGTGGGCGATCAGGCCGAAACCACAGTTATCCTTCTCAAGGGATTTATCGTACAACATATCAGTGAACCTCCCCAGGCTCGTCGGGCTTCCCACTGAACTTTACCGTGGCGCACAGGCACAGAAAGAGCATGGCGACGGGGTTTGCGTTTCATACGCGGACCTCGCATTCGCCCTCTTTTTCATCCTTTCGCGCAGGTAAACAAGTTTGAGGACTTGCTTCAGAGGGAATCTCAATTACTGCATAAATATGATGAGCAGGCCGCTCATCCAGAAAGCTTCCAGCGGATTTCCAACTTATCGGGAATTGGTACACAGGTCAAATGGCAATCTTATTTATACAAAAATGTGCTAAAGAGAGTTTATCTGTTTGTATTTTAAGGTTATTTAACTAATTTTACATTGAATGAATGCCCTGAAAGAGCGCAGCGGAGTGTGATCTGACTCACTATATGAAAGCGGTATTATCCATGTAGCGTGCTGAATAGCGGTTTTATAGCAGAACAATAATCTGGCATTGGCCGCAAACCCGCATAAACACACTGTTTTTCAGTGATGGCGCTATAAATGAAAAAAACAATCAGAACATAAGGAAAAGTAATCACATGCGGCGTGAATGAAATTGCAGTAATCCTGAGTATTTATTCATATAGATAAAGGCCGTCCAGGGCGATTGATCCAGGTCATCGCCGACAGAGGCTAAAAATGGCAGGCTTGTCCCCTTTCTCCGGGACGGTCTATCAGATTATGCAGTTACAGAAATTAGTCAATATGTTTGGTGGGGATCTTTTGCAGCGCTACGGGCAAAAGGTTCATAAGCTGACGCTGCACGGCGGGTTTAGCTGCCCGAATCGCGACGGCACCATCGGGCGCGGGGGCTGCACCTTCTGTAACGTTGCGTCGTTTGCCGATGAAGCGCAGCAACATAACTCTATCGCTGAACAGCTTGCTCATCAGGCCAGCCTGGTGAACCGTGCGAAGCAGTATCTGGCCTATTTTCAGGCTTACACAAGCACGTGGGCGGAGGTGCAGGTATTGCGATCGATGTATCAGCAGGCCGTCAGCCAGGCCAACATCGTTGGGCTGTGCGTGGGAACCCGCCCGGACTGCGTACCGGACGCGGTGCTGGACCTGCTCAGCGAGTACAAAGAACAAGGCTACGAGATCTGGCTGGAGCTGGGCTTGCAAACGGCACATGATAAAACACTGCACCGTATCAACCGTGGCCATGATTTCGCCTGCTACCAGCGCACCACGCGGCTGGCACGCGAGCGCGGGCTGAAGGTCTGTTCACATCTGATTGTCGGTCTGCCCGGTGAAGGTCAACAGCATGGCCTTGAAACCCTGGAAAAAGTCGTTGAAACCGGCGTGGACGGCATCAAGCTTCATCCGCTGCATATCGTGAAGGGCAGCATTATGGCGAAAGCCTGGGAGGCCGGGCGGTTAAGCGGTATCGAGCTTGAGGACTATACGGTGACGGCGGGGGAGATGATTCGCCACACGCCAGCGGAGATTGTCTACCACCGCATCTCGGCCAGCGCCCGCCGTCCAACGCTTCTGGCACCGCTGTGGTGTGAGAACCGCTGGACGGGGATGGTGGAAATTGACCGCTACCTGCAGGAGAACGGCGTACAGGGTTCGGCGCTGGGCCGCCCGTGGGTTCCGCGTCTAGCGGCGACGGCCGCCTAACAAACTCCCCAGCATGCCGCGTACGATCTGATTGGTGACCTGTCGCGCGGCGCTTTTCGCCATGGTCTGCACTACGCCGTCGCGTTTGCCGCCGCGCGGCCCGGTGCTGCCGAACAGGATGTCTTTGAGTCCACCAAGAATGCCGTCATCCACGGCGACAGACTGCCCTTTAGCGGCAGGCGCATCCTGCGATTCCGTTGTCGCCTGGACTCCTTTTTGCAGCATCTCGAACGCAGATTCGCGATCCACCTCGTCTTCGTACTTCCCGTAAACCGGTGAGTGGTTAATCAGGCCGTTGCGTTCATCGTCGGTCACCGGCCCCATGCGCGAGCAAGGCGCAATGACCATGGCGCGTTCCACCACGGACGGGCTGCCCTTCGCATCCAGGAACGAGATCAGCGCTTCACCGGTGCCCAGCGCCTGAATGGCGGCTTCGGTATCAAAGGCCGGATTGGCGCGCATGGTTTGCGCGGCGGCTTTTACCGCTTTTTGATCTTTCGGCGTGAAGGCGCGCAGGGCGTGCTGTACGCGGTTACCGAGTTGTCCCAGTACGTTATCGGGGATATCCGACGGGTTTTGCGAGACAAACCAGACGCCGACGCCTTTGGAGCGGATCAGGCGGATAACCTGCTCGATCTTGTCCAGCAGCACCTGCGGTGCATCGTTAAACAGCAGGTGCGCTTCATCAAAGAAGAACACCAGCTTCGGCTTCTCAAGGTCGCCCGCCTCTGGCAGCTGTTCGTAAAGTTCAGAGAGCATCCACAGCAGGCTGGCGGCGTAGAGTTTCGGCATCTGGTAGAGCTTCTCGGAGCTCAGGATGTTAATAATCCCTTTGCCGCTGCTGTCGGTGCGCATCCAGTCTTTGATCTCCAGCATCGGCTCGCCGAAGAAGTGCTCGGCACCCTGTTGCTCCAGCGTCAGTAGGCCACGCTGAATTGCGCCCACCGAGGCGCTGCTGATGTTGCCGTACTGGTTCTGGAAGGATTTGGCGTTATCGCCGATGTACTGCGTAATGGCGCGCAGATCTTTGAAATCAAGCAGCAGTAGTCCCTGGTCATCGGCAATACGGAAGATGATATTCAACACGCCGGACTGCACGTCGTTGAGGTTAAGCAAACGGGCCAGCAGCAAGGGACCGAGATCGGAGACGGTGGCGCGCACCGGGTGGCCTTTTTCACCGAAGATGTCCCATACCACCACCGGGTTACCGTGCGGCGTCCAGTCCGTGATGCCGATATTCTTCAACCGTTCGAGCAGTTTTTCAGAGGCGGTCCCTTCCTGAGCCACACCGGTTAAATCGCCTTTTACGTCAGCCATAAAGACCGGTACGCCAATCTCTGAAAGCGACTCCGCCAGCTTTTGCAGGGTGACGGTTTTCCCCGTCCCGGTCGCGCCGGTGATCAGACCGTGGCGGTTCGCCATCGCGGGCAGTAAATAGAGCTCTTTTTCCAGCGTCCGGGCAATTAACAATGGTGTACTCATGATGCGCTTCCTCTCGTAGTCCTGGGTGGAGTATAGGCAACCTGACGGTAAAACGGCTGAGTAAATTGCTGACTTTGCGGCGCATTATCCAGCGCGGACTATGCTTTTGCATACGGTTCACAAAATAGTGGGAAACTATGTCCAGATTCTTCTTTAACGATCGCAAACAGCTGGTCAACGATGCCATTGAAGGCATACTGCTCTCTGCGCCACATGCCAATCTCGTCAAGCTTGATATCGATCCGGCCATCAGGATCGTCGCGCGCGGCGACTGGGATAAAAGCCGCGTGGCGGTAATTTCCGGCGGTGGCTCAGGCCATGAACCCGCACACGCCGGGTTTGTTGGCAAAGGGATGCTGACGGCGGCTGTGTGTGGCGATCTTTTTGCCTCGCCGAGCGTGGATGCGGTACTGAATGCCATCGTCGCGGTCACGGGCGATCGCGGCTGTCTGCTGATCGTCAAAAACTACACCGGCGACCGCCTGAACTTCGGCCTGGCCGCTGAAAAGGCCAAACGCTACGGCCTGAAGGTGGAGATGGTGATTGTGGCGGACGATATCGCGCTGCCGGATAATAAGCAGCCGCGCGGTATTGCCGGTACGGCACTGGTGCACAAGATTGCGGGCTATGCGGCGGAGCAGGGGAAATCGCTGAGCGAGGTACGGGATATTGCGCAACAGGCCTGCGATAACCTCTGGAGCCTGGGCGTAGCGATGCAAACCTGCAACCTGCCGGGCAGCGACGATGAAGAGGGGCGCATTAAACAAGGCCATGTCGAGCTGGGCCTGGGCATTCACGGCGAGCCCGGGGCTTCCGTGGTGGATACGCAAAACAGCAAAGCCATTATCGACACTCTGGTGACGCCGTTAAGCGCGCAGGCGGGTAAGGGGCGTTTTGCGGTGCTGATTAACAATCTTGGCGGCGTATCGGCGCTGGAGATGGCGCTGCTGACCAAAGAGCTGGCGCACTCGGCGCTGAAAGAGAATATCGCGTACCTGATTGGCCCTGCGCCACTGGTCAGCGCGCTGGATATGAAAGGCTTTTCTCTGACGCTGCTGAAGCTCAACGATTTCTTTGAAAAGGCGATTCACGCCGACGTCGAGACGCTGGGCTGGCAGAAGCCCGTGGCGTTTGCGCCACTGCGTACCGTGGCGCATAGCGCCATTCATGACCGTGTGGAGTATACCCCGTCTGACAATCCACAGGTGCGTGCGTTTGTCTCCTCCGTGTCGACAACGCTGCTCCAGCTCGAAAACCGCCTGAACGCGCTGGATGCTAAAGTGGGGGATGGCGATACCGGCTCTACCTTTGCGCAAGGGGCGCGGGATATTGCGCATCGCCTGGAGGGGAACGCGCTCCCGCTTAATGATGTGCCTAAGCTGCTGTTACTGGTTGGCGAGCGGCTGGCTACGGTGATGGGCGGGTCGAGCGGGGTGCTGATGTCGATCTTCTTTACCGCGGCCGGGCAAAAGCTGCACGATGGTCAGACGCTCCCGGAGGCCTTGCTCAGTGGACTTACGCAGATGAAGCAGTACGGCGGAGCGGATCTTGGCGATCGCACGCTGATCGATGCGCTGCAACCGGCGCTGGAGGCGTTACAGAAAGGCAATATTCAGGCGGCAGCGCAGGCCGCGCAGCAGGGCGCAGAAGCAACGTCGAAAATGGCGAAAGCCGGCGCGGGACGCTCGTCGTATGTCAATAAAGAGAACCTGGATGGGGTGATGGATCCGGGAGCGGTCGCGGTAGCGGAAGTATTTAACGTATTGGCGCAGCAGTGAAAGTAGGCCGGGTAAGGCGAAGCCGCCACCCGGCAAACTCACATCAGAAATCTGCTTTCAGCACCACGCGGTAGCGGGCTTTGCCGTCGCGCACGTGCTGGATCGCTTCGTTGATTTTTGACATCGGATACAGTTCGGTGGTCGGCGCCACTTTGGTGCGTCCGGCGAATTTCATCAGTTTGCGCAGCTCGTACGGCGTACCGGTTGCAGAACCGGAGATGCTGCGATCCCCACCGATCAGGGTAAACGCCGGAACCGGCAGCGGCTTCATTACCGCACCCACGGTGTGGAAGTTACCGCCGTAAGCCAGCGCTTCAAAGTACGGCTGCCAGTCGAGATCGACGTTCACGGTGTTGATGATCAGGTCAAACTGACCCGCCAGCGCGTTCAGCGCGTCCGGATCGCGGCTGTTCACCACTTTATCCGCCCCCATCGCCAGCACTTCTTTCTCTTTCGCCGGGTTCGAGCTGAACGCCGTGACTTCACAGCCCATCGCGTGCAGCAGCTTAATGGCAATATGCCCCAGTCCGCCGATACCGATGACGCCGACGCGGCTGGTGGCGGTGATATGGTGCATCAGCAGCGGCTTGAAGACGGTGATGCCGCCACACAGCAGCGGACCGGCGGATTCGATATCAATGCTGTCCGGCAGCGGGATAACCCATTGCCAGTCGGCGCGCAGTTTATCGGCAAAACCACCTTTGTTGAGAATGGTGGGAACGGCGCCTTCGAGGCAGTTGATTTGATTGCCGCTGATACAGGCATCGCAGTGACCGCAGCTGCGTGCCGTCCAGCCAATGCCCACGCGCTGGCCCACTTTGAGCCCTTTGTCCTGCGCGGCGCTACCGAGCGCCACGACGCGGCCAATAACTTCGTGCCCGGCAACCAGCGGATAGCTGGAGAAGCCCCATTCGTTGTCGATCATCGAGAGATCCGAGTGGCAGATCCCGCAGTAATCAACCTGTACTTCGACGTCTTCTGCTTTTAGTTCGCCCGCATCGTACTCGTACAGCTCAAGTTCTGCACCCGCCTGCGGTGCGGCGTAGCTTTTTATCTTCGACATCGTGTTTCCCCCGTTGTGGTGTGAACTGAGAGTGTAGAGCATTCAGTTTACAGCCGCTTAACAGAAGAGGGCAGGAACGAAAGTTACAGACTTTTCAGCATTCTGACTTCGCAATCAACGTGGCCGGTACAGCCCAGCGGCGCATCGATATGCTCAAAGCCCAGATGTTCATACAGGCCGATGGCCTCTTTGAGGAAGGCGGTCGTTTCCAGGTAGCAGCGGGTAAAACCCTGCTTGCGCGCGTGATCCAGCGCCATCAGCGCCAGCTTTTTTGCCAGTCCTTGTCCGCGTGCCGTTGGCAGGAAATACATTTTCTGCAGTTCGCAGATATCCGGCTCGCTGCAGCTGAGGGGCGCCACGCCGCCGCCGCCCACGACCTGGCCGTTCTGCTCGATGACCCAGTAGGCATGACCAGGCTGGCTGTAGAGCTGGAAAAGCGCGTCCAGATTCGGGTCGGCAACCGTGTAGCCCTTGTCAGCCGTCAGGCCATATTCGGCAGAAACGGTGCGAATAACGGCGGCGATAGCCGGGTTATCCTGCTCAGCGATCCGGCGCATCGTCGTCGCGACGGGGGTAATCACGCTCATAGCATTACTCATTACAAAAATTGACACATAACTGCTGTTAATAGCACCGCAGAAAGGGGAGTGCAAGCGAGGAGTTTTCAGGAAGGTTACCCCTTACGCCCTGAAGCGTAAGGGGTAAAAGCATTACAGGGCAGCGATAACCGCCTGCTGCTCAATCAGTTTGGTCTTCGCATCGGCGAAGGCAACCAGACGCTCACGCTCTTTCGCGATGACCGCTTCCGGCGCGCGGGCAACAAAGCCTTCGTTCGCCAGCTTGCTTTCGATTTTGCCAATTTCCACGTCGACTTTCGCCACTTCTTTCGCCAGACGAGCCAGCTCAGCGTCTTTGTCGATCAGACCCGCCATCGGGATCAGCAGCTCGGCGCCGTCGATGATTTTGGTCACGGAAACCGGACCTTTGTCATCAGCAGGCAGCACGGTGATGCTTTCCAGACGCGCCATGGTTTTCAGGAAGGTGTTGTTCTCGGTGACGCGACGAACGGCCGCTTCGCTACAGCCGCGCAGCAGCAGCTCCAGCGGTTTGCCCGGCGCGATGTTCATTTCAGCACGAATGTTACGTACCGCCACGATCGCCTGCTTCAGCCACTCGGTATCCGCAGACGCCGCTTCATCAACCTTAGCCGCATCGAACGCCGGGAACGGCTGCAGCATGATGGTGTCGGCGTTGATGCCTGCAATCACCTTCACGCGCTGCCAGATGGTCTCGGTGATGAATGGAATAACCGGATGCGCCAGGCGCAGCAGGCCTTCCAGAACGGTAATCAGCGTGTTGCGCGTGCCGCGCAGTTCCGCCTCAGTGCCGCCGTTCATGACCGGCTTCGCCAGCTCCAGATACCAGTCACAGAACTGGTTCCAGGTGAATTCATACAGAATGCCCGCCGCGATATCGAAGCGGTAGCTGTCCAGCGCGTCGCGGAACGCTTTCACGGTCTGGTTGAATTCCGCCAGGATCCAGCGGTCGGCCAGGGAGAGGGTCATCTCGCCGCCGTTGAAGCCGCAATCCTGATCTTCGGTGTTCATCAGCACGAAGCGGCTGGCGTTCCACAGCTTGTTACAGAAGTTACGGTAACCTTCCAGACGCTTCATGTCCCAGTTGATGTCACGGCCGGTCGAGGCCAGCGCTGCCAGGGTGAAGCGCAGGGCGTCGGTACCGTGAGCCTCAATCCCGTTCGGGAACTGCTTCTCGGTGCGCTTGCGGATTTTCTCCGCCAGCTGAGGCTGCATCATGTTGCCGGTGCGTTTTTCCAGCAGCTCTTCCAGAGAAATACCGTCAACCATATCCAGCGGGTCAATGACGTTACCCTTGGATTTGGACATCTTCTGGCCTTCATCGTCGCGGATCAGACCGGTCATGTAGACGGTATGGAACGGAACCTGCGGCTTGCCGTCTTCGTCTTTGATGAAGTGCATGGTCATCATGATCATGCGGGCAATCCAGAAGAAGATAATGTCGAAGCCGGACACCATCACGCTCGTTGGGTGGAACTGACGCAGCGCGTCGGTGTTTTCTGGCCAGCCGAGGGTGGAGAAGGTCCACAGCGCGGAGGAGAACCAGGTATCCAGCACGTCTTCGTCCTGACGCAGGGCAACGTCAGCGCTCAGGTTGTTTTCCTGGCGCACTTCATCTTCGCTGCGGCCAACGTACACGTTGCCTTCGTTGTCGTACCATGCCGGGATACGGTGACCCCACCACAGCTGACGGGAGATACACCAGTCCTGAATATCGCGCATCCAGGAGAAGTACATGTTTTCGTACTGCTTCGGCACGAACTGAATGCTGCCGTTTTCAACCGCTTCCACAGCCGGTTTCGCCAGCACGTCGGCACGCACGTACCACTGGTCGGTCAGCATTGGCTCGATAACCACGCCGCCACGGTCGCCGTATGGCACGGTCAGATCGTGAGGTTTGATCTCTTCCAGCAGGCCGAGTGCGTCAACGGCAGCCACGATGGCTTTACGCGCGGCAAAGCGTTCCAGCTTCTGGAACTCGGCCGGGATGTCGCTGGAATAAACGTCGGATTCGTTGCCTTTGGTGTCGTACACTTCTGCGCTTTCGCGGATATCGCCGTCGAAGGTCAGAATGTTGATCATCGGCAGGGCGTGACGACGGCCCACTTCATAGTCGTTGAAGTCGTGCGCCGGGGTGATTTTCACGCAGCCGGTGCCTTTTTCCATGTCGGCGTGTTCGTCGCCCACAATCGGAATACGGCGGTTTACCAGCGGCAGCACCACGAATTTGCCAATCAGATCTTTATAACGCGGATCTTCCGGGTTAACGGCCACGCCGGTATCGCCCAGCAGGGTTTCCGGACGGGTGGTCGCGACCACCAGGTAATCTTTACCGTCAGCGGTTTTTGCGCCGTCGGCCAGCGGATAGCGGATGTGCCACATGGAGCCTTTAGACTCGCGGTTTTCCACTTCCAGATCGGAAATCGCGGTGCGCAGTTTTGGATCCCAGTTAACCAGGCGCTTGCCGCGGTAAATCAGGTCTTCTTTATACAGGCGGACGAAGACTTCTTTCACGGCGTTGGAAAGGCCTTCATCCATGGTGAAGCGCTCGCGCTCCCAGTCCACGGAGTTGCCGAGACGGCGCATCTGACGGGTAATGGTGCCGCCAGATTCCGCTTTCCACTGCCAGATTTTGTCGATGAACGCGTCGCGACCGTAGTCGTGGCGGGTTTTCCCTTCTTCAGCGGCAATTTTACGCTCAACCACCATCTGGGTCGCGATACCCGCGTGGTCAGTCCCCGCCTGCCACAGGGTGTTTTTGCCCTGCATGCGCTGGTAGCGGATCATGGTGTCCATGATGGTCTGCTGGAAAGCATGACCCATATGCAAACTGCCGGTGACGTTCGGCGGCGGGATCATGATGCAGAAGGACTCTTTGCTTTCGTCGCCGTTAGGCTTGAAATAGCCCTGCTGTTCCCAGTGCTCGTAAAGCGGCTGTTCGATATCGCGTGGGTTATATGTCTTTTCCATTATTTCCAGGTTGCCGTATTCAGGTTAAAACCAGCCAGGCGGTACGCTTTATAGCGTTCGCGCGCCAGTTGTTTCAAGGATTCTTCGTAAGGGACAAAGTCTACCACTTCTGTGAAAGCGGTGGCAAAATCTGCAAAATCTATCCGCAGGCTAATCAGAATGTCGCGCGCGCTGCTGTTGCGCTTTTGCGGCCAGGCAATTTCCACCGGCGCCCCGCCGCGTGGCCCTTCGCCTGACAGGTTATGCGGAACAAAGCTCTCCGGCGGGCGGGCCCACAGCGCTTCATCGAGACGAATCGCCTGCTGCTCATCTTCACAGGCTATCAACACGCGTTTGCCTGCGCGCCAACGTTCTGCGGCAATTTCACACACCAGCTGTTCGACGGCGCTGAGTCCCTCCTGATGGGTGTCGTTGTCCAGAAGGTAGAACGTTGCATTCTTCATATATGGGGCTTCTTGTCGTGGATTTAAATGCTAAGCCGGGTGGCGCTTCGCTTACCCGGCCTACGGTTGAGTGGCGTGTAGGCCGGGTAAGGCGAAGCCGCCACCCGGCACTTTGTATCACTCGTCGCCGTTAAAACCCGCACGATTGAGCAGGAACTGCGACAGCAGCGCCACCGGACGACCGGTTGCGCCTTTGGCCTTACCGGAGCGCCATGCGGTGCCCGCGATATCCAGGTGCGCCCAGTTGTACTTGCGGGTAAAGCGCGCCAGGAAGCATCCCGCGGTGATTGCCCCGCCAGGACGTCCGCCAATGTTCGCCATATCCGCGAAGTTAGACTCCAGCTGCTCCTGATATTCATCCCCCAGCGGCAGACGCCATGCGCGGTCACCGGCCTGCTCCGAGGCGCTAATCAGCTCGTGTGCCAGCGGATTATGGTTAGACATCAGGCCGGTAATGTGGTGGCCAAGGGCAATCACACAGGCACCGGTCAGGGTGGCGACGTCAATGACCGCTTCCGGCTCGAAGCGCTCAACGTAGGTCAACACGTCACAGAGTACCAGACGGCCTTCGGCGTCGGTGTTCAGCACTTCTACCGTCTGGCCAGACATGGTGGTCAGGACGTCACCCGGGCGATACGCGCGACCGCCGGGCATGTTTTCGCAGCCCGCCAGGACCCCGATCACGTTGATCGGCAGCTGAAGTTCCGCGACCATGCGCATCACGCCGTAAACCGCCGCCGCGCCGCACATGTCGTATTTCATCTCGTCCATGCCTTCGGCAGGCTTGATGGAGATACCGCCGGAATCGAAGGTCAGGCCTTTACCGACCAGCACGACAGGGCGCGCGTCTTCGGCCGGGTTGCCCTTGTACTCGATAACCGACATCAGGGATTCGTTCTGAGAGCCGTTACCCACCGCCAGGTAAGAGTGCATTCCCAGCTCTTTCATCTGCTGTTCGCCGATGACGCGGGTAATCACGTTTTTGCTGTAGGCGTCGGCCAGCTGGCGCGCCTGAGAGGCGAGGTAAGCGGCGTTACAGATGTTCGGCGGCATGTTGCCGAGATCTTTTGCCGCTTTAATACCGGCGGCAATCGCCAGACCGTGCTGGATGGCGCGCTCGCCGCTGGTCAGCTCGCGACGGGTTGGCACGTTAAAGACCATTTTACGCAGCGGACGACGCGGCTCGCTTTTATTGGTCTTCAGCTGATCGAAGCTGTACAGGCTCTCTTTTGCCGTTTCGACTGCCTGACGCACTTTCCAGTAGGTGTTACGCCCTTTAACGTGCAGCTCGGTCAGGAAGCATACCGCTTCCATTGAACCGGTATCATTCAGCGTATTGATGGTTTTCTGAATCACCTGCTTGTACTGACGTTCATCCAGCTCGCGTTCTTTGCCGCAGCCAATCAGCAGAATGCGCTCTGACAGTACGTTCGGAACATGGTGCAGTAACAGCGTCTGCCCAGGTTTGCCTTCCAGTTCGCCACGGCGCAGCAGGGCGCTAATATAGCCGTCACTGATTTTATCGAGTTGTTCGGCGATCGGGGAGAGTCGGCGTGGTTCAAAGACGCCCACAACGATGCAGGCACTCCGCTGTTTCTCCGGGCTACCGCTTTTTACACTGAACTCCATGCACTACGCTCCTGAATCTTAAAGACAACGGCGGCGGCTACGGATAGAATTGAAACCTTTCGTAACTCATGTCCGCTGTTGTGGTGACTTCGTGTTAATCTTACGTTACTACGGTTTCGACACGTCAGAAAAAGTCCTGAAGCGTGAATCCGCCGGATGTTTTAATCTTAGCGATGATTTCGACGACTCAAGAGAATAAATGACGTTTAAGCCATGAAACAAGCGATTTTCCAGCAAAGAGACGGGTTTTTACGGGCGTATTTAAAGTGATAATCATAAGATATCTGGTGCGGGAGACGCTCAAAAGCCAACTGGCGATCCTCTTCATCCTGCTGCTGATTTTTTTCTGTCAGAAGCTGGTTAAGATCCTCGGTGCGGCCGTTGACGGCGAAATTCCAACAAATCTGGTGCTTTCCCTGCTTGGTTTAGGGATCCCGGAAATGGCGCAGCTTATCCTGCCGCTAAGTCTTTTCCTTGGCCTGCTCATGACGCTTGGGAAACTCTACACCGAGAGTGAAATCACGGTGATGCATGCCTGTGGCCTGAGCAAAGCGGTGCTGGTCAAAGCCGCCATGATACTGGCGCTGTTCACGGGTATCGTTGCGGCGGTGAATGTGATGTGGGCGGGTCCTCTGTCTTCTCGCCATCAGGACGAAGTGCTGGCCGAAGCGAAAGCCAACCCCGGCATGGCGGCGTTAGCCCAGGGGCAGTTCCAGCAGGCAACCGACGGGAACTCCGTGCTGTTTATTGAGAGCGTTGACGGCAGCAAATTCAACGATGTCTTCCTGGCGCAGCTGCGTCCTAAAGGTAACGCGCGTCCTTCTGTGGTGGTTGCCGACTCCGGTCAGCTTGCTCAGCGCAATGATGGTTCTCAGGTCGTGACGCTGAACAAAGGCACCCGTTTCGAAGGCACCGCGATGCTGCGTGACTTCCGCATTACGGATTTCCAGAACTATCAGGCCATTATCGGCCATCAGACCGTGGCGCTCGACCCAACGGATACCGAGCAAATGGACATGCGTACCCTCTGGAATACCGATACCAACCGAGCGCGTGCTGAGTTCCACTGGCGTATTACGCTTGTCTTCACCGTGTTTATGATGGCGCTGATTGTCGTTCCGCTGAGCGTGGTGAACCCGCGTCAGGGACGCGTGCTCTCTATGCTGCCAGCGATGCTGCTTTACCTGATCTATTTCCTGCTGCAAACCTCGATTCGTTCCAACGGCGCGAAGGGTAAGCTGGACCCTATGGTCTGGACATGGTTCGTTAACAGCCTGTACATCTTACTGGCGCTGGGGTTAAACCTGTGGGATACGGTGCCTGTGCGCCGCATACGTGCCCGATTCTCGCGTAAAGGAGCCATCTAATGCAGGCGTTTGGCGTTCTTGATCGCTATATCGGTAAAACCATTTTTACCACCATCATGATGACGTTGTTCATGCTGGTGTCCCTCTCCGGCATTATCAAATTTGTCGATCAGCTGAAAAAAGCCGGGCAGGGGAGCTATGACGCGCTGGGCGCGGGGATGTATACCCTGCTCAGCGTGCCGAAAGATGTGCAGATCTTCTTCCCGATGGCGGCCCTGCTGGGGGCGCTGCTGGGGCTGGGGATGCTGGCGCAGCGCAGTGAGCTGGTCGTTATGCAGGCTTCGGGTTTTACCCGTATGCAGGTCGCGCTGTCGGTAATGAAAACCGCCATCCCCCTGGTGCTGTTGACCATGGCGATTGGCGAGTGGGTCGCGCCGCAGGGCGAACAGATGGCGCGTAACTACCGTGCTCAGGCCATGTACGGCGGCTCACTGCTCTCGACTCAGCAAGGTTTATGGGCGAAAGATGGTAAAAACTTCGTCTACATCGAACGGGTGAAGGGGAATGATGAACTGGGCGGGGTGAGCATCTACGCTTTCGATGACCAGCGCCGTCTGCAGTCCGTTCGCCACGCCTCTTCGGCGAAGTTTGACGCCGAACATAAGCAGTGGCGGTTGTCCCAGGTTGATGAATCTAACCTGACCGATCCGAAACAGATTACGGGTTCTCAGACGGTAACGGGTACGTGGAAAACCAACCTGACGCCCGATAAGCTCGGCGTCGTGGCGCTGGATCCTGACGCGCTCTCCATCAGTGGTTTGCACAACTATGTGAAATACCTGAAGTCGAGCGGACAGGATGCGGGACGCTATCAGCTCAACATGTGGAGCAAAATCTTCCAGCCGATGTCCGTGGCGGTAATGATGCTGATGGCGCTGTCGTTTATCTTCGGCCCGTTGCGCAGCGTGCCGATGGGGGTCCGCGTCGTGACCGGCATCAGCTTCGGCTTTGTGTTCTACGTGCTCGATCAGATCTTCGGTCCGCTGACGCTGGTTTATGGCATTCCGCCGATTATCGGTGCGCTGCTGCCAAGCGCCAGCTTCCTCCTGATCAGTCTCTGGCTGCTATTGAAACGCTCCTGATTGACCTCGCCTCGCTTCCGGTTACCCGGGAGCGAGGCTAATCTCCTGTTTCACCCCGCACTTTTTCTCACAACCTTCAACGTCCCGCCGCGAATTTGAGTATTATTGAGCGATAACGTCGTGAAGGGATCCTCTATGAAGCAAATTCGAATGCTTGCCCAGTATTACGTCGACCTGATGATGAAGCTTGGGCTGGTGCGTTTTTCCATGCTGCTTGCGCTGGCGCTGGTCGTTCTGGCCATTGTCGTGCAAATGGCGGTTACCATGGTTCTGCATGGTCAGGTCGAGAGTATCGACGTCATCCGCTCCATCTTCTTTGGCTTGCTTATTACTCCCTGGGCGGTCTATTTCCTTTCCGTGGTGGTTGAACAGCTGGAAGAGTCCCGTCAGCGTTTGTCTAAGCTGGTGGATAAGCTGGAAGAGATGCGCGAGCGCGACCTGAAGCTCAACGTCCAGCTCAAAGACAACATTGCGCAGCTGAATCAGGAGATTTCAGATCGTGAGAAAGCGGAGGCCGAGCGTCAGGCCACCCTGGAACAGCTGAAAATCGAAATGAAAGAGCGCGAGGTCACGCAGATCCAGCTTGAGCAGCAATCTTCTTTCCTGCGATCGTTCCTGGATGCGTCGCCGGATCTGGTGTTCTACCGTAATGAAGATAAAGAGTTTTCCGGCTGTAACCGGGCGATGGAGCTGCTCACCGGGAAAAGCGAGAAGCAGCTGATACACCTGAAGCCGCAGGACGTTTACTCTGAAGAGGCGGCGGCCAAGGTCATGGAGACCGACGAAAAAGTCTTCCGTCATAACGTCTCGCTGACCTATGAACAGTGGCTGGATTACCCGGACGGGCGCAAAGCCTGCTTTGAGATCCGTAAGGTGCCCTACTATGACCGCGTGGGGAAACGCCACGGCCTGATGGGCTTTGGCCGCGATATTACCGAGCGTAAGCGCTATCAGGATGCCCTGGAGCGCGCCAGCCGCGACAAGACCACCTTTATCTCCACCATCAGCCACGAGCTGCGTACGCCGCTTAACGGCATCGTCGGGTTGAGCCGTATTCTGCTGGATACCGACCTGACCGCAGAGCAGGAAAAATACCTCAAGACTATCCATGTTTCAGCGGTCACGCTGGGTAATATCTTCAACGATATTATTGATATGGATAAGATGGAGCGCCGTAAAGTTCAGCTTGATAACCAGCCTGTGGATTTCACCAGCTTCCTTGCCGATCTGGAAAACCTGTCTGGCCTGCAGGCGCAGCAGAAGGGATTGAGCTTTGTCATGGAGCCAACCCTGCCGCTGCCGCATAAAGTGGTGACGGACGGCACGCGACTGCGCCAGATCCTGTGGAACCTGATCAGCAACGCGGTGAAATTTACCCAGAAAGGAAAGGTTGCGGTGCGTATCCGCTATGACGAAGGTGACATGCTGCACTTCGAGGTGGAAGACTCCGGGATGGGTATTCCGCTGGAGGAGCAGGACAAAATCTTCGCCATGTACTATCAGGTGAAGGACAGCAACGGTGGGAAACCGGCCACCGGTACGGGCATTGGCCTGGCGGTCTCTAAACGTCTGGCGAAGAGTATGGGCGGCGATATCACCGTTGCCAGCCAGCCGGGCAAAGGGTCAACCTTCACGCTGACGGTCCATGCCCCTGCGGTGGCGGAAGAGGTAGAGGATACCTTTGAAAATGACGATATGCCGCTGCCTGCCCTGCACGTCCTGCTGGTGGAAGATATTGAGCTGAACGTAATTGTGGCGCGCTCTGTGCTGGAAAAACTGGGCAACAGCGTGGATGTCGCGATGACCGGTAAAGCCGCGCTGGAGATGTTTAAACCCGGCGAATACGATCTTGTTCTGCTGGATATTCAATTACCGGATATGACCGGGCTGGATATCTCGCGCGAGTTGACGCGTCAGTACGCGGCCGACGAACTGCCGCCGCTGGTTGCCCTGACGGCGAACGTGCTGAAAGATAAAAAAGAGTATCTCGATGCCGGTATGGACGATGTACTCAGCAAGCCGCTGGCGGTGCCTGCTCTGACCGCTATGATCAAAAAGTTCTGGGATACCCATGATGAAGAGGAGAGCACCATGACGTCTGTTGATAGCGCAAAAGCCCAAACGATACTCGATACCGCGATGCTGGAGCAGTACATCGATCTGGTGGGGCCGAAACTGATTACCGACGGTCTGGCGGTGTTCGAAAAAATGATGCCGGGCTATCTGAGCGTGCTGGAATCCAACCTGACGGCTCGTGACCAGAAGGGTATCGTGGAAGAAGGACATAAAATCAAAGGTGCCGCCGGCTCGGTTGGCTTACGCCATCTGCAGCAGTTGGGGCAACAGATTCAGTCGCCTGATTTACCTGCATGGGAAGATAACGTGGGTGATTGGGTTGAAGAGATGAAACAGGAATGGCAAAACGATGTGGCGGTGCTAAAAGCCTGGGTTGACGCCAGAAAAAAATGACCCCGGATTAACCGGGGTGCGCGAATACTGCGCCAACACCAGGGAAATCGTGGCTGCGCCTGTTTTTAAACGTTATTTTTGAAAGGGCGCTGCCTGAAAAATTTAGGCCGCACGCAGATAAGATAGCAAATCTTAAATGGTTTGTTACATGAATCAGTGAAATGTGTGAAGCATAGCGTTTTAATCAAAATTATTAATGTGCTTCAGCAAGTTGCAGAAAAGGATTGTCATGATGAAAAAGATTGGTGTCGTGCTAAGCGGATGCGGTGTTTACGATGGCTCTGAGATACATGAAGCCGTCATCACGCTGCTGGCCCTGGCTAAGCAGGGAGCCGAGGTGATTTGTTTTGCACCGGACAAAAATCAGGCGGATGTGATTAACCATCTGACCGGTGAGCCGATGGCGGAAACCCGTAACGTGCTGATTGAAGCCGCGCGCATTGCGCGAGGTGTCATCCATCCTCTTATTCAGGCAGACCCTGCAGAGCTTGATGCGCTCATTGTGCCAGGTGGGTTTGGCGCAGCCAAAAATCTCAGTACCTTTGCCGCGCAGGGCGCGGAGTGTCAGATCGATCCTCATCTCAAAGCGCTGTCGCAGGCCATGCATGCGGCAGGAAAACCGCTGGGCTTTATCTGTATAGCACCTGCGATGTTGCCTAAAATTTTTGATTTCCCGCTGCGCCTGACTATCGGGACGGATATTGATACCGCAGAGATTGTCGAAGAAATGGGGGGCGAACACGTTCCGTGCCCGGTGGATGACATTGTGGTTGATGAAGATAACAAGATTGTCACCACGCCTGCGTATATGCTGGCGAAGAATATCGCGGAAGCCGCCGTGGGCATTGAAAAACTGGTCGCCCGCGTGCTGGTGCTGACGGAATGAGGCGTCCGTTTTCCGCAGGCGCATGGGTGAAACGCCTTCTTCTACGCATTGTTCTCGTCATGGCGGTGTTCTGGGGAGGCGGGCTGGCCGTGTTCAGCATTATGCCGGTCCCGTTCTCTGCCGTGATGGTTGAGCGTCAGCTCGGCGCGTGGCTCAGCGGCGATTTCGGCTATGTTGCCCATTCTGACTGGGTAAGCATGGACGAGATCTCTCCGTTTATGGGGCTGGCGGTCATCGCAGCGGAGGATCAGAAATTCCCGGAGCACTGGGGGTTCGACGTTGCGGCCATTGAGAAGGCGCTGGCGCATAACGAACGCCATGAAAACCGCGTGCGCGGCGCGTCAACCTTGTCGCAGCAGACGGCCAAAAATCTGTTTCTGTGGGACGGCCGCAGCTGGGTGCGAAAGGGGCTGGAAGCGGGGCTCACCCTGGGCATGGAAACGGTCTGGAGCAAAAAGCGCATTCTGACCGTGTATCTCAACGTTGCCGAGTTTGGCGACGGGGTATTTGGTGTCGAAGCTGCATCACAACGCTATTTTAATAAACCCGCCAGCAAGCTGAGCATGTCTGAGGCGGCGCTGCTCGCGGCTGTTCTGCCTAATCCCATCCGTTTTAAAGCCAGTGCCCCCTCAGGGTACGTGCGAAGCCGTCAGGCGTGGATTATGCGCCAGATGCGTCAGTTGGGAGGAGAAGGGTTTATGGAGAGCAACAAACTTATGTAGGGCGGGTAAGCGCAGCGCCACCCGCCTGAAGGGCAGAGACCTTAATCTTCGTCGAACCCTGCGTTAAACAGCGCAATCACCGCCGCCAGCGCTTCCTCTTCCTGGGGGCCGGTGGCTTCGACTTCAATCTGACGCCCTTTGGCGGAATCCAGCATCAGCAGCGCAATGACGCTGTTCGCCTCCGCTTCGGTACCTTCGTCATTCCGCAGCAGAACTTCTGCATCGAAACCCTGCATCAGCTCAAACAGCTTCATCGCCGGGCGCGCATGCATGCCCAGCTTATTGGTGATCTCAACGGTCTGTTTTACGGTCATGTTTTACGTTTTTCCAGCGTGCGATGACGGGACTGAACGTTCTTCCCGCGCGAGCGGAAATAGTCGGCCAGCTGTTCGGCGATATAAACCGAACGATGTTTACCGCCGGTACAGCCAATCGCTACCGTCAGGTAGCTACGATTGTTTGTCTCCAGCATAGGTAACCATAGCTCAAGGTAGCTTCGCGTCTGGTAGATAAAATTGTGAACTTCTGTGTGCCTGTCGAGGAAGGCCGCGACGGGTTTATCCAGACCGGTCATAGGACGCAGTTTCGGATCCCAGTGTGGGTTCGGCAGGAAGCGCACGTCGAAAACATAATCCGCATCAATCGGGATACCGTGCTTGAAGCCAAAGGATTCGAACACCATCGTCAGTTCGCGCTCGCGTTTACCCAACAACCGGGTACGCAGCATTTCCGCCAGCTCGTGAACGGACATCTCAGAGGTGTCGACAATCAGGTCGGCGCGAGAACGCAGCGGCTCCAGCAGATCGCTCTCTTCATCGATTGCGCTCTCCAGGGAGAGGTTCTTACTGGAAAGCGGGTGCAAACGACGGGTGTCGCTGTAGCGACGGATCAGGGTATTACGGTCTGCATCGAGGAACAGCAGCTGAGGCGAGAACGTGTCAGGCAGGTTACTCATTGCCTGCTCGAAGATCTCTGGCGATTCCGGCATGTTACGAACGTCGATACTGACGGCGGCCGAGGTCTGTCTCTCCGCAAGCGTACGGGCCAGGTCGGGCAGCAACACGACCGGAAGGTTATCGACGCAGTAAAAACCCATGTCTTCCAGCGCGCGCAGAGCCACGGATTTCCCCGACCCTGAACGACCGCTGACAATCATCAGCACCATGTTCCGTTTCTCCTCAGGACAACAGATGTGAAGGCCATCTCCTGGTTATGCATCATCCTGATTGCCTTCTGCTTCGGTGATAATTTGATAAAGCTCTTCATCACTTTGAGCCGAGCGCAGTCGACGGCAAATGGTTTTATCAGCCAGACGTTTCGCGACCAGCGACAGCGTATGCAGATGGGTTTTCGTCTGGTCAGCAGGCACCAGCAGCGCGAAGAGGAGATCGACGGGCTGGTTATCAATGGCATCAAAGGCGATCGGTGTTTCAAGCTGCACAAACACACCGACGGCACGCAGGGTGTCCTCTTCCAGCTTGCCGTGCGGGATTGCGATGCCGTTGCCGATACCGGTACTGCCCATCTTTTCACGGGTCAGAATCGCTTCGAACACCACCTGCGGCGGCAGGCCCAGCTGTTTTGCGGCCAGTTCACTGATGATTTCCAGCGCACGTTTTTTGCTCTGGCAGTGAACCGCACTGCGGGTACATTCCTGGTTAAGGACATTGCTCAGTTGAAGAGCGGAATCGTTGTTCATCATAATTTCACCTAAGCGCTAACTGTACAAATGGCCTGTTGTGTTTCACAACAGGCCGTCCTGCACCCGTTAACTGCCCGGACAATTAGTGTTGTTTCAGTTTATCTTTATGTTTATTGAGCTGTCGCGCAAGCTTATCAATCAAGCCGTCGATAGCAGCGTACATGTCTTGCCCTTCCGCACTGGCATGCAGTTCCCCCCCGTTAACATGCAGGGTGGCATCCGAGATATGAGTCACTTTCTCCACTTTCAACACAATGTAGACCTGATTGATCCTTTCGAAATACTGCTCGAGTTTTGCAAACTTCGCGTTCACAAAGTCGCGTAAAGCCTCAGTAATTTCGACGTTTTGTCCAGTGATGTTGAGCTGCATAGTGTCTTCCTTATCGGTTGTGTCAGACCAGCTGTTTACGCTGGTTGGACGGCGGAATGGATAAAGACTCTCGATACTTCGCAACAGTACGACGTGCCACCATAATACCCTGATCGGACAGCATGGTGGTTAACTTACTGTCGCTTAGTGGCTTCGCGGGATTCTCCGCGGCGATCAACTTCTTCACCAGAGCACGAATGGCCGTTGACGACGCTTCGCCGCCGCCCTCGGTATTCACATGGCTGGAGAAGAAATACTTAAGCTCAAAAATACCGCGTGGACTGTGCAGATACTTCTGCGTGGTGACACGGGAAATGGTTGATTCATGCATCTCGACGGCCTGAGCGATATCCGCCAGCACCATCGGTTTCATATACTCTTCACCCTGCTCAAAGAACGCCTGCTGCTGTTCGACAATACAGCGGCTGACGCGTAGCAGCGTATCATTTCGGCTCTCCAGACTTTTGATCAGCCATCGCGCTTCCTGCAAATTGCTACGAATATATTGGTTGTCGGCGTCGTTACGCACGCTGGTGCACATGGAGGCATACTGCTGGTTGATTTGCAGGCGAGGGATGCTGTCTGAATTCAGTTCAACGACCCAGCGGCCGTTGTGTTTTCTGACCAGTACATCCGGGATCACGTACTCGGGCTCGCTGGTCTGGATCGACTGACCGGGGCGCGGATCGAGCGACTGGATCAGATTCACCGCTTCTTTCAGCACCTCTTCTTTCAGGCGCGTGACGCGCATCAGGGTGCGGAAATCGTGGTTCGCCAGCAGATCCAGATGATCGCTGATGATCGCGCGCGCCTCCTCGAGCCATGGCGTCTCTTTGCTGAACTGAGAAAGCTGAATCAGCAGGCAGTCGCGCAGATCTTTTGCGGCTACGCCTACCGGATCGAAACGCTGGATGCGCTTCAGAACGGCTTCGACTTCCTCAAGCTCAATCTCGTCGTCGCCCATGCTTTCCAGTATATCGTCGAGGGTGACGGTCAAATAGCCGGTGTCGTCAACGGCATCGACAATCGACGTGGCAATCGCGCGGTCGGTATCGGAGAAGGGGGTGAGTTCCACCTGCCACATCAGGTAATCCTGCAGCGACTGGGTGGTTTCGCCCTGATAGACCGGTAGCTCATCGTCCTGGTAGTCTGCACGCGTACCGGAAGGGGTTCCGGCGGTGTAGATTTCATCCCAGCTGGCATCAAGCGGAAGCTCGTCGGGCATCTCTTTTTGTTCGAGTGCATCCGCGGTATCGAGCGCTTCAGTATCCTGCGATTGCTGGGTATCTACCTCGTCATGAAGATCGGTTTGTTCCAGCAGGGGGTTACTGTCCAGCGCCTGCTGAAGCTCCTGCTGAAGTTCTAACGTGGACAGTTGCAACAGGCGAATTGCCTGCTGTAGCTGCGGCGTCATCGCCAGTTGTTGGCTGAGCCTTAATTGCAAACCTTGCTTCATGTTCAGAGCATTTTTCTCCGGTTCGGCGTTACGTTACCTCTACCCTATCAGAGTCTGAAGTCTTCCCCAAGATAGACGCGCTTAACATGATCGTCTTCGAGGATCTGCTGCGGCGTACCGTGGGCGATCAGATTGCCCTGGCTGACAATATAGGCGCGTTCACATACGGCCAGCGTTTCACGCACGTTGTGGTCGGTGATCAGTACGCCAAGCCCGCTGTCGCGCAGGTGCTCAATGATACGTTTAATGTCGATAACGGAGATGGGGTCAACGCCCGCAAACGGTTCATCCAGAAGGATAAATTTCGGGTTTGCGGCCAGCGCACGCGCAATCTCAACGCGACGGCGTTCGCCCCCGGAGAGTGCCTGACCGAGGCTGTCGCGCAGATGCTCAATGTGGAACTCTTCCATCAGCTCGTTGGCACGATCCTGACGCTGTTCGTTGGTCAGGTCGTTACGAATTTGCAGGACCGCCATCAGGTTGTCGTAAACGCTGAGACGACGGAAAATGGAGGCTTCCTGCGGCAGATAGCCGATCCCGCGACGCGCGCGCGCGTGCAGCGGCAGAAGACTGATGTCTTCATCGTCAATGATAATGTTGCCGGCATCGCGCGGCACAATACCCACGACCATGTAGAAGGTGGTCGTTTTACCCGCACCGTTCGGGCCAAGCAGCCCCACGATTTCGCCGGAGTTGACGGTCAGACTGACATCTTCTACGACACGGCGGCCCTTATAGGCCTTCGCGAGGTTTTTTGCAGTTAATGTTGCCATAACGAATTAGTTACTCTTCTTCTGTGCCGGGGCCTGGCCCTTGCCTTTGTCCTGCAGCTGCGACGGAACCAGTACGGTGGTCACGCGTTTGCCTTTCTCGCTGGAGGCCTGCATTTTTTGCTCTTTAACCAGATAGGTAATCTGGTCGCCGGTAATGTTGCTGTCCAGCTGTTCCAGATACGCATTCCCGGTCAGGATGACCAGATCCTTCGCCAGCTCATAGTGCATGTGCGTAGCGCGGCCTTTCACCGGCTTGCCGTTGTCCTGCATCTGGTAGAAGGTCGCCGGATTACCATAGCCATCGATAATCTCTTTGCCCTGCTCGCCACCCGGACGGGTCACGACCACTTTGTCGGCGTTGATTTTGATGGTGCCCTGGGTCATGACGACGTTACCCGTGAAGGTGACGACGTTACCCTGCATATCGAGAGACTGGGTGTCGGACTCAATATGGATCGGCTGGTCGGTATCGCCCGTTACAGCAAGCGCGGGGAGACTGGCCGCCAGCATCGCGCTGGCGATAATTACTTTAAGGCTGAGTTTGTTTGTTTTGAATTTCATAGGAGGTTCTAACCTTTTCAATCAGCTCGGCGTTCTTGCTGCGTAAGTTCCCGCGCATTCTTAAACCGCTGGAATTAAATGTTGTGCCATACAGTGTGACCAGATCCTGCGACGTCACGTCCTGGGTTACCAGGTTGATCTGGGCATTATCCGTCGTAATTTTTCGCAGTTGCGAGTCAGCGGTCAGGGCGTTGACTTCAACGTGGCCATACAGATAAAGCATACGGTCATTTGTCAGTTTGGCCCGATCTGACTTAATTGACCACGTCGGCACTTTGTCTTTATCAAATGTGGTCATCACAGGTTGGGTAAACCATGAAACGCCATCATCGGAAAAATATTCAACATGCTGGGCAATCAGGCGATAGTTCAGTGCGCCTTCCGGGCTGTAGACCACGGTGTCGCTGTGATCGCTTTTATAGGTTGGATCGGTATTGTTGATCACTTCCGTTTGCGTATCGTCGCGATCGGCAAGGTTCACGCCAATCAATACCAGTGCGACAAGCGAAAGCAAAATGATAATCCAACGTCTGGTTTTACTCATATCGATTGCCCTTTGGCCTCATCAAGCTTGCCCTGCGCCAGCAGAAGCAGATCGCAGACTTCACGGACAGCGCCGCGGCCACCGTTGATGTGGGTAACGTAGTCGGCGCGCGGGATCAGCAGCGGATGCGCATCGGCAACGGCGATGCTCAGCCCAACTTCAGCCATCACCGGCCAGTCAATCAGGTCGTCCCCGACGTAGGCCACGTTTTCCGGTGCGATAGCCAGTTTACCCAGTAAATCATTGAACGCCGCCATCTTATCGGATTGACCCTGATACAGATGGGTAATACCTAAAGTTTCACAGCGGTCTTCTACCAGTTTAGCGTTTCGTCCGGTGATGATCGCCACCTCAATCCCCGAGGTGAGCGCACAGCGGATACCGTAGCCGTCGCGAACGTTAAACGCCTTCAGCTCTTCACCATTATTGCCCATGTAAATCAGGCCGTCGGAGAGAACCCCATCCACATCGAGGATGAGCAGACGAATGTTTTCCGCCTTTGCCATCATCTGGGTACTGACCGGACCATAACAGGTTGCAAGGGATGCACCCGCATTACTCATTGTCTTATCCTTCATTACACTACGCCTGCGCGCAGCAGATCATGCATATGTACCACACCCAGCAACTGGTCGCCATCGGCAACCATAACGGAGGTGATATGGCGGGACTGCATCAGGTTCAGCACGTCCACGGCCAGCGTACCCGGACGCACGCGGATGCCGCCGGGCGTCATCACATCGGCAATACCGAGCGTGCGGACATCGACACCCATGTCGAACACGCGACGCAGGTCGCCATCGGTGAAGATCCCCTGAATTTTCATCAGATCGTCGCACACGACCGTCATCCCCAGATTCTTACGGGTGATTTCCAGCAGCGCATCACGCAGGGAGGCTTCTTTACTGACGTGAGGGATCTCATCCCCGGTGTGCATAATATCGTTTACCCGCAGCAGGAGCTTGCGCCCCAGCGCGCCGCCCGGGTGGGAAAGCGCGAAATCTTCCGGCGTAAAGCCACGGGCTTCAAGCAGCGCCACGGCAAGCGCATCGCCCATGACCAGTGCAGCGGTGGTGCTGGAGGTCGGCGCCAGACCGAGCGGACAGGCCTCCTTAGGAACCTTCACGCACAGGTGAATATCGGCTGCACGCGCCATGCTGCTTTCCGGACGGCTGGTCATGCAAATCAGCGGCACCTGCAGTCGCTTCAGAACCGGGATGAGCGCCAGGATTTCATTGGACTCACCGGAGTTGGAGAGCGCGATGACGATATCCTGCGGCGTGACCATACCCAGGTCCCCGTGCGCGGCCTCCCCCGGGTGGACAAAGAAAGAAGAGGTGCCGGTACTGGCAAAGGTTGCCGCCATTTTGCGTCCAATGTGGCCGGACTTGCCCATCCCCATCACCACGACTTTGCCGGCGCAGTAGAATATCTTCTCACATGCCAGACTAAAATCCTGATTAATGTACTGATCTAACTGCGCCAGACCTTCACGTTCAATCTCCAGAACGTCTTTGCCTGCTTTCTGAAAGTCAAAACCCGGCTGCAATTCTATTTGCGACATAATGCGTTTCCGTTTACCCAGAGAGAAGAGGCGAGAGCCAGTACAGCATCGCCATCCATACGATAAATCCACCCGTCAGCAGCGCGCCTGCGCCTTTGCCGATCTGTCGTTGCCGCCGCCAGCAGAGCAGGGCAAAAATTACGCTGACCAGCAACATCACGCCGTAATCACGTGAGAACGCCAGAGGATTAAAGGGCCCTGGCGAAATCAGGGCTGGCAGGCCCATCACAATGGCGATATTAAAAATGTTAGAGCCGATGATATTACCAATGGCAATGTCATCCTCACCTTTACGGGCCCCCGCAATGGCGGTGGCCAGCTCCGGCAGGCTGGTGCCGATGGCAATCACCGTCAGGCCAATGGTCAGCTCGCTGATGGCAAAATAGTTCGCCAGCACCGTTGCGTTATCCACGACCATGCGCGTTGCCATCGGCATGATGATCAGCGCGACGCCCAGCCAGAGCAGGGCAACAGGCAGCGTGCCTTCTCGTGGAAGCTCGGCGACCTGCTCGCGCGTGAGGCTATCCTGACCCTGCTTTTCAGCCTGACGGGCGATTTTAACACTATACAGCAGCCAAATAACGGCCAGCGCCAGCAGGAAAATGCCGTCGCTGTAGCTCAGTACGCCATCGTAAAATACGCACCCTGCCAGCAGGCTTACGAGTAACATTAGCGGCAATTCACGGCGCAGAACATCAGAATGCACGCGAAAAGGATGGAGCAGCGCGGCCAGGCCTAAAATCAATAAAATATTGACGATGTTAGAGCCAATGGCGGTGCCGACTGCCAGGTCTACCTGACCATGCAGCGAGGCAGAGACAGAGACGATGATTTCAGGAAGCGACGTTCCTGCGCTGACCACGGTCATCCCGATGACAACAGGCGGTACGCCACTCAGGCGACACAGGATAGATGCAGCAAACACTAAACGGTCAGCACTGTAGACCACCAACAGTAAACCAATTATTAACAGTGCTGTTGCTAAAAGCATCAAAAGTCCTTTCTTCAGGTATACTCGTCGGTCCATTGCTCGGGAATGGCTGGACTGCATACAGTCTGAGGCGTAACGAATTCCTAATTTTGACTTTATGCGCCGGAAAAGTAAAACAAATGCCAGCTTTCGCTAACCTCTACGGTTATTATTCTGTAAAAATGCGGAGTTTAGGGCTGATTCAGGCTACATGCCTTAACGTGAGCAGGATAAGAAAGGAACCATAAATGAGCCAAACCATGGCGAATTTAGTCGATGTCCGCGGTGTGAGTTTTTCTCGCGCCAACAGATTGATATTTGATGATATTTCGTTGACCGTGCCGCGTGGCAAAATTACTGCCATCATGGGGCCGTCCGGGATCGGTAAAACGACCCTGCTCCGCCTTATTGGTGGGCAGATCCCACCGGATAGCGGTGAAATCCTCTTTGATGGCGAAAACATCCCGGAGATGTCGCGCTCGCGCCTGTATACTGTTCGCAAACGCATGAGCATGCTCTTTCAGTCGGGGGCTTTGTTCACCGACATGAACGTCTTTGATAACGTTGCCTATCCGCTGCGCGAGCATACCAGCCTGCCGCCTGCGCTGCTGAAAAGCACGGTGATGATGAAGCTAGAAGCCGTCGGGCTGCGGGGCGCCGCGAAGCTGATGCCTTCGGAACTGTCCGGCGGGATGGCGCGTCGTGCCGCGCTGGCGCGAGCCATCGCATTAGAACCTGATTTAATCATGTTCGACGAACCGTTTGTCGGGCAGGATCCCATCACGATGGGCGTGCTGGTGAAGCTCATCTCTGAGCTGAACAGCGCGCTTGGCGTCACCTGCATTGTGGTGTCTCACGATGTACCTGAAGTGTTGAGCATTGCCGATTACGCCTACATCGTAGCGGACAAAAAGATCGTCGCACACGGTAGCGCCCAGGCGCTGCAGGAAAATTGCGATCCGCGCGTGCGGCAGTTCCTTGACGGTATTGCCGATGGCCCTGTGCCGTTCCGCTACCCGGCGGGCGACTATCGTGACGATTTACTGGGAATAGGGAGTTAAGCCACTCATGCTGTTAAATGCGTTGGCCGCTCTCGGACACCGTGGCATAAAAACCATCAGGACGTTCGGGCGTGCCGGATTGATGTTATTCAACGCGCTGGTCGGCAAGCCGGAATTCCGCAAGCACGCGCCGCTATTGGTGCGTCAGCTTTATAACGTCGGCGTGCTGTCGATGCTCATCATCATTGTCTCCGGTCTGTTTATCGGTATGGTGCTGGGTCTGCAGGGCTACCTGGTGCTGACAACCTACAGTGCGGAAACCAGCCTCGGGATGCTGGTGGCGCTCTCGCTGCTGCGTGAACTGGGGCCCGTTGTGGCGGCGCTGCTGTTCGCCGGGCGCGCGGGGTCGGCCTTAACGGCTGAAATTGGCCTGATGCGCGCGACCGAGCAGCTCTCCAGCATGGAGATGATGGCGGTCGATCCGCTGCGTCGCGTGATCTCGCCGCGTTTCTGGGCCGGGGTCATCTCTTTACCGCTGCTGACGATTCTGTTTGTCGCCGTGGGGATCTGGGGCGGTTCGCTGGTTGGCGTGCACTGGAAAGGCATTGATGCCGGTTTCTTCTGGTCTGCCATGCAGGACGCCATTGATCTGCGAATGGATCTGATTAACTGCCTGATTAAGAGCGTGGTATTTGCCATTACGGTCACCTGGATTGCATTGTTCAATGGTTACGATGCCATCCCGACGTCGGCGGGCATTAGCCGCGCAACTACACGTACAGTCGTTCATTCGTCGCTGGCCGTACTGGGTCTGGATTTTGTGCTCACCGCACTGATGTTTGGGAATTGAGTTCATGCAAACGAGAAAAAATGAAATTTGGGTCGGCGTATTCCTGCTGCTGGCGCTGCTGGCCGCGCTGTTTATCTGCCTGAGAGCGGCGGATATTACGTCTGTGCGCACCGAGCCGACGTATCGCATCTATGCCACCTTCGATAACATCGGCGGGCTGAAGGCGCGTTCACCGGTCCGTATTGGCGGCGTGGTGATCGGACGCGTATCTGACATTACGCTGGATGAGAAGACCTATCTGCCACGTGTCGCGATGGATATCGAAGAGCGTTACAACCACATTCCGGACACCAGCTCCCTTTCTATCCGGACTTCCGGTCTGCTGGGCGAACAATATCTGGCGCTTAACGTCGGTTTTGAAGACCCCGAGCTGGGAACGACTATCCTTAAGGACGGGAGCGTGATCCAGGACACCAAGTCCGCCATGGTGCTGGAAGATATGATTGGTCAGTTCCTTTACAACAGTAAAGGGGATGATAAAAAGTCTGACAATGCCCCTGCGCAGAGTGAAGACCATACCAATGCTGCGCCGACCCCAGGTGCTGCGAATTAATATCAGGAGAAGTCATTCATGTTTAAACGACTGTTAATGGTTGCCATGCTGGTTATTTCCCCTCTCACCGCGGTGCACGCGGCGGATCAGAGTAACCCGTACAAACTGATGGACGAAGCCGCGAAGAAAACCTTCGATCGTCTTAAAAACGAGCAGCCTAAGATTCGTGCTAATCCTGATTACCTGCGTGACGTGGTTGACCAGGAGCTGCTGCCGTACGTGCAGATCAAATATGCGGGAGCACTGGTGCTGGGCCGCTATTACAAAGACGCAACCCCGGCGCAGCGTGATGCCTATTTTGCCGCTTTCCGTGAATACCTGAAGCAGGCGTATGGTCAGGCGCTGGCGATGTACCACGGTCAGACCTATCAGATCGCCCCGGAGCAGCCGCTGGGTGATGCGACCATCGTCCCTATTCGCGTAACGATCAACGATCCTAACGGTCGTCCGCCGGTGCGTCTGGATTTCCAGTGGCGTAAAAACAGCCAGACCGGCCACTGGCAGGCGTATGACATGATCGCCGAAGGCGTAAGCATGATCACTACCAAACAGAACGAGTGGAGCGACCTGCTGCGCACCAAGGGGATTGATGGCCTGACCGCGCAGCTGCAGTCCATCGCTCGTCAGAAAATTAGTCTGGACGAGAAGAAGTAATGTCACAGCAACTCAGCTGGTCGCGTGAAGGCGAGACATTAAAGCTGTCCGGTGAGCTGGATCAGGATCTGCTGAACCCCTTATGGGATAAACGCCATGAGGCCATGCAGGGCGTGACGCTTATTGACTTAACCGACGTCACGCGGGTGGATACGGCAGGCGTTGCGCTGCTTGCCCATCTGGTTGCGGTAGGGAAAAAGCAGGGGACGAGCGTCACGCTTCGCGGCGCGAGCGACAATGTCGTGACCCTTGCGCAGCTCTACAATCTGCCTCAGGACGTACTGCCTCGTTAATATTTTCAGTGCGTTACTTCCGAAAGCCCTGACAGTTTCATCGTCGGGGCTTTTTGCTTGTTTAAGACGACGCCACTTTGCTCTAAGATGTTGGGCTTGTTTTCACTATCAGATGATTAAGAGCCCATGGAAAATCATGAAATCCAGACAGTGCTGATGAATGCACTCTCCCTTCAGGAAGCCCACGTCACAGGCGATGGCAGTCACTTCCAGGTTATTGCTGTGGGTGAGATGTTCGACGGTATGAGCCGTGTGAAGAAACAGCAGGCTGTGTACGCGCCGCTGATGGAATATATTGCGGATAACCGCATCCACGCCCTGTCGATTAAAGCGTTCACCCCGCAAGAGTGGGCACGCGATCGCAAACTAAACGGTTTTTGAGCTGAGGGCGACAGGCCCGCAGCACGGTTGAATTTATAAGAGAGCACACCATGGATAAATTTCGTGTACAGGGGCCAACGCGTCTCCAGGGCGAAGTCACAATTTCTGGCGCGAAAAACGCCGCGCTGCCCATCCTCTTTGCTGCACTGCTCGCGGAAGAGCCGGTAGAGATTCAGAACGTACCGAAGCTGAAAGATATCGACACCACCATGAAGCTGCTCACCCAGTTGGGCACGAAAGTCGAGCGTAACGGTTCCGTCTGGATCGACGCCAGCAAGGTGAATAACTTCTCTGCCCCTTACGATCTGGTGAAAACCATGCGTGCTTCCATCTGGGCGCTTGGCCCGCTGGTGGCGCGTTTCGGTCAGGGTCAGGTTTCGCTGCCGGGCGGTTGCGCTATCGGTGCGCGTCCGGTTGACCTGCACATCTTTGGCCTGGAAAAACTGGGCGCAGAGATCAAGCTGGAAGAAGGCTACGTTAAAGCGTCCGTCAATGGTCGTCTGAAAGGCGCGCACATTGTTATGGACAAAGTGAGCGTGGGTGCAACGGTGACCATTATGTCTGCGGCAACGCTGGCAGAAGGGACCACGATCATCGAAAACGCCGCGCGTGAACCGGAGATTGTGGATACTGCCAACTTCCTCGTGGCGCTGGGTGCGAAGATCTCCGGTCAGGGTACCGACCGCATCACCATCGAAGGCGTTGAGCGTCTGGGCGGGGGTGTCTATCGCGTACTGCCGGACCGTATCGAAACCGGTACCTTCCTGATCGCTGCTGCGATCTCTGGCGGGAAAATTGTTTGTCGTAACGCGCAGCCAGATACCCTGGATGCAGTGCTGGCGAAACTGCGCGATGCGGGTGCGGATATCGAAATCGGTGAAGACTGGATCAGCCTTGATATGCATGGACAGCGTCCAAAAGCGGTCAATGTGCGTACGGCACCGCATCCGGCGTTCCCAACTGACATGCAGGCACAGTTCACCTTGTTGAACCTGGTCGCCGAAGGGACCGGCTTTATCACGGAAACCATTTTCGAGAACCGCTTTATGCACGTACCGGAGCTGATCCGTATGGGGGCACGTGCCGAGATCGAAAGTAATACCGTGATTTGCCACGGCGTTGAGAAACTGTCCGGTGCTCAGGTGATGGCAACCGATCTGCGTGCGTCTGCCAGCCTGGTGTTGGCGGGTTGTATCGCGGAAGGCACAACGATCGTGGATCGTATTTATCACATCGATCGTGGCTATGAGCGTATCGAAGATAAACTGCGCGCGCTGGGTGCCAATATCGAGCGTGTGAAGGGCGAGTAATCGTTCCGGCAGCCCCCTGCCAGAAATGACCGGGGGGTTGCTGTTCCTGTCAAAAAAATCTTATTCCTGCGATTCTTTTTTTACTTTTCTCTGGCGAATCATGCGCGATCTGTCGATAAATTCATGGGTGACAGGATCGTGGTAGCGCGAAGGCCAAATCACCCACGGATGCGTGTCCAGCGCCGTTGCGATAATTAATTCTCCTTTTGGCCAGGGGCGGGTGAGGGCGTTTGCCAGAGTTGAAGAACTCAGTCCATGGCGGCGGGACTCTGCTGCCAGTGAAGTGCCTTTTTTGCGCAGTGCGGCAATAATATCAGCCGTGTGCCAGTCGATAAATTTCGTATCCATAACGCCGTCCTTAAGTTCGGATTCACCTACGCCGTTTCTTCTGAAACGACGGGTTTACTATACCCATTTCGAACTCTTGTTCTAAAAAGTTCGCGTTACTTGAAGGAATATTCAGAATAAGACATGGCTTTATTCATGCGGTCTCTAAACCGATGAATTTACATGAACGCGGAATTTACAGGCGTGTACTGGAATCTCCCCGCCAGTATCGCGGGGAGAAAAAGGGAGATTAACGGTCGCGCTGAACGGCGATGTGGGCAAGGCCAATCAGTGCCTCGCGCCATGGGCTGTCTGGAATGACCTGAAGGGCCTCGATGGCCTTGTCGGCTTCTTCTTCTGCACGCTGACGCGTCCATTCCAGCGATCCGCAGATTGCCATGGTTTCCAGTACAGGTTCCAGAAGATGGCGGCCATTTCCCTGCTCAATCGCTTCACGGATCATCTTCGCCTGGTCGGCCGTTCCGTTACGCATGGCGTGGAGCAGCGGCAGGGTCGGTTTGCCTTCGTTCAGGTCATCGCCAACGTTTTTGCCGAGCGTCTCGCCGTCCGCACTGTAATCCAGCAGATCGTCAATCAGCTGGAAGGCTGTGCCCAGATAGCGGCCATAGTCCTGCAGGCCTTTTTCCTGCGCTTCGGTACAGCCCGCCAAAATGCCGGAACACTGGGCCGCCGCTTCAAACAGGCGCGCGGTTTTGCTGTAGATGACGCGCATGTAGTTTTCTTCGGTGATGTCCGGGTCGTTGACGTTCATCAGCTGCAGCACTTCGCCTTCAGCGATGACGTTAACGGCTTCGGACATCACTTCCAGCACTTTCAGGGAACCCAGGCTGGTCATCATCTGGAAGGCGCGGGTATAGATAAAGTCCCCCACCAGGACGCTGGCTGCGTTCCCGAACGCGGCGTTAGCCGTGGCTTTGCCACGACGCATATCCGATTCATCCACCACATCGTCGTGCAGAAGCGTCGCCGTGTGGATAAATTCGATGAGCGCGGCGATAGTGATGTGGGCATTTCCCTGATAGCCAACGGCTCTGGCAGCCAGAATGGCAATCATCGGACGAATGCGTTTACCGCCGCCGCTGACAATGTAATAGCCCAACTGATTGATCAGCTGAACGTCAGAGTTGAGTTGCTCCAGGATTGCTGCATTCACACCCGCCATATCTTGCGCGGTTAACTCGTTGATTTTTTCTAAATTCATCGCAAAAGCCGGGCTTTTTATCCTGTTGATCCCATCTTCAATGGGGTAACGAAGGGTTTCGGTTTATCAATACTAGTGCTGATTGTACTGAAAAAACGGCTCAGATAAACGTTACCGTACGTGTTGTGTTTTTTTTCTTCATGTATTGACGGTAGCACTTGTCAAAGGCTCGCGTTTTGCGTAATATTCGCGCCCTATTGTGAATATTTATAGCGCACTCTGATTCATACGAGGACGTGCGCGGAAGCGGAGTTTATATGTACGCGGTTTTCCAAAGTGGTGGTAAACAACACCGAGTAAGCGAAGGTCAGACCGTTCGCCTGGAAAAGCTGGACATCGCAACTGGCGAATCTGTTGAGTTCGCAGAAGTTCTGATGATCGCAAACGGTGAAGAAGTCAAAATCGGCGTTCCTTTCGTTGATGGCGGCGTTATCAAAGCTGAAGTTGTTGCACACGGTCGTGGCGAGAAAGTTAAAATCGTTAAGTTTCGTCGTCGTAAGCACTACCGTAAGCAGCAGGGCCACCGTCAGTGGTTCACTGATGTGAAAATTACTGGCATCAGCGCCTAAGACCTGAGGAGAGATTTAAATGGCACATAAAAAGGCTGGCGGCTCCACACGTAACGGTCGCGATTCAGAAGCTAAACGCCTGGGCGTTAAGCGTTTCGGTGGCGAATCCGTTCTGGCGGGTAGCATCATCGTTCGTCAACGTGGTACCAAATTCCACGCTGGCAACAACGTAGGTTGCGGTCGTGACCACACTCTGTTTGCTAAAGCAGACGGTAAAGTGAAATTTGAAGTTAAAGGCCCGAACAACCGTAAATACATCAGCATCGTTGCTGAGTAAGGTTTTCTCGGTCCGGTAACGGATTAAAGCCCCGCAACCTGTTGCGGGGCTTTTTACATTGGAAACCCGGTAATTTTTTCTGTAGGGAAAACGGGCATGAAGCAGCAGGCCGGCATAGGAATTCTTTTGGCGCTCACAACCGCAATGTGCTGGGGTGCGCTGCCAATTGCAATGAAGCAGGTACTGGAAGTGATGGAGCCGCCTACGGTGGTCTTTTATCGCTTTCTGATGGCAAGCATCGGCCTCGGGGCGATTCTGGCCGTCAAAGGTAAGCTTCCACCCTTGCGGCTCTTCCGTAAACCGCGCTGGCTGGTATTGCTGGCTATCGCGACGGGCGGTCTGTTCGGTAACTTCATCCTGTTCAGCTCTTCCCTGCAATATCTCAGCCCCACGGCGTCGCAGGTGATTGGTCAGCTTTCGCCGGTGGGCATGATGGTCGCCAGCGTCTTTATCCTCAAGGAGAAGATGCGCGGTACGCAGATTATCGGGGCGAGCATGCTGTTGTGCGGTCTGGTGATGTTCTTCAACACCAGTCTGATCGAGATTTTTACCCGCCTGACGGATTACACCTGGGGTGTCATTTTCGGTGTGGGGGCAGCAACGGTCTGGGTGAGCTATGGCGTCGCGCAAAAGGTGTTATTGCGTCGGCTTGCCTCACAGCAGATCCTCTTTTTGCTGTACACTTTGTGTACAATAGCATTGCTGCCATTAGCGAAGCCGGGCGTGATTACTCAGCTTAGCGACTGGCAACTGGCGTGCCTCATTTTTTGTGGGCTGAACACGCTGGTCGGTTATGGCGCGCTGGCCGAAGCGATGGCGCGCTGGCAGGCAGCACAGGTGAGCGCGTTGATCACGCTTACCCCGCTGTTTACGCTGTTATTTTCAGATTTGTTATCAATGGCCTGGCCCGATGTCTTCGTCAGACCGATGCTCAACCTGTTGGGTTATCTCGGTGCGTTTGTCGTGGTTGCGGGCGCGATGTATTCCGCCATTGGTCATCGTCTTTGGGGACGTTGGCGCAAAAATGAAGCGGTTGTAGTAGTCCCCCGCTCAGGCGAATGAGTTACGGAGAGTAAAATGAAGTTTGTTGATGAAGCGACGATCCTGGTCGTGGCTGGTGATGGCGGCAACGGTTGCGTGAGCTTCCGCCGTGAAAAGTATATCCCTCGTGGCGGTCCTGATGGCGGCGACGGTGGGGATGGTGGTGACGTGTGGCTGGAGGCGGATGAGAACCTCAACACGCTGATCGACTACCGTTTCGAAAAATCCTTCCGCGCTGAACGTGGCCAGAACGGCCAGAGCCGTGACTGTACCGGGAAACGCGGTAAAGACGTCACCATTAAAGTTCCGGTCGGTACGCGTGTGATTGACCAGGGGACGGGTGAAACCATGGGCGACATGACCAAACACGGTCAGCGCCTGATGGTGGCGAAAGGCGGCTGGCACGGTCTGGGTAACAGCCGTTTCAAATCTTCCGTTAACCGTACGCCGCGTCAGAAAACGATGGGTACGCCGGGCGATAAGCGCGACCTGCAGCTGGAACTGATGCTTCTGGCTGACGTGGGCATGCTGGGTATGCCAAACGCAGGTAAATCGACGTTTATTCGCGCGGTTTCTGCGGCGAAGCCAAAAGTGGCTGACTATCCGTTTACCACGCTGGTACCAAGCCTGGGCGTTGTCCGTATGGATAACGAGAAGAGCTTCGTGGTCGCCGATATTCCGGGCCTGATTGAAGGCGCCGCGGAAGGGGCGGGTCTGGGTATTCGCTTCCTGAAACACCTTGAACGCTGCCGCGTGCTGCTGCACCTCATTGATATCGATCCTATCGACGGTTCCGATCCGGTTGAAAACGCCCGCATCATCGTTGGCGAGCTGGAGAAATACAGCGAGAAACTGGCGAACAAACCACGCTGGCTGGTCTTCAACAAGATCGACCTGATGGACAAAGCCGAAGCAGAAGCAAAAGCGAAAGCCATTGCTGAAGCGATGGGTTGGGAAGATAAATACTACCTGATCTCTGCGGCAAGCCAGGTTGGCGTGAAAGATCTGTGCTGGGATGTGATGACCTTCATCATTGAGAACCCAATTGTTCAGGCGGAAGAAGTCAAACAGCCTGAAAAAGTCGAATTCATGTGGGATGACTACCACCGCCAGCAGCTCGAAGAGCTGGAAGCGGAAGAAGACGATGAAGACTGGGATGATGACTGGGATGAAGACGACGAAGAAGGCGTCGAGTTCATCTACAAGCACTAATTGCTGTTCAAAGCCCCCGTTATGGGGGCTTTTTTTATTCCAGCGTTGCGGGCAGCCAGCAGCTGGCGATTAAGCCACCTTCAGCGCCATTCTCAAGCGTTAGCCTGCCGTGGTGGAGCTGGAGGATGCGCTGCACGATGCTCAGGCCCAGCCCACTGCCTCCGTAGCGCTGGTCAAGACGGCGGAATGGCTCGGTAATTGACTGTCGGTGCGCTTCATCAATTCCAGGACCCTGATCGATAACGCTAATCTGCGTCCCGCCCTCGACCTCGGTTAATGTCACTGTAATCGTTGTCCCTGACGGGCTGTAGCGCCCGGCATTCTCCAGCAGGTTGCGCAGCATGAGGCGCAGGAGAACGGCGTCTCCCTGAACCGTGAGCGCGCTTTTAGCCGGCCAAATCACCGTATGCTCTTTGGTTTCATGCCCCAGGCCGAGAGGTTCAATGATATTTTCCGTCCAGTTCACGGTTTCGTAGTGTCCGCTCGCCATGGCCTGTCCGGCCCGGGCCAGCATCAGCAGCTGTTCGACGGTATGCATGAGCTGATCGATACGGCTAATCAGCGTTGCGGCCTGAGGCGCACCTGACTGCGACATTAGCTCCAGATGGAGCCGGATGCCAGCAAGAGGCGTTCTCAGCTCATGAGCGGCGTCTGCAGTGAAGAGACGTTCCTGCTTAATGGTGCTATCCAGCCGGGCCAGCAGCTGGTTCAGAGAGGTCGTCACCGCGCCAATTTCTTCCATGTCGGAAAACATGGGAAGCGGTGTTAAGTTATCGGCTGAACGGTTAGCGAGGCTGGCGCGGAGTTTATTCAGCGGCCGGGTTATCCAGGTGACCGCCCAGAAAGAGAAGAGCAGGGTAAAGCCAACCATCACCAGGGAAGGGACCAGCAGCGAGGCAATCGCTTCGCGTATCTCTTTCTCAACGTGATTATTGCGCGCTTTCGCTGACAGCGTTTCGTTGACCAGAAAACCAATCTGTTCACGGCTTTCATGCCATAGCCAGATGACGCTTATCAGCTGAAAAAACAGGAGAATGACCGCCAGCAGTACCATCAGACGCCGACGCATGCTGTTCATTTCTGGCTCTCCAGACGATAGCCGACGCCGCGAACGGTTTTGATCCTGTCTTTACCGAGCTTACGCCGCAGATTATGGATGTGGACCTCAAGGGTATTTGACCCGGGATCGTCCTGCCAGGAGTAGATATCCTGCTGGAGCGTTTCTCTGTGTACCGTTTGCCCGCTGCGCATGATCAGACGCGTAAGCAAGGCGAACTCTTTTGGTGTGACCTCTACGGCCTGATCCTGTTGCAGCACCTGCTGGGTTTGCAAATTCAGCGTAATGTCGCCGTCGGTCAGTAAGTTATCACTATGGCCCTGATAACGGCGAATCAACGCTCGCACCCGTGCCTGCAGCTCCGCGAGCGCGAAAGGCTTCACCAGATAATCATCTGCGCCTGCATCGAGGCCGGTGATACGATCTTCAATGGCATCACGTGCCGTCAGGATCAGGACGGGATTGTTGATGCCGCGACGTCGCCACTGGCTGAGCAGCGTGGCGCCGTCTTTATCGGGCAAGCCCAAATCGAGGATCACCAGGCTGTATTCGCCGCTCTGGATCAGGGCATCCGCCTCTGCTGCGGTGCCTGCACAGTCGAGAGCATACCCTTCATTGGCCAGCCCCAGCGCCAGCCCTTCCTGCAATAACAGATCGTCTTCAACTATAAGTAGTTTCATCGCTAGTTATTCTGGTAGATGTCCTTATAAAGCCTGCTTTCGAAGCGAACCAGCGGAATACGACGATTGCGCTGATCGGTCGGTTCGACGGCATAGCCGGAAAGATACTGCACGAATGCCATGCGCTGTCCGCTGGCGGTAGTGATGAAGCCTGCAAGGTTGTAAACCCCCTGCAGTGAGCCTGTTTTCGCGGAGACTTTGCCATCCACGCCGGCAGCGTGAAGCCCCGCACGGTACTGCAGTGAACCGTCATGTCCGGCCAGCGGCAGCATTGAAATAAAGTTTAGCTCAGTGTCATGCTGTGCAATGTACTGAAGCACCTGCATCATCGTGGCCGGAGAGATCAAATTATGGCGCGATAGTCCGGAGCCATCGACGGCGATGGTATTACCCAGGTCGATCCCCGCCTGCTGGCGCAGAATCTGACGCACCGCGTCTGAGCCCGCGCGCCAGGTTCCCGGCACGCCGAAACGGGCGTGGCCAATCATGCGGAACACCGTATCGGCAATCATGTTGTCCGACTTTTTCAGCATAATTCGCAGTAAATCGTGCAGCGGCGCAGACTGTTTGCTGGCGATGACCGTGCCGGGCTGGTTGACCTGCGTCTGACGAAGCAGGGTGCCGGAATAGGTTATTCCCGCTTGTTTCAGCTCATCTTTCAGGATGGCGCCTGCATAGCTTGCGCCATCCTGTATTGCAAAGGCCAGCGGCAGCGGATCGGCGCGCTGCGTCAGGCAGCCGGTGAGCGTGAAGCGGTTAAGGTCGCCTGGCACCACATCCAGTTCGCAATACTGGGCATCGGGGGAACCCTTGGCCAGCGTGCGAACCTGGCTAAACATGGTGACCGGGTAGTAGGACGCGATGCGGATAAACGCTAAATCATCCGGCTTTGGCGCACTGTAAAGCGAAACCGAGAAGCAGTTACGGTCAACAATCGCGGCGGCGGGCGGGGCGCTAAAGCACTGCGTCATGTCGTTCCACGGCCAGCCAGGGGCTTTGTCGTGGCTGGCAAAGATGGACGTGTCGATCAGCACATTGCCATCAATTTTCTGCACGCCGGTTTTTTTCAGCGCCGCAACCATATTGCGGATATCCTGGCGTTTAAAGGTTGGATCGCCGCCAAAACGGGCGATAAGATCGCCTTTCAGTTCGCCACCCTCGACGTTACCTTTGGTTTCAAGGGTGGTCGTAAAACGGAAGTCAGGCCCGAGCTGGAGCAGAGCGGCGAGGGCGGTGATCACCTTTTGGGTACTGGCAGGCAGCGCCATCTGTTGACTGTGATAGTCAATCTCGGGAGCCTGTGCGCCAACCTTCTGCACCATCAGGGCGAGGTTCGCGCCTGCGGGAAGCTGATTAATGTACTCATCAACATTCGCGGCCTGGGCGGTGAACGTTATACTGGTAGTCAATCCGATGATAAAACTGGAAAATCGCATAATCTCGCGCTAACAACCCGAAAACAAACCGTCATACTACGGTGCATGGCACTGCAAAGTAAACGATGACCCATAGTGAACTTCGCGGTAAAATGCGTATCAAATTGAAAAATTGCTGCTGACCTGGGGCGTTGCTCCCGGGTCGGTTTTCTTTTTGCTTCTGGCCTGTTCAGGTGGGCTGGAGCAGGGAACACTGCTCCCAACAGGAATGTTTAAGAGGTATAACAAATGCAAGCTATTCCGATGACCTTACGTGGTGCCGAAAAACTGCGCGAAGAGCTGGATTTTCTGAAATCCGTACGTCGCCCTGAAATCATCGCCGCTATCGCGGAAGCGCGTGAGCATGGCGACCTGAAAGAGAACGCTGAATACCACGCCGCGCGTGAGCAGCAGGGCTTCTGTGAAGGGCGTATTAAAGATATCGAAGCAAAACTGTCCAATGCACAGGTTATCGATATCACCAAAATGCCGAATAATGGCCGTGTGATTTTTGGTTCAACCGTTACCGTGCTGAACCTGGACAACGACGAAGAGCAGACCTATCGCATCGTGGGTGATGATGAAGCTGACTTCAAACAGAACCTGATTTCGGTGAACTCACCGATTGCTCGCGGCCTGATTGGCAAAGAGCAGGACGATGTTGTCACCATCCGCACCCCTGGTGGTGAAGTGGAATACGAAATTATTAAGGTTGAATACCTGTAATTCGCTTCTCTACTAAGATGTTGATACATTGTAAAGAAAAGAAAAAGGCCGCGTAGCGGCCTTTTATCAACTCAAGGAGCATGGCATTTTGCTCGCCTGCTGACAGAAATCCCTCGTTTCACACAGAAAATGTGTTTAATTCAGGATATCCTTAACGTGGCAGCGAGATTTTACGCTCTTTAGATGGGCGGTAGAGCACCAGCGTTTTACCGATGACCTGTACATTACAGGCGCCGGTTTCGCGCACGATGGCTTCCACGATCAGGTTTTTAGTGTCTCTGTCTTCAGAGGCGATTTTCACCTTGATCAGCTCGTGGTGTTCCAGCGCTTGTTCAATCTCGGCAAGCACCCCTTCGGTCAAACCATTGTTGCCAAGCATCACTACAGGCTTGAGCGGATGTGCCAGACCTTTAAGGTGCTGTTTTTGTTTAGTACTCAGATTCATCGTATATTTTTGCTTACGTTGGGATTGAAAACGGTTCATTCTACCGCCATCTCCCTAATATCGCCAAATAGCTGCGTAGAAATTTACGTCACAGGCAAGTAACGATGAACCAGGACGGAAATGTTAAATGACAGGTAAAAAGCGTTCTGCCAGCTCCAGCCGCTGGCTTCAGGAACACTTTAGCGATAAATATGTTCAACAGGCACAGAAAAAGGGGTTGCGTTCCCGTGCCTGGTTTAAACTTGATGAAATACAGCAAAGTGACAAACTTTTTAAGCCGGGGATGACGGTTGTTGACCTCGGTGCGGCACCTGGCGGATGGTCCCAGTATGCGGTAACGCAGATCGGCGGAACGGGCCGAATCATCGCGTGCGATCTTTTACCAATGGATCCCATCGTCGGTGTCGACTTCCTTCAGGGCGACTTTCGTGATGAATTAGTGCTGAAAGCGTTACTTGATCGTGTAGGTGACAGTAAAGTCCAGGTTGTCATGTCAGATATGGCACCAAATATGTGCGGAACACCGGCGGTGGATATCCCCCGCGCCATGTATCTGGTGGAGCTAGCGTTAGAAATGTGTCGTGATGTACTAGCGCCTGGTGGTAGTTTTGTTGTGAAGGTGTTTCAGGGCGAAGGTTTCGAGGAGTATCTTAAGGAAATTCGCTCCCTGTTTGCGAAGGTCAAAGTTCGTAAGCCGGACTCTTCCCGGGCCCGTTCCCGTGAAGTGTATATTGTAGCGACCGGGCGAAAATGATAACCGGGAGATTTCAGACGAAAGTTTGAATGAAACTGGATATAGAGTATCCTGACGCTGTTTTTAACACAGTTGTAATATGAGGTTAATCCCTTGAGTGACATGGCGAAAAACCTAATACTCTGGCTGGTCATTGCCGTTGTGCTGATGTCAGTATTCCAGAGCTTTGGGCCCAGCGAGTCGAATGGCCGCAAGGTGGATTATTCTACCTTCCTGCAGGAGGTCAATCAGGACCAGGTTCGCGAAGCGCGTATCAACGGACGTGAGATCAACGTTACCAAGAAAGATAGTAACCGTTACACGACTTACATCCCGGTGAACGATCCTAAGCTGCTTGATAACCTTCTGACCAAAAACGTCAAAGTGGTAGGCGAGCCGCCAGAAGAACCAAGCCTGTTGGCTTCAATCTTCATTTCCTGGTTCCCGATGCTGCTGCTTATCGGCGTCTGGATCTTCTTTATGCGCCAGATGCAGGGCGGCGGTGGCAAAGGCGCCATGTCGTTCGGTAAGAGCAAGGCGCGTATGTTGACGGAAGATCAGATCAAGACCACTTTTGCGGACGTTGCCGGGTGTGACGAAGCGAAAGAAGAGGTGGGTGAACTGGTTGAATACCTGCGCGAGCCGAGCCGTTTCCAGAAACTGGGCGGTAAGATCCCGAAAGGCGTGCTGATGGTTGGCCCTCCGGGTACCGGTAAAACCCTGCTGGCGAAAGCCATCGCGGGTGAAGCGAAGGTGCCGTTCTTTACTATTTCTGGTTCTGACTTCGTTGAAATGTTCGTGGGTGTTGGTGCATCTCGTGTGCGTGACATGTTCGAGCAGGCCAAGAAGGCGGCACCGTGCATTATCTTCATCGATGAAATCGACGCCGTAGGCCGCCAGCGTGGCGCAGGTCTGGGCGGTGGTCACGATGAACGTGAACAGACGCTGAACCAGATGCTGGTTGAGATGGACGGCTTCGAAGGTAACGAAGGTATCATCGTTATCGCGGCAACTAACCGTCCGGACGTACTTGACCCGGCGCTGCTGCGTCCAGGCCGTTTCGACCGTCAGGTTGTTGTCGGTCTGCCGGATGTTCGCGGTCGTGAACAGATTCTGAAAGTTCACATGCGTCGCGTACCGCTGGCACCAGATATCGACGCGGCAATCATTGCGCGCGGTACTCCGGGCTTCTCCGGTGCGGATCTCGCTAACCTGGTCAACGAAGCTGCACTGTTTGCCGCTCGCGGTAACAAGCGCGTCGTGTCGATGGTGGAGTTCGAGAAAGCGAAAGATAAGATCATGATGGGTGCGGAACGTCGCTCCATGGTGATGACGGAAGCGCAGAAAGAATCCACGGCTTACCACGAAGCGGGTCACGCGATTATCGGTCGCCTGGTGCCGGAACACGATCCGGTGCATAAAGTGACGATTATTCCGCGCGGTCGTGCGCTGGGTGTGACCTTCTTCCTGCCTGAAGGCGACGCGATCAGCGCCAGCCGTCAGAAGCTGGAAAGCCAGATCTCAACCCTGTACGGCGGTCGTCTGGCGGAAGAGATTATTTACGGTCCGGAACATGTTTCTACCGGTGCGTCGAACGACATTAAAGTGGCGACAAACCTGGCACGTAACATGGTGACTCAGTGGGGCTTCTCCGACAAACTCGGTCCGCTGCTGTATGCAGAGGAAGAGGGTGAGGTGTTCCTGGGCCGCTCCGTCGCGAAAGCGAAACATATGTCCGATGAAACGGCTCGTATCATCGACCAGGAAGTGAAAGCGCTGATTGAACGTAACTACGGTCGCGCGCGTCAGATCCTGAATGACAACATGGACATTCTGCATTCCATGAAAGATGCGCTCATGAAATATGAGACCATCGATGCACCGCAGATTGACGACCTGATGGCGCGCCGCGAAGTGCGTCCGCCAGCAGGCTGGGAAGACCCAGGCGCTTCCAATAACTCTGACAACAATGGCACCCCGCGTGCGCCGCGTCCGGTTGATGAACCGCGTACGCCAAACCCGGGCAACACCATGTCAGAACAGTTGGGCGATAAGTAAGTCACTGCTGTTGAAGCGTTTGTTTGTACCTCAAACCCTGGAGCTTGCTCCGGGGTTTTTCATTTCTGTTTAACCATTTAGATATCAGGGATTTCGCCATGAAATTATTCGCTCAGGACTCGCATCTCGATCTTTCACATCCCCATGTGATGGGGATCCTGAATGTTACCCCTGACTCCTTCTCTGACGGCGGCACGCATAACACGCTTATCGAGGCGGTTAAGCATGCGAATTTAATGATTAATGCAGGTGCCACCATCATTGATGTTGGCGGCGAATCGACGCGCCCCGGTGCGGCGGACGTGTCTGTGGAAGAAGAGCTGGCGCGCGTGGTGCCGGTCGTTGAAGCAATCGCGCAGCGGTTTGAAGTGTGGATCTCCGTAGATACCTCCAAACCGGAAGTGATCCGTGAAGTGGCGAAAGTGGGGGCTCACATTATCAATGATATTCGTTCACTTACCGAACCGGGGGCGATTGAGGCGGCTGCGGAAACCGGGCTGCCGGTTTGCCTGATGCATATGCAGGGGCAGCCGAAAACCATGCAGGACGCGCCGAAGTATGACGATGTCTTTGCCGACGTAAATCGCTTCTTTATTGAGCATATCGAACGTTGTGAACGTGCCGGTATCCCAAAAGAGAAATTGCTGCTCGACCCGGGATTCGGTTTCGGTAAAAATCTCTCCCACAACTATGCGCTGCTTGCGCGCTTATCGGAATTCCATCACTTTGGCCTGCCGCTGCTGGTGGGGATGTCGAGAAAGTCGATGATTGGCCAGTTGCTGAATGTAGGCCCGAGCGAACGCCTGAGCGGCAGCCTGGCCTGCGCGGTGATTGCGGCGATGCAGGGGGCGCACATTATTCGTGTCCATGACGTCAAAGAAACAGTAGAAGCCATGCGTGTGGTGGAAGCCACACTGGCAGCGAAGGAAAACAAACGCTATGAGTAATCGTAAATATTTTGGTACCGACGGTATCCGCGGGCGCGTAGGCGATGCTCCCATCACCCCTGATTTTGTCCTGAAGCTCGGCTGGGCTGCCGGCAAGGTTCTGGCGCGCCATGGCTCACGTAAAATTATCATCGGTAAAGACACCCGTATTTCCGGCTATATGCTGGAATCCGCGCTGGAAGCGGGGCTGGCGGCGGCTGGACTGTCCGCCTCTTTTACAGGCCCAATGCCAACGCCTGCGGTCGCGTATCTGACGCGCACCTTCCGTGCGGAAGCGGGGATTGTTATCTCGGCCTCTCACAACCCGTTCTACGACAACGGCATTAAGTTCTTCTCTATTGATGGCACCAAGCTGCCGGATGAGGTGGAAGAAGCCATTGAAGCTGAAATGGAAAAAGAGATCACCTGTGTTGATTCCGCCGAGCTGGGTAAAGCGAACCGTATCGTTGATGCGGCGGGTCGCTATATCGAATTCTGTAAAGGCACCTTCCCGAATGAGCTGAGCCTGGCCCACCTCAAAATTGTGGTGGACTGTGCAAATGGCGCGACCTATCACATCGCCCCGAATGTTTTCCGCGAGCTGGGCGCAAAAGTGATTACTATTGGCTGCGAGCCGGATGGTCTGAACATCAACGAGCAGGTCGGTGCGACGGACGTTCGTGCCCTGCAGGCGCGCGTGCTGGCAGAAAAAGCCGATCTGGGTATTGCGCTGGACGGCGACGGTGACCGCGTGATTATGGTTGATCACGAAGGTAACAAGGTCGACGGCGACCAGATCCTCTACATTATTGCGCGTGAAGGTCTGCGTCAGGGTCAGCTGCGCGGCGGTGCGGTCGGGACGCTGATGAGTAACATGGGCCTGGAACTGGCGCTGAAACAGCTCGGTATTCCGTTCGTTCGCGCGAAAGTGGGTGACCGCTATGTGTTGGAAAAATTGCAGGAGAAGGGCTGGCGTATCGGCGCTGAGAATTCAGGTCACGTGATCCTGCTCGACAAAACCACCACCGGTGACGGTATTGTGGCCGCGTTGCAGGTGGTTGCCGCCATGGCGCGAAACCATATGAGCCTGCACGATCTGTGTAGCGGCATGAAAATGTTCCCACAGATCCTGGTAAACGTACGTTTCACTGCCGGCAAAGGCGATCCGCTGGAAAATGAGAACGTGAAAGCGGTAATGGCTGACGTTGAAGCGGCCCTGGGCAGCCGTGGACGCGTGCTGCTGCGTAAGTCTGGTACTGAACCGCTGATCCGCGTGATGGTGGAAGGCGAAGACGAAGCGCAGGTAACCGAATTTGCGCACCGTATTGCGGATGCTGTTAAAGCTGCATAATCTTGCACGCTAAATGTTTAAAAAGGCGGCGTTTGCCGCCTTTGTTTTAAGCAATTAATGGCTTTTTGCTGTTTTTTTCCGCAGTTGATACAATGCGTCGAAAATGCCCTTGCGAAGGTGATTCGCTTTGGTTAGTATTCACACCCGCTTCAGTGGGAAACAGAAATCCTGCTAATTGGTCGAAGCATTGGTATGCGGCAAATCCGCAAGGAACAGGTTGATTATGTACGAAGCTCTTTTAGTTGTTTTCCTTATTGTAGCCATCGCTCTCGTAGCGCTGATTATGCTGCAGCAAGGTAAAGGCGCTGATATGGGAGCCTCCTTCGGAGCAGGCGCTTCCGGTACGCTGTTCGGTTCAAGTGGTTCTGCGAACTTCATGACCCGCACGACGGCGATTCTGGCGACGCTGTTCTTCATCATCAGTCTGGTGCTTGGCAATATCAACAGCAACAAGACCAGCAAAGGAAGCGAGTGGGAAAACCTGAGCGCGCCAGCAAAAACTGAGCAAACTCAGCCAGCTGCACCGGCTAAGCCAACCAGCGATATCCCGCAGTAAGTATTCCGTACCGAGGTGGTGGAATTGGTAGACACGCTACCTTGAGGTGGTAGTGCCCTAACGGGCTTGTGGGTTCGAGTCCCATCCTCGGTACCAATATTCCAGAAGAAAGACGTCGAAAGACGTCTTTTTTTTCGTCTGTAGCTTTTGCCGTTCGTAGGCCCGGTAAGCGCAGCGCCACCGGGCAAAATGGCGGGTGGCGCTGCGCTTACCCGCCCTACAAAAGCTGAACAAAAAGGCGCCCATTGGGCGCCTTTTGCATGTTTCATTATCGATTACTTCTTATCGCTGTGTTCCAGGTTTTCAACCTGCGGCAGGCCGTTACCTGAATTCGCAGAGAGCAGGCCATTCTCAACATAGTTGAACAGCTTCTCACGGGTATCGGTGATGTCCAGGTTACGCATGGTCAGCTGGCCAATACGATCGTCCGGTGAAAACACTGACTCACCTTTCTCCATGGTCAGACGCTCTGCTTTATAGGTCAGGTTATCAGACACGGTGTTCAGGATGGAGTAGTCGTTACCGCGACGCAGTTCCAGGGTCACTTCACCGGTAATTGCACTCGCCACCCAACGCTGCAGCGCATCACGCAGCATCAGCGCCTGCGGATCGAACCAGCGGCCCTGATACAGCAGTTTGCCCAGCTGACGGCCATGAGAGTGATACTGCTCAATGGTGTCTTCGTTGTGAATACCAGTCAGCAGACGCTCGTAAGCAATATGCAGCAGCGCCATTCCCGGGGCTTCATAGATGCCACGGCTTTTCGCTTCGATGATACGGTTTTCAATCTGATCGCTCATGCCCAGGCCGTGACGACCACCAATACGGTTAGCTTCCAGCATCAGCTCAACGTCATCAGAGAAGGTTTTGCCGTTCAGCGCAACCGGATGACCACGTTCGAAACGCACGGTCACTTCTTCTGCCGGGATCTTCACGTTCTCATCCCAGAACTTCACGCCCATGATTGGGTTAACGATCTTCACGCTGGAGTTCAGGAATTCCAGGTCTTTCGCTTCGTGCGTTGCACCCAGCATGTTGGAGTCGGTGGAGTAGGCTTTCTCGACGGACATCTTATAGTCAAAGCCGCAGGCGATCATAAACTCGGACATCTCATGACGACCACCCAGCTCGTCGATGAAGTCGGTATCCAGCCACGGTTTGTAGATCTGCAATTCGGCGTTGGTCAGCAGGCCATAACGATAGAAACGTTCAATATCGTTTCCTTTATAGGTGCTGCCATCACCCCAGATGTTGACGCCGTCTTCTTTCATGGCGGCAACCAGCATGGTACCGGTGACCGCACGGCCCAGCGGGGTGGTGTTGAAATAGGTCAGGCCGCCGGTGGTGTTATGGAATGCACCACACTGAATCGCCGCGATACCTTCCGCGACCAGTTGCTTACGGCAGTCAATCAGGCGCGCGTTCTCTGCACCATACTCTTTCGCGCGACGAGGAATGGCATCATAGTCGTCCTCATCCGGCTGACCCAGGTTCGCAGTATAAGCATACGGAACCGCTCCCTTCTGGCGCATCCACAGCAGTGCAGCGCTGGTATCCAGGCCACCTGAGAAAGCGATGCCAATACGTTGTCCTACCGGAAGATGCTTGAGAATCGTCGTCATAGAATAAAACCCTGCTTGATTGACTGATTAGAGACCGCTTTCGCTCTCTTGTGCATTTTTATGCAAAATAAGTGAGTATTCATTTAATCATCTTTTGGCGAAGACCGGAAGAGACTCGTGCGTTTTTTGTAAAAATTTTGGTCTGATCGATCTGGCGGAAGTCGCCTTGACAGGTGGGGTCAACTATCAATATACTAAACGCCGATTTTACGTCCCGTCTTCGGTACCAAATCCCAGCATTATTTGCAAATTCTGTCCAAAACGCGTAGAATTTGCCACGTTTCAGGCGCGGGGTGGAGCAGCCTGGTAGCTCGTCGGGCTCATAACCCGAAGGTCGTCGGTTCAAATCCGGCCCCCGCAACCACTTTCCCATAAAGTTCTTTTTCAAATATACTGTGAAGACTTAGAGCCTTCGTAGCTGGATTTGAAAAAATGCTTTCGGAGAGTGCTCCAGGCCACAGTTGTGGCTATAGGGTTCAGTTATCTAAAGCCCCGATTTATCGGGGTTTTTTGTTATCTGACTACAGAATAACTGGGCTTTACGCCCTTTTTTTATGTCTTGGGGGTGGGCTTGTCCACATTAGAGCAAAAATTAACAGAGATGATTACTGCACCGGTCGAAGCACTGGGCTACGAACTGGTCGGCATCGAATTCGTTCGCGGCCGTACATCGACGCTGCGCATCTATATTGATAGTGAAGATGGCATCAATGTTGATGATTGTGCTGATGTCAGCCACCAGGTGAGTGCGGTTCTTGATGTTGAAGACCCAATTACCGTTGCGTACAACCTGGAAGTTTCCTCACCTGGCCTCGATCGCCCGATGTTCACGGCCGAGCACTATGTGCGCTTTACCGGTGAAGAAGTGGCTCTCGTTCTGCGTATGGCCGTACAGAACCGCCGTAAATGGCAGGGAATTATCAAAGCCGTTGATGGTGAAATGATCACGGTGACAGTCGAAGGCAAAGATGAAGTGTTCGCGCTGAGTAATATCCAGAAGGCGAACCTGGTTCCCCACTTTTAACAGTCTGGATTGAGGTGAAAAGCCCGCGATGAACAAAGAAATTTTGGCTGTTGTTGAAGCCGTCTCCAACGAGAAATCACTGCCGCGTGAGAAGATTTTTGAAGCGCTGGAAAGTGCACTGGCTACAGCAACCAAGAAAAAATACGAACAAGAGATCGATGTTCGCGTAGAAATCGATCGTAAAAGCGGTGACTTCGATACATTCCGTCGTTGGGTAATCGTTGAAGAAGTGACCCAGCCGACTAAAGAGATCACGCTGGAAGCCGCCCGTTTTGAAGACGAAAGTCTGAACGTGGGTGACTACGTTGAAGATCAGATTGAGTCTGTGACCTTCGACCGTATCACTACCCAGACCGCTAAACAGGTTATCGTGCAGAAAGTGCGCGAAGCCGAGCGCGCGCTGGTTGTCGATCAGTTCCGCGATCAGGAAGGCGAAATCATCACTGGCGTGGTGAAGAAAGTGAACCGCGACAACATCTCCCTGGAGATCAAATCCGAAGGGTTGCCGGGTAACGCTGAAGCCGTGATCCTGCGTGAAGATATGCTGCCGCGTGAAAACTTCCGTCCGGGCGACCGTATTCGTGGTGTTCTGTACGCTGTGCGTCCAGAAGCTCGCGGTGCGCAGCTGTTCGTGACCCGTTCTAAACCAGAAATGCTGGTAGAACTGTTCCGTATCGAAGTACCGGAAATCGGTGAAGAAGTTATCGAAATTAAAGCGGCGGCTCGCGATCCGGGCTCCCGTGCGAAAATTGCGGTGAAAACCAACGACAAGCGTATCGACCCGGTCGGTGCTTGCGTCGGTATGCGCGGTGCGCGTGTCCAGGCAGTTTCTACTGAGCTGGGCGGCGAACGTATTGATATCGTTCTGTGGGATGACAACCCGGCGCAGTTCGTGATCAACGCAATGGCTCCGGCTGATGTGGCGTCTATCGTTGTTGACGAAGACAAACACACCATGGATATCGCTGTTGAAGCGGGCAACCTGGCGCAGGCAATCGGCCGTAACGGTCAGAACGTACGCCTGGCGTCACAGCTGAGCGGCTGGGAACTCAACGTCATGACCGTTGATGACCTGCAGGCTAAGCATCAGGCTGAAGCCCATGCGGCGATCGATACCTTCACCAAATACCTGGATATTGACGAAGATTTCGCCACTGTTCTGGTTGAAGAAGGTTTCTCTACGCTGGAAGAACTGGCCTATGTGCCAATGAAAGAGCTGCTGGAAATTGACGGTCTGGATGAACCAACCGTTGAAGCCCTGCGTGAACGCGCTAAAAACGCACTGACCACCCTGGCACTGGCTCAGGAAGAAAGCCTTGGCGATAAGAAGCCGGCTGATGACCTGCTGAATCTGGAAGGTCTTGATCGTGCGATTGCGTTCAAGCTGGCTGCCCGTGGTGTTTGTACGCTGGAAGATCTCGCTGAACAAGGCGTTGATGACCTGGCTGATATCGAAGGTTTAACCGACGAGAAAGCCGGCGAGCTCATCATGGCCGCACGTAATATTTGCTGGTTCGGCGACGAAGCGTAATAAACTGTAGCAGGAAGGAACAGCATGACTGATGTAACTGTAAAATCGCTGGCTGCTGAGATTCAGACCTCCGTGGACCGCCTGGTACAGCAATTTGCTGATGCAGGGATCCCGAAGTCCGCTGATGACTCGGTGACCGCGCAAGAAAAACAAACCTTGTTAACGCACCTGAACCGTGAACACGGCTCTACGCCTGACAAGTTAACGCTGCAGCGCAAAACGCGTAGCACGTTAAACATCCCTGGTACCGGTGGCAAAAGCAAATCGGTACAAATTGAAGTCCGCAAGACGCGCACCTTTGTAAAACGTGATCCGCAAGAGGCAGAGCGCCTTGCCGCGGAAGAGCAGGCACAGCGTGAAGCGGAAGAACAAGCTCAGCGTGAGGCGGAAGCAGCCGCCAAACGTGAAGCAGAATTAAAAGCTGAACGTGAGGCCGCAGAAAAAGCGAAACGCGACGCAAGTGATAAAGTGAAGCGTGACGCTGCGGAAAAAGACAAAGTGAGCAATCAACAGACAGACGAAATGACCAAAACCGCCCAGGCTGAAAAAGCCCGCCGTGAAAATGAAGCTGCCGAGCTGAAGCGTAAAGCGGAAGAAGAAGCCCGCCGTAAGCTGGAAGAAGAAGCTCGCCGCGTCGCCGAAGAAGCGCGTCGCATGGCAGAAGAAAATGAGAAGAACGGTGTTGATACCGCTGAGCAGTCTGAAGACACCAGCGACTATCACGTGACCACTTCTCAGCACGCACGTCAGGCTGAAGATGATAACGACCGTGAAGTAGAAGGCGGCCGTGGCCGTGGTCGTAATGCAAAAGCAGCGCGTCCGGCGAAAAAAGGTAACAAGCACGCGGAATCCAAAGCTGACCGTGAAGAAGCACGTGCGGCTGTTCGCGGTGGTAAAGGCGGTAAGCGTAAAGGTTCCGCTCTGCAGCAGGGCTTCCAGAAGCCGGCTCAGGCCGTTAACCGTGACGTTGTGATCGGCGAAACCATTACCGTTGGCGAACTGGCGAACAAGATGGCGGTTAAAGGCTCTCAGGTCATCAAAGCAATGATGAAGCTGGGCGCGATGGCAACCATCAACCAGGTGATCGATCAGGAAACCGCACAGCTGGTTGCGGAAGAGATGGGCCACAAAGTTATCCTGCGTCGTGAAAACGAGCTGGAAGAAGCAGTAATGAGCGACCGTGACACAGGTGCTGCGGCAGAACCGCGCGCACCGGTAGTGACCATCATGGGTCACGTTGACCACGGTAAAACCTCGCTGCTTGACTACATTCGCTCTACCAAGGTTGCCTCTGGCGAAGCGGGTGGTATTACTCAGCACATCGGTGCATACCACGTAGAAACTGACAACGGTATGATCACCTTCCTTGATACCCCAGGCCACGCCGCGTTTACCTCCATGCGTGCTCGTGGTGCTCAGGCGACGGATATCGTTGTTCTGGTTGTTGCTGCAGACGACGGCGTCATGCCGCAGACCATCGAAGCTATCCAGCACGCGAAAGCAGCGGGTGTGCCGGTTGTGGTTGCAGTGAACAAGATCGATAAGCCAGAAGCGGATCCCGATCGTGTTAAAAACGAACTTTCCCAGTACGGTATCCTGCCGGAAGAGTGGGGCGGCGAAAGCCAGTTCGTACACGTGTCTGCGAAAGCGGGTACCGGTATCGACGAACTGCTGGACGCGATCCTGCTGCAGGCCGAAGTTCTGGAGCTGAAAGCCATCCGTAACGGTATGGCGAGCGGTGCGGTTATCGAATCCTTCCTGGATAAAGGACGTGGCCCTGTTGCTACCGTTCTGGTTCGTGAAGGTACGCTGCATAAAGGCGATATCGTTCTGTGCGGTTTCGAATACGGTCGCGTTCGTGCGATGCGTAACGAACTGGGTCAGGAAGTGCTGGAAGCAGGTCCGTCCATTCCAGTGGAAATCCTGGGTCTGTCCGGCGTTCCGGCTGCTGGTGACGAAGTGACCGTTGTGCGTGACGAGAAGAAAGCGCGTGAAGTGGCACTGTATCGTCAGGGCAAATTCCGTGAAGTTAAACTGGCTCGTCAGCAGAAATCTAAACTCGAGAACATGTTTGCCAACATGACCGATGGCGAAGTTCACGAAGTGAACATCGTTCTGAAAGCCGACGTTCAGGGTTCTGTGGAAGCGATCTCCGACTCCTTGCTGAAACTGTCTACCGACGAAGTGAAAGTGAAGATCATCGGTTCTGGCGTAGGTGGTATCACCGAAACCGACGCGACCCTGGCTGCTGCCTCCAACGCTATCCTGGTTGGCTTCAATGTTCGTGCGGATGCCTCAGCGCGTAAAGTGATTGAATCCGAAAGCCTGGATCTGCGTTACTACTCCGTCATCTATAACCTGATCGACGAAGTGAAAGCAGCGATGAGCGGTATGCTGTCTCCTGAGCTGAAACAGCAGATCATCGGTCTGGCTGAAGTACGTGACGTGTTCAAATCACCGAAATTCGGTGCGATCGCGGGCTGTATGGTTACCGAAGGTAACATCAAGCGTCACAACCCAATCCGCGTACTGCGTGACAACGTGGTTATCTACGAAGGCGAGCTGGAATCCCTGCGCCGCTTCAAAGATGACGTTAACGAAGTCCGTAACGGCATGGAATGTGGTATCGGCGTGAAGAACTACAACGACGTTCGCGTTGGCGATATGATCGAAGTGTTCGAGATCATCGAAATTCAGCGTACCATCGCTTAATTTCTGATTGTAAGCCGGGATCGCCTCGCGCCACCCGGCAATAATTTCAAAAAGGGGCTTTAGCCCCTTTTTTGTCTGGAGAATTTATTATGGCGAAAGAATTTGGTCGCCCTCAGCGCGTAGCGCAGGAAATGCAGAAAGAGATCGCACTCATTCTGCAACGTGAAATCAAAGACCCGCGCGTCGGCATGATGACCACCGTTTCCGGTGTGGAAATGTCCCGCGATTTGGCCTACGCAAAAGTGTTCGTCACCTTCCTGAACGATCAGGACGAAGCCGCAGTGAAGAACGGCATTAAAGCGCTGCAGGAAGCCTCTGGTTTCATCCGCTCTCTGCTCGGCAAAGCGATGCGCCTGCGTATCGTGCCTGAACTGACCTTCTTCTACGACAACTCGCTGGTCGAAGGTATGCGTATGTCCAACCTGGTGACCAGCGTGGTGAAACATGACGATGAGCGTCGTGTTAACCCGGCGGACGACAGCAAGGAGGACTGATGAGTCGTCCTCGTCGTCGTGGTCGCGACGTGCATGGTGTGCTGCTGCTGGATAAACCCCAGGGCGCTTCCAGCAACGACGTGCTGCAAAAAGTGAAGCGTATTTTTAACGCCAACCGAGCGGGCCACACCGGCGCGCTCGATCCGCTGGCAACCGGCATGCTGCCGATCTGCCTGGGAGAGGCGACAAAGTTTTCCCAGTATCTGCTCGACTCCGATAAGCGTTACCGCGTTATCGCTAAGCTGGGCCAGCGCACGGATACCTCCGACGCGGATGGTCAGGTCGTGGAAGAGCGTCCGGTGACCTTCAGTGCGGAGCAGCTTGATGCGGCGCTGGAGAGCTTCCGTGGGGAGACGATGCAGGTGCCGTCGATGTATTCGGCGCTAAAGTATCAGGGCAAAAAACTCTACGAATATGCGCGCCAGGGCATTGACGTCCCGCGTGAAGCCCGTCCGATTACCGTGTATGAGCTGCTCTTTATTCGCCACGAAGGTGATGAGCTGGAGCTGGAAGTGCACTGTTCGAAAGGGACCTATATTCGCACCATCATTGATGACCTCGGTGAAAAGCTGGGCTGCGGCGCGCATGTGATTTACCTGCGTCGCCTTGCGGTGAGCAAGTACCCGGTGGAGCGAATGGTGACCCTGGAACATCTGCGCGAGCTGGTTGAACAGGCTGAAGCGCAGGGGATCGCGCCGGCAGATTTGCTGGATCCGTTGCTGATGCCGATGGACAGTCCGGCTGCGGACTTCCCGGTTGTTAATCTTCCTTTAACATCGTCCGTTTACTTTAAGAACGGCAACCCGGTTCGTACGTCAGATGCGCCGCTGGAAGGCCTGGTACGCGTGACCGAAGGTGACGAAGGGAAATTCATCGGCATGGGCGAAATGGATGGCGAAGGGCGCGTTGCGCCGCGTCGTCTGGTCGTCGAATATCCGGTCGACGCGTGACGGTAATAACGGCTCACCTTGCGATAAGCAGGGGAGACGAGTAGAATATCGCCGCTTAACGCCTGGTAAATTGTTTAACAATCTGCGGGGCGTACATGGGATTGCTGAATTAGAGATCGGCATCCTTACATTCTTTATACTTTGGAGTTTGAAAATGTCTCTAAGCGTTGAAGCTAAAGCTAAAATCGTTTCTGAGTTTGGTCGTGGTACTAACGACAGCGGTTCTACCGAAGTTCAGGTTGCACTGCTGACTGCACAGATTAACCACCTGCAGGGTCACTTTGCAGAGCACAAAAAAGATCACCACAGCCGTCGTGGTCTGCTGCGTATGGTTTCTCAGCGTCGTAAACTGCTCGACTACCTGAAACGTAAAGATGTTGCACGCTACACCGCGCTGATCGAGCGTCTGGGTCTGCGTCGCTAAGTCTTGCGAGTTTCAGAAAAGGGGGCCTGATGGCCCCTTTTTTCAAGCAGACGGCAGCAATTCACTGGAAACTATTGTATTGTTGCTATAAATGATCTTCATTGCAGAGGTTCGCGCGGCTAATGAGAGGCTTCACCCAGGGGGGTGTTGGTTGTCATTAGTCGCGAGGATGCGAAGAAGGTCGGGTCAAATCGACAGCACACCGGTGGTGTGCTGTCAAACATTTAAGAAAGGACAGAACTTTGCTGAATCCGATCGTTCGTAAATTCCAGTATGGTCAACATACCGTCACGCTGGAAACCGGCATGATGGCACGTCAGGCGACTGCTGCCGTTATGGTAAGCATGGATGACACTGCGGTATTCGTTACCGTTGTGGGCCAGAAAAAAGCTAAACCAGGTCAGGACTTCTTCCCGCTGACCGTTAACTACCAGGAGCGTACCTACGCTGCCGGTAAAATCCCGGGTGGCTTCTTCCGTCGTGAAGGCCGTCCAAGCGAAGGCGAAACCCTGATCGCGCGTCTGATTGACCGCCCGGTTCGTCCGCTGTTCCCGGAAGGCTTCGTTAACGAAGTACAGGTTATCGCGACCGTTGTTTCCGTTAACCCACAGGTTAACCCGGACATCGTGGCGATGATCGGTGCGTCCGCTGCCCTGTCACTGTCTGGTATTCCATTCAATGGCCCAATCGGTGCCGCGCGCGTCGGTTACATCAACGACCAGTACGTGCTGAACCCAACTCAGGAAGAGCTGAAAGAAAGTAAGCTGGACCTGGTGGTTGCGGGTACCGAAGCCGCTGTGCTGATGGTTGAATCCGAAGCTGAACTGCTGAGCGAAGACCAGATGCTGGGCGCTGTGGTCTTCGGCCATGACCAGCAGCAGGTTGTTATCCAGAACATCAACGACCTGGTGAAAGAAGCCGGTAAACCACGTTGGGACTGGCAGCCAGAAGCGGCCAACGACGCGCTGAACGCACGCGTTGCAGCTCTGGCAGAATCTCGTCTGAGCGATGCGTACCGCATCACCGACAAACAGGAGCGTTACGCTCAGGTTGATGTGATCAAATCTGAAGTAACCGCGACCCTGGTTGCCGAAGACGAAACGCTGGACGCTAACGAAATTGGCGAAATCCTGCACGCCATTGAGAAAAACGTTGTTCGTAGCCGCGTGCTGGCTGGCGAGCCGCGTATCGATGGCCGTGAAAAAGACATGATCCGTGGTCTGGATGTGCGTACTGGCGTGCTGCCACGTACTCACGGTTCTGCGCTGTTCACCCGTGGTGAAACGCAGGCGCTGGTTACCGCGACCCTGGGTACAGCCCGTGACGCGCAGATCATCGACGAACTGATGGGCGAGCGCACTGACAGCTTCCTGTTCCACTACAACTTCCCTCCGTACTCCGTAGGTGAAACCGGCATGGTTGGCTCACCGAAGCGTCGTGAAATTGGTCACGGTCGTCTGGCGAAGCGCGGCGTGCTGGCAGTGATGCCAGAAGCAGACAAATTCCCGTACACCGTACGTGTAGTGTCTGAAATCACCGAATCCAACGGTTCCTCTTCCATGGCTTCCGTGTGTGGTGCCTCTCTGGCGCTGATGGATGCAGGCGTGCCAATCAAAGCCGCCGTTGCGGGTATCGCAATGGGCCTGGTGAAAGAAGGCGACAACTATGTTGTTCTGTCTGACATTCTGGGCGACGAAGACCACCTGGGCGATATGGACTTCAAAGTAGCGGGTTCCCGCGACGGTATCTCTGCGCTGCAGATGGATATCAAAATTGAAGGTATCACCAAAGAGATCATGCAGGTTGCGCTGAACCAGGCTAAGGGTGCACGTCTGCACATCCTGGGCGTGATGGAACAGGCTATCAACGCGCCACGCGGTGATATCTCTGAATTCGCACCGCGTATTCACACCATCAAGATCAATCCAGACAAGATCAAAGATGTTATCGGTAAGGGCGGTTCCGTAATCCGTGCGCTGACCGAAGAGACCGGCACCACCATCGAAATCGAAGATGACGGTACCGTGAAGATCGCAGCAACCGACGGCGAGAAAGCGAAATTCGCGATCCGTCGCATCGAAGAAATCACTGCAGAAATCGAAGTGGGCCGCGTGTATGCAGGTAAAGTGACCCGTATCGTTGACTTTGGTGCGTTCGTTGCCATCGGCGGCGGTAAAGAAGGTCTGGTTCACATCTCTCAGATCGCTGACAAGCGCGTTGAGAAAGTGACCGATTACCTGCAGATGGGTCAGGAAGTGCCGGTTAAAGTTCTGGAAGTCGATCGCCAGGGCCGTATCCGTCTGAGCATTAAAGAAGCAACCGAGCAGTCTCAGCCAGCTGCTGCGCCAGAAGCACAGGCAGCAGAACAGCAAGGCGAGTAAGTTGCCATTTGCCCTCCGCTTTGCGGAGGGCCTATTATCAGGCAGGACGCCTTGTTAAGCCGCCGGGGGACAGGACGTTCATCCAATAGTTGTCTTCGGGAGTGGGAAATGAAGCCTTTTTTGCGCTGGTGTTTCGTTGCGACAGCTTTAACGCTGGCAGGATGCAGCAACTCTGCCTGGCGTAAGAGCGAAGTCCTCGCAGTGCCATTGCAACCGACTTTGCAGCAGGAAGTGATCCTGGCACGCATGGAACAAATACTTGCCAGTCGGGCTTTAACCGATGACGAACGCGCACAGCTTTTATATGAGCGCGGAGTGTTGTATGATAGTCTCGGTCTGAGGGCATTGGCGCGAAATGATTTTTCACAAGCGCTGGCTATCCGACCTGATATGCCTGAAGTATTCAATTACTTAGGCATTTATTTAACGCAGGCAGGCAATTTTGATGCTGCCTATGAAGCGTTTGATTCTGTACTTGAGCTTGATCCAACTTACAACTACGCGCACTTGAATCGCGGTATCGCATTGTATTACGGCGGTCGTGACAAGTTAGCGCAAGATGATCTGCTGGCGTTTTATCAAGACGATCCTAATGATCCTTTCCGTAGCCTGTGGCTTTACATCGTTGAGCGGAAGCTCGATGAGAAGCAGGCAAAAGAGGCACTGAAACAGCGCTTCGATAAATCGGACAAGGAACAGTGGGGATGGAACATTGTCGAGTTCTACCTGGGCAACATTAGCGAAGCAACGCTGATGGAACGCCTCAAGGCGGACGCAACGGATAACACCTCGCTCGCTGAGCATCTCAGTGAAACCAACTTCTATTTAGGTAAGTACTACCTAAGTCTGGGGGATAAGGACAGCGCTACGGCACTGTTCAAATTAGCGGTTGCTAACAACGTACACAACTTCGTTGAGCACCGTTATGCATTGTTGGAATTATCGCTCTTGGGCCAGGAGCAAGACGACCTGGCAGAATCGGACCAGCAATAGCTGACGACATAAACATCAGCCCGTAATCTTTTGATTGCCATCACCTTAACTGGTGAGGGCGTTGTTGTTCGTCAATACACCTACTTTGAGCCGGTTCACACTTTTCAATGAAAATTGCTAATCATTTTCACGATGAGCTAAGTAGACTGGCCGCCATTGACATTGAGGCACTCGTACTACATGGCTGAATTCGAAACCACTTTTGCAGATCTGGGCCTGAAGGCTCCTATCCTTGAAGCCCTTAACGATCTGGGTTACGAAAAACCATCTCCGATCCAGGCTGAGTGTATCCCACACCTGCTTTCTGGTCGTGACGTGCTGGGCATGGCCCAGACTGGTAGCGGTAAAACTGCAGCGTTTTCGCTGCCGCTGCTGAACAACATTGATCCGGACCTGCGTGCACCGCAGATCCTCGTTCTGGCTCCAACCCGTGAACTGGCTGTTCAGGTTGCAGAAGCCATGACGGAATTCTCTAAACATATGCGCGGCGTAAACGTGGTTGCCCTGTACGGCGGCCAGCGTTATGACGTGCAGTTACGCGCCCTGCGCCAGGGCCCACAGATTGTTGTCGGTACGCCGGGCCGTCTGCTGGATCACCTGAAGCGCGGTACCCTGGACCTCTCTAAACTGAGCGGTCTGGTACTGGATGAAGCAGATGAAATGCTGCGTATGGGCTTCATCGAAGACGTTGAAACCATCATGGCGCAGATCCCGGACGGTCATCAGACCGCGCTGTTCTCTGCCACCATGCCGGAAGCGATTCGTCGTATCACCAAACGCTTCATGAAAGAACCTCAGGAAGTGCGTATTCAGTCCAGCGTAACCACTCGCCCGGACATCAGCCAGAGCTACTGGTCTGTATACGGCATGCGTAAAAACGAAGCGCTGGTACGTTTCCTGGAAGCGGAAGATTTTGATGCGGCGATTATCTTCGTTCGTACCAAAAATGCGACCCTGGAAGTGGCTGAAGCCCTGGAGCGTAGCGGCTACAACAGCGCAGCGCTGAACGGCGACATGAACCAGGCCCTGCGTGAGCAGACTCTGGAGCGTCTGAAAGACGGTCGTCTGGATATCCTGATTGCAACCGACGTGGCAGCACGTGGTCTGGACGTTGAGCGTATCAGCCTGGTTGTTAACTACGACATCCCGATGGATTCCGAGTCTTACGTTCACCGTATCGGCCGTACCGGTCGTGCGGGTCGTGCTGGCCGTGCGCTGCTGTTCGTTGAGAACCGCGAGCGTCGTCTGCTGCGTAACATCGAACGCACCATGAAGCTGACCATTCCAGAAGCGGACCTGCCAAACGCAGAGCTGCTGGGCAAACGCCGTCTGGAAAAATTCGCCGCCAAAGTACAGCAGCAGCTGGAAAGCAGCGATCTGGATCAGTACCGTGCGCTGCTGTCGCAGATTCAGCCTGTTGCTGAAGGCGAAGAGCTGGACATGGAAACCCTGGCTGCAGCACTGCTGAAAATGGCTCAGGGCGAACGTAGCCTGATCGTGCCACCAGATGCACCGATGCGTCCTAAGCGTGAATTCCGTGACCGTGACGACCGCTTCGAACGTCGTGGCGACCGTAACGATCGTGGCCCACGTGGTGACCGTCCAGAGCGTGGTGGTGAAGACCGTCCTCGTCGTGAACGTCGCGACGCAGGCGATATGGAACTGTACCGCATTGAAGTGGGCCGTGATGATGGTGTTGAAGTTCGTCACATCGTTGGCGCTATCGCTAACGAAGGCGACATCAGCAGCCGTTACATTGGTAACATCAAGCTGTTCGCCTCCCACTCTACCATCGAGCTGCCGAAAGGCATGCCGGGTGAAGTACTGCAGCACTTTACGCGTACCCGCATCCTGAACAAGCCGATGAACATGCAGCTGCTGGGCGATGCACAGCCACGCCCTGACCGTGGCGGCGAACGTCGTGGCGGTGGTCGCGGTTTCGGCGGCGAGCGTCGTGAAGGCGGTCGCAGCGAAGGTCGCGGTGGTGAAGGTCGTCGTTTCTCCGGCGAGCGCCGTGAAAGCCGTGGCCCGCGTCGTGAAGAAGGCACCAGCCGTCGTCGTTTCGGTGACGCGTAAGCCTTACGCTTTTGACGTAAAGTAAAATATACAGCCCCGATACATGCTATCGGGGCTTTTTTTATTCCCTTTGTACTCTTGTACTGGTACAGTGCGTCGCATTAAAATGCAGAACCGCATGATTGACTGGAGAAAAGGCTGTATGGCGACACTAACCACCACCCAAACGTCACCTTCGCTGCTTGGCGGCGTGGTGATCATCGGCGGAACCATTATAGGTGCCGGGATGTTCTCCCTGCCCGTGGTCATGTCCGGTGCGTGGTTCTTCTGGTCGCTGGCCGCGCTGGTCTTTACCTGGTTCTGTATGCTCCATTCCGGGCTAATGATCCTCGAAGCCAACCTGAACTACCGCATTGGCGCGAGCTTCGACACCATCACCAAAGACCTGCTGGGCAAAGGCTGGAACCTGGTGAACGGGCTGTCCATCGCGTTTGTGCTCTATATCCTGACCTACGCGTATATCTCGGCAAGCGGTTCGATTCTGCATCACACCTTCTCGGAGATGTCGCTGAACGTACCGGCGCGTCTGGCCGGGCTGTGCTTTGCGCTGGGCGTGGCGTTTATCGTCTGGATGAGTACCAAAGCGGTGAGCCGGATGACGGCGATCGTGCTGGGCGCGAAGGTCATCACCTTCTTCCTGACCTTCGGCAGCCTGCTGGGGCACGTGACGCCTGCCACGCTGTTTAACGTTGCCGAAGTAAATACCTCCTATACGCCGTACCTGCTGATGACCCTGCCATTCTGCCTGGCGTCGTTTGGCTACCACGGTAACGTGCCGAGCCTGATGAAGTACTACGGCAAAGATCCGCGCACGATTGTGAAGTGTCTGGTCTACGGCACGCTGCTGGCGCTGGCGCTGTACGTCATCTGGCTGCTCGGGACGATGGGCAATATCCCGCGCCCGGAGTTTATCGGTATTGCGCAGAAGGGCGGTAACATTGATGTGCTGGTGCAGGCCCTGAGCGGCGTGCTGAACAGCCGCAGCCTGGATTTGCTGCTGGTGATCTTCTCTAACTTCGCGGTGGCGAGCTCTTTCCTCGGCGTGACGCTGGGCCTGTTTGACTACCTGGCGGATCTGTTTGGCTTTGATGACTCTGCGATGGGCCGCTTCAAAACCGCGCTGCTGACCTTCCTGCCGCCGATTGTGGGCGGCCTGCTGTGGCCGAACGGTTTCCTGTACGCCATCGGCTATGCCGGTCTGGCGGCGACCATCTGGGCGGCGATTGTGCCGGCGCTGTTGGCCCGCAAATCACGTAAACGCTTCGGCAGCCCGAAATTCCGCGTCTGGGGCGGCAAGCCGATGATTGCGCTGATCCTGGTGTTTGGCGCAGGCAATGCCCTGGTACACGTGCTGTCGAGTTTTAATCTGCTGCCTGTGTATCAATAAACAGAAAGCCCGGTGGCGCTACGGTATGAACCGGAAACATGGGTAACACTTTAGACCGGATACATGGGTAACAGTTATAACTGGCATAGAAGAGGAGACTCGCTATGCCCTGGACTGAGACCCGACCTATGCAACGCCTTGATTTTATCCGTGCCTGCCATGCAGGTACGGACTCCTTCTCCGCTCTTTGCCGTCTTTTTGGTATCAGCCGCAAAACCGGCTACAAATGGCTTCAGCGTTTTGACCCTTCTGACCTGTCCTCTCTCTCTGACCGGTCGCGCGCACCATGCTCTCACTCCCGGACGGTTCCTGATGAGGTCGTCGGACACCTGACTGCCCTGCGTCAGAAACACCCTGACTGGGGCCCGAAAAAACTGCGGATGTGGCTCCTCAATCATCACGTCGATTTTACCGTTCCTGCTGCCAGCACTGTCGGCGATATCCTCAAGCGTGAAGGCCTGGTACCTGACAGAAAGAGAAAGCGCAGAACGCCGGGGAATCGCCGGCCTCTGACCAGCATCAGTGAAAACAATCAGGTCTGGAGCGCTGATTTTAAAGGCAAGTTCAGGCTGCTGAGCAGAGAGTACTGTCATCCCTTCACCCTGACCGACAACCACAGCCGGTATCTGCTGAGCTGCCGTGGAACGGACCGTGAGAGCGAGCCCTTCGTCAGGCACTGTCTGACGGAGGCGTTCCTGGAGTACGGTCTGCCGGACGTTCTGAGAACCGATAATGGTCAGCCCTTCGCAGGGACGGGTATCGCCGGGTTAAGTCGCCTTGCCGTCTGGCTGATAAAGCTGGGCGTCAGACCGGAGCGTATCCGGCGGGGCCATCCCGAAGAGAACGGGCGGCACGAACGCATGCACCGTTCCCTGAAAAGTGCGCTGGCGCAGGGGAACACCTTCATGACGATGGAAGAACAACAGCGGTGGTTCAGTGACTACCGGGAAGAATTTAACTACGAAAGACCGCATGAAGCCCTGGCGGGTGCAACGCCCGGAACGGTGTGGCACCCCTCGAAGCGACAGTGGGATGGCCGTGTTCCTGACTATGCCTATCCGTCAGGAGGAACGGTCTACAGGGTGAAATCGAGGGGGACACTCTATATGGGGAAAAAGGGGACGGTGTTCCTGAGTGAAGCGCTGACTGATGAGTACATCATGCTGGAAGAACAGGATGATGGCCTGGAGGCCATCATCTTCAACGGAATAACGCTTGCGTACTACGACCGAAAAACCCAGAGTGTGGTGCGGATAGACTAAAAGTGTTACCTATGTTCCCGGTCTGATCTGTCACCTATGTATCCGGTCATACACTACGCTTACCGGGCCTACAGGGATGGCGTAGGCCGGATAAGGCGAAGCCGCCATCCGGCAAAAAACTACCCCAATATCTCCTCTTTCACCTGCATGGCCAAATCAAACGAATGCAAACGTGCCTGGTGATCGAAAATCTGACCGTTAACCATAATTTCATCCGCCTGCGTTTCGCGCAGCACCGCCTCCAGCCCGTGACGCACTTTCGCTTTATCGCCTACCAGCGACATGCTCAGCGCCTGCTGAACGCCATACTGCTCTGAAGCTGACCACAGCTGATGCATATTCTCCACCGGCGGCGGAAGCTGGCCCGTCTCACCGCGACGCAGCTTCACAAACGCCTGCTGCATGGAGGTGAACAGGAATTCCGCGTCGCGATTGCTGTCGGCGGCAATAATGTTGATACAGACCATCGCGTACGGTTTCTCCAGACGCTCGGACGGTTTGAAGTGCGTGCGGTAAAGATGCAGCGCCTGATGCAGCATATCCGGTGCGAAATGCGAGGCAAACGCAAACGGCAGCCCCAGCTGGGCGGCAAGCTGCGCGCTGTAGAGGCTTGAGCCCAACAGCCATACCGGGATCTTCTCGCCGTAACCCGGTACCGGGCGCACGTGCGGGTTCGGGTCACGCGCGTCGAACCAGTCCACCAGTTCGGCCACGTCGCGCGGGAAGTTGTCGATATCGCCGCTCATATGGCGGCGCAGGGCGCGCATGGTCGGCTGATCGCTACCCGGCGCACGGCCAATCCCTAAATCAATACGGCCCGGATAGAGGGTATTCAGCGTGCCGAACTGCTCGGCGATCACCAGCGGGGCGTGGTTCGGCAGCATCACGCCGCCGGAGCCCAGGTGCAGCGTGGTGGTGTTTGCCGCCAGATAACCAATCAGTACCGAGGTGGCGGCGCTGGCAATGCCCACCATGTTGTGGTGTTCGGCCAGCCAGTAGCGGTGATAGCCACGCTTTTCGGCCAGCTGAGCCAGATCCAGAGAGTGCGAAAAGGCTTCTCTTGCCGAGGAGTCTTGTGGGATCGGCGCCAGATCCAGCACCGAAAACGGAAGGGTTTTGTCAGTCATAACAGCTCACTTTGTCGACGGTGAATCTTTAATACTGCATTAAAAAATGATAACCGTTGTTAACAAAGTGAGCCTTTTTTAGGCCTGCAGTTCCAGCCCGGCCAGACGCTTCCAGTAGCCGTTACAGTCGCTGTTTGCCGTCAGCGGCAGCGGAGCAGCGCCGTTTTCGTTAGCGCGGAAGGCGTCCAGCATCGCGAACACGCCGGTATCCAGCGGCGACAGGCGCACCATATCGACCAGCCCGTCCATCGACGCCAGCTCGTTGCCGAGGTTATAGACATAGCCGCTCATGGTCTGAATACCGTTGAGAACAAACACCTGCTGATTCTCCTGGGACAGCATGCTGCGCCCGTTCGGATACTTAATACAGCAGGTTTCGCACTCGTCTTTCGGACGGTCTTCCGAGCGTGCGGTAAAGCAGCGGGCGGAATAGGCCAGCGGCAGATGCCCGTAGCTCAGCACCTCCACTTCAAACTTGTTGCGAATGCCCAGCTCTTCACACTGCGTGAGCAGGTTTGCCAGCCAGTCGCGGGAGAGTTCCACCGGCATGCACCAGCGCGTCATCCCCTGTTTGAGCAGCAGGCGCAGGGTCACCGCGTTGTAGCAGTTCAGGGCATGACCCGCGACAAACGGCAGCTTGCGCTCGGCACACATGTTCACCACGCCGAGATCGCTCGCTTCCAGCAGGAATTCGCCGTTCTCAACGTAGCGTTTCAGCTCGCCCAGTTCAGAAGAGGCCTGCACCAGCGCGAGCGTGGAAAGCACCACCTGTTTGCCGCTTCCCGCCAGGCTTTTTGCCATCTCCAGCCAGTCGCCCACTTTCGTCGCCCGACGTTTGCTGCACACCGCTTCGCCGAGGTAAATCACATCGGCGCTGCTGGTGGCGGCCTGTTGGTAAAAATCTTCCAGCGTCTCTTTTGGCCAGTAGTAAAGCACCGGCCCTAATGAATATTTCATGATTTTCTCACTGCCATTTACGGTGATACGCGCCCAGCGTGGTTTGCGTGCCTTCGGACATCGATCCGAGCGTTTCCATCCAGGCCTGCTGCGGCGCGTAGTTCTGCGGGTCCGCCATGCAGCGGTCGATAGCCTGACGCCACACTTTCGCCACCTGGCTCACGTACGCCGGGCTGCGCTGGCGACCTTCAATTTTCACCGAGGCGATATTGGCCGCCAGCAGTTCCGGCAGCAGCTCCAGCGTGTTAAGGCTGGTGGGCTCTTCCAGCGCGTGGTAACGCTCGCCGTCCACCAGATAGCGGCCTTTACACAGGGTGGGATAACCGGCGTTTTCACCGTCCTGATAGCGGTCAATCAGCACTTCGTTCAGGCGTGATTCCAGCCCCTGCGGCGTTTGCTGCCAGCGGACAAAGCGGGCAGGGGAGCAGGCCCCGACGGTATTTGGCGACTCGCCGGTTAAATACGAGGAAAGATAGCAACGGCCTTCGGCCATAATGCACAGGCTACCAAAGGCAAAAACTTCCAGCGGCACTGGCGTGACGCGTGCGAGTTGCTTAACCTGATGAATAGAGAGTACGCGCGGCAGCACCACGCGGGCCACGTCAAAGTTTCGGTGATAAAAACGCACGGCCTCTTCGTTGGTGGCAGATGCCTGAACAGAGACGTGGCGCTCAATATGGGGATAGCGTTCTGCCGCATACTCAAGCATGGCGAGGTCGGCCAGAATCAGCGCATCGGCACCCAGCTGTGCCGCCATATCCACCGCGCGCTGCCAGCGGGCGTAGCCGTCAGGATGAGCAAAGGTATTGATGGCGATATGCAGCTTGCGGCGGTGCTGGTGAACGAAGTTAACGGCTTCCTGAAGCTTTTTCTCCGTAAAGTTGAGGCCAGCAAAATGGCGGGCATTGGTGTCATCTTTCAGCCCGATATAGACCGCATCGGCCCCATTTTCGATGGCCGCCTTAAGCGCCGGAAGGTTTCCGGCAGGGCAGAGCAGCTCCATAATTTATCCTGATGTTGTCGATCGCAAAAATGTTAACGAGCTGGGATTTTAATTAACCCATACGCGACAATTTTTGATTTAAGGCAGCTAATGGCGTATTGATGGCACCAATAATGAGGTTGTCCGGACGACGGTTTGTTGATTTACGCCGCTATGTTATGCGTCGGATATGGCAAAATAGCAGGACTATAGATATCAGGGAGTAAAGCTCGTGCTGGATAAACTGCGTTCACGTCTCGTACAATTTGGCCCATCAATGCTGAGCATGCCGGTAAAACTGGCGCCGTTCGCGCTTAAACGTCAGGTGCTGGAGCAGGTCCTGAGCTGGCAGTTCCGCCAGGCGCTGCAGGATGGCGAGCTGGAATTCCTGGAAGGCCGCTGGTTGAGCATTGAGGTACGTGACATCGGGCTGCGCTGGTTTACCTCCGTTGAGAATGACCAGCTGATCGTCCGCGAAACCGCCGAGGCGGACGTGAGCTTTAGCGCCAACGCCAGCGATCTGCTGATGATCGCCGCGCGCAAGCAGGATCCGGATACGCTCTTCTTCCAGCGCCGTCTGGTGATTGAAGGCGACACGGAGCTGGGCCTGTACGTTAAGAATTTAATGGATGCCATTGAGCTGGAGCAGATGCCGAAAGCGCTGCGCGTGATGTTAATGCAAATGGCAGATTTCGTTGAGGCCGGGCTGAAAACCCCGCCGGACAGTAAACACACTTCAGTAGGTGAGCCATGCTGATTCGAGTCGAAATTGGGATTGATGCACCGGGTATCGATGCGTTATTACGCCGCTCTTTTGAGAGTGATGCGGAAGCCCAACTGGTCCACGATCTCCGTGAAGACGGCCTGATCACGCTGGGGCTGGTTGCCACCGATGATGAAGGTCAGGTGGTGGGCTATGTTGCTTTCAGTCCGGTCATCGTTCAGGGCGAAGAGCTGCAGTGGGTCGGTATGGCACCGCTGGCGGTGGATGAAAACTATCGCGGGCAGGGGCTGGCGCGCCAGCTGGTCTATGAAGGGCTGGATTCGCTCAATGAGTTCGGTTATGCGGCCGTTGTAACGCTGGGCGATCCGGCATTCTATGGCCGTTTGGGCTTCGAGCAGGCCGCGCATTACGATCTGCGCTGCCGCTGGCCGGGTACGGAATCCGCTTTCCAGGTGCACCGTCTGGCGGACGACGCGCTCAACGGCGTCAATGGTCTGGTTGAATACCACGACCATTTCAATCGCTTTTAATCAGGCTCTCGCGTAGCGCCTCAAAGGAGCCGTCTCCGGTCACGAGGCGCTCTTTCTGGCGCTTCGTCAGCTGTTTGATGCGGTATTCCAGCCTGAGCGCCAGCGATCGGTCACCGACGGGCGCCGAAAAGGCGAGCTGTAATTCTCCTTTCCCCCGCAGCGCTTTTGCCCCTTTCCCCGTTTGATGTTGTAAAAAACGCCGCGCCACATCGGTGGTGATCCCGGTGTAGAGTGCGTTATCAGCGGTTCGGACAAGATAGAGAAACCAGCACACGGTAAACAGATTCAGTATGTTAAGGTGGACGCACCATAGCATGAGAGAGAACGAAAATGGAAACACTGGCCGCCATTAACCGCTGGCTGGCGAAGCAGCACGTCGTCACCTGGTGCGTCTACAGCGAGGGTGAGATGTGGTGCGCAAACGCGTTTTACTACTACGATCCGGAGCGCGTCGCATTTTACGTCATGAGCGAAGACAAAACGCGTCATGCGCAGATGGCTGGTCAGCAGGCAAAAGTCGCGGGCACGGTAAATGGCCAGCCGAAGACAGTCGCGCTGATCCGTGGGGTACAGTTTAAGGGGGAAATCCGTCGCCTGGACGGAGAAGAGAGCGACGCGCGTCGCAAGCACTACACGCGCCGCTTTCCGGTCGCCGCTGCGCTAAAAGCCCCGGTGTGGGAAATCCGCCTCGATGAGCTGAAATTTACCGACAACACCCTGGGCTTTGGCAAGAAGCTGCACTGGTTACGCGCCGAGCAGGCGTAGCGCTTCGCGGTTAAACGCCGGGAGATCGTCCGGGGTCCGGCTGGTGATCAACTGGTCTTTGTCGTTGACCACCTCCTGATCGTAAAACTCGGCCCCCGCATTTTTCAGATCGATAACGATCGGTTTCACCGCCGTGAGCTTACGCCCGCGTACAACCTCCGCGCTGATGAGCAGCTGCGGCCCGTGACAGATGGCAAAGACCGGTTTGCCGGTAGAGACAAAGTCCCGGGTGAAGGTCACGAAGCGCTCGTCTCCGCGCAGGGAATCCGGTGAATGGCCGCCGGGTAAAAGCAGGGCGTCAAAATCTGAGGGGCTCACGTTATCGATAGTCTCGTCGATGGTCACGCTGGCCTCGCCCTTATGACCTTTCACCGTTTTGCCCGCCTCTTTCTCGATGGTGATGACCTCATGTCCCGCCTTGCGGAACGCCTCTGCAGGAGAGGTGAATTCTGAATCTTCAAACTCGTCGGTAATCAAGACTGCGATTTTCTTGCCCATGCTTCCTCCGTTGTTTTGGCTTCAGACTGATTTTTCTCCGCTTGTGGTAAATACTTACCTGTAACAGACTTCTAAGTGTGGTCGACGACGCCGAGTTCGCAAACGGACAATTCTGTAAAGGGGATACGATGAGTCAGGTATTGATTACCGGTGCTACCGGATTAGTGGGCGATCATCTGCTGCGGCTGCTGATTCAGGATCGCCGCGTGAACTACATCGCCGCCCCGACGCGTCGACCGCTGGTGGACATCTCCGGGGTCTTTAATCCGCACGATCCCCAACTGACGGATGCGCTGGCGCAGGTCCAGGACCCGATTGATATCGCCTTTTGCTGTCTGGGCACCACGCGGCGGGAGGCGGGGAGCAAAGAGGCATTTATCCACGCCGACTATACGCTGGTGGTGGACACCGCGCTTACGGCGAAAAAGCTGGGAGCCAGACATTTTCTGGTGGTCAGCGCGCTGGGCGCCAGTGCCGGATCGCCTTTCTTCTACAACAAGGTGAAGGGCAAGATGGAGGATGCGCTGATTGCGCAGAAATGGGAGCAGCTGACGATTGTGCGCCCCTCAATGCTGATCGGCCACCGGGACGAGCGCCGCTTTAACGAGTCGATATTTGCCCCGCTGTTTCGGATCCTGCCCGGCAACTGGAAATCTATCGAGGCGCGGGACGTTGCGCGTGCGATGTTAAAAGAGGGACTGGCTCCGTCGAAAGCGGGCGTAAACATTATCCCTTCGGCAAAACTGCGTGAAATCGCGCAGGGCGAGGCGTAAACTCCCCCGGCTAATTACTCATACTCTCCGGGGAATGCTATGACTGGTCAGTCTTCATCTCAGGCGGCAACACCTGTTCAATGGTGGAAGCCCGCACTCTTCTTTCTCGTGGTCATTGTTGGCCTTTGGTACGTGAAATGGCAGCCGTACTACGGCAAAGCCTTCACCGCCGCCGAAACGCACAGCATCGGTAAATCTATTCTCGCTCAGGCGGATGCCAGCCCGCTTCAGGCGGCGTGGGACTACGCCATGGTCTACTTCCTTGCCGTCTGGAAGGCCGCCGTCTTAGGCGTGATCCTGGGCTCACTGATTCAGGTGCTGATCCCGCGCAACTGGCTGATGAAAACCCTCGGTCAGCCGCGCTTTCAGGGGACGCTGCTGGGAACGATCTTCTCCCTGCCGGGCATGATGTGCTCCTGCTGCGCTGCGCCCGTGGCGGCAGGGATGCGCCGCCAGCGCGTGTCGATGGGCGGCGCGCTGGCGTTCTGGATGGGCAACCCGCTGCTCAATCCGGCGACGCTGGTGTTTATGGGCTTTGTCCTGGGCTGGCATTTCGCGTTCATTCGTCTGGTGGCCGGACTGCTGACCGTGCTGGTGGTGGCGACGCTGGTGCAGAATCTGGTGAAGGATAAGGCGCCAGAGTCCGCGTCTGTTGAGCTGGACGTCAGCGAGCCGCAGGGCGGGTTCTTTGCGCGCTGGGGCAGGGCGCTATGGCAGCTTTTCTGGAGCACCATCCCGGTCTATATCCTGGCGGTGCTGGTTCTCGGGGCGGCGCGCGTCTGGCTCTTCCCGCATGCGGATGGCGCTATCGACAACACGCTGTTGTGGGTCATTGCAATGGCCGTTGCAGGCTGCCTGTTTGTGATCCCTACCGCCGCAGAAATTCCTATTGTTCAGACCATGATGCTGGCCGGCATGGGCACCGCACCGGCACTGGCATTGCTCATCACGTTACCGGCCATCAGCCTGCCGTCGCTGATTATGCTGCGTAAGTCATTCCCGGCGAAAGCGCTATGGCTCACCGCGGGGCTGGTGGCGTTGAGCGGGGTGATGGTGGGAAGTATTGCGCTTCTGTGAAAAACGCCCGGTGGCGCTACGCTTACCGGGCCTACAAAAAAATCCCCTCACTTGAGGGGATTTTTTTATTTAATGTAAGTAAACGCGGTGGTGACGTGCTTCACGCCGCTCACCCGGCTGGCGATATCGGCCGCCGCTTTCCCTTCACGTTCGGTCACCAGACCCAGCAGGAACACTTCACCGTTTTCCGTTGTCACCTTCACGTTAGAAGATTTCACCTGGTCCGAGCCCAGCAGCTGGGAACGTACTTTGGTGGTGATCCAGGTATCGGAAGAGGCATCACCCAAACCAATTGGCTTGCCCTGACGCACTTCGTTAAACACCTCTGTGGTCCCTTCAACGCCCATCGCAATCTGTTTCGCTCGCGAGGCGAGCTCCATATTCGGCGCCTGGCCTGCCAGCAGCACTTTGCCCTGATAAGCCGTCACGTTGATACGCGCCTCTTTCTTGATCTGTTCGTCTTTCGACAGCGCACTGTTGACGCGCAGCTCCAGCGTACCGTCATCCACCTGTGTTCCCACAGTGCGCGGATCGGTTGCCGCTTTGGTGCCTACTGCGGCGGTACCCACAACGGCCGCAGCGATACATCCCTGAAGCAGTAATGCAGACATAAGGACTGCGAGGGTCGATAAAGCCTTCATAAGAACTCCTTAATCATCCTGGTGAGGGAAAAGCGTGTTATCGATCAAGTCACATAAGCAGTTCACCGTGAGCATATGCATCTCCTGTATGCGTGCGCTCCGGTGAGAGGGAATGCGGATTTCCACATCCTGCGGCCCAAGCAGACCCGCCAGTTCACCCCCGTCATAGCCGGTTAAGGCCACGATGGTCATGTCGCGGGTGACGGCGGCTTCAACAGCTTTGACAATATCCCGGCTATTGCCGCGCGTGGAGATGGCCAGCAGCACATCTCCGGCATGACCCAGGGCTCGCACCTGCTTTGCGTAAATTTCGTCATGCAGACGATCGTTAGCAATCGCCGTTAAGACCACATTATCGGTATTAAGTGCAATGGCAGGTAAACTGGGACGTTCTGTTTCAAAACGATTGATCATGCTGGCAGCAAAATGCTGTGCGTTGGCGGCTGACGTGCCGTTGCCACAACAGAGGATTTTGTTGCCGTTTAGCAGGGATTGCACCAGCGTCATTGCGGCACGCGAGATAGCATCCGGAAGGGCTTCCGCCGCGGCAATCTGAGTCTGGATGCTTTCTGTGAAGCACACTTTAATTCTTTCGAGCACGTTATCCCTTTTAAATCTTAATTATGCGTCTTCGCCAAAAGCGTTTTTAAGCCATTCGATCTCATTTCCGGTGAAGGCTATCACATCGAACCGGCAATCCACAGTATCAAAACTCCCATTATGGCGGGCAAGCCACAAGTGGGCAGTCTGTAATAATTTATGTTGTTTGGCGAGCGTCACGCTGGCGGCAGCACCGCCAAAACGGGAGGACTGTCGAAAGCGCACTTCTACAAACACGGTGACCTGACCATCTTTCATGATCAGGTCGATTTCGCCACCACGTCCACGGACGTTGGCGGCGATAAAACGCAGTCCTTTGCCTTCAAGCCAGCGACGCGCCTTTAACTCCCACGCATCGCCGGTTTGTTTGCGGCTTAACTGGCCGGGACGATCTGCCCCTGCTGGTATTTGAGCCATGATAACTTCCTGTTAATCACACAATCCTGGGTCGCGGTCAGATCGCCGGTGTTGCCGTTAAGCTCGAAGCCCGGCACCTGACGCATCTGGGTAAAGTGGTTCGCCAGCGCCCACGCATCAACCCCCATCGCATACAGACGCGCCAGAGAGTAATCGTTACGCACCGCGCTCAGCGCCTGCTGCATCAGGGATGGATTGCTGCCGGCCAGCATCGGGATTTCGCTGTACTGCAGACCGTCCATTTCCAGACGGAAATCCGGGCCTGCGGTGCCCTGTGCGCTGCGGGAGCTGGCGTAGAGCGTTGCGCCGCTCTGGCTGCCGTTACGCATCGCAATCATCGGTTTGATAAAGGCGATCTCCTGCGGCGTGGCAACGATATAGGCCGCATCCACTTTACCGCCACCGCTAATCTGCGCGTCGGTAGGCGGCGCAGGGATCGTCAGGCCGCCAATCGTCACGCCCTGCTGCTGTGGCAGGCTCGCGGTGACCGGGCTACCGTTAAGTGCGATACCCGCCCCGCCGTTTACGCCTGCGCGCAGTTCAGAGACGGAACCGAATTTCTGCTGCAGCACCACGCCGCCGCCCAGCTTCTGCCACTCATCGGCAAAGGCATTGGCCACGCGATCGCCCAGCGTGCTGCGTGGGATGAGCAGCAGCGGAGCCTGCTTACCCTGCTCATGAATATGACGCGCCGCATCGCGGGCTTCATCTTCTGGAGAGAGCGCGAAGTAGCAGATATTCGCCCGGTTCTGAACCTGCTCTGGCTGGTTGAGCGCCAGCACGTTCAGCGTGGTATTGCTCTTCATCAGCTCTTCCACGTTGTTCTTCAGCAGCGGACCGACAACGATGCTCGCCCCGTCCTGCTGTACCTGCGCCAGCACCTGGTCAAGCGGCTGCGAGCTGGTGTCGTAGATTTTCAATTCAGCGCCCGGGTTGGCGCTGGTGGTTGCCACGGCCTGCGGCTGCGTGGCAGGTTGAGCCGCGGGTTGTGCAGGCTGCTGTTGAGGCTGTTCTGCTGTTGTGGCAGGAGCTGGCGCCGTTTGCGTCTCGGCCGGAGCCTGGGCTGCAGGTGCTGCTGTAGCCGGTGCAGCTTCAGCTGGAGGCGTCGTCGGGGCCGTCACAGGGTTTTGCATCGTGCCCTGCGCTGGCGTTTGCGCCGTGGTCAGGTCGCTGGTCTCTGCGGCGGATGGGCTGACAACATCATTATTCACATTAGCCGCCTGGGCTGCCTGTGCGGGAACGGCGCTGCCGGCTACCGACGTCGTGCCGTTTTTCGCCGCTTCAAAACCCTGCTGAATGGTACGTCCAAACACCGCCGCCTGGCCGTTGAGCGGCAGAAGCAGGGCGATTTTGCTGGTGGAAGCTGGCTTAAAGTTCTGCACGTTCACCAGCTGGGTTGGCAGCATTTTCGCGCCCGGGTTTTGCGGGTAGCGCGTCTGCCAGTCCGTAATGCCGGCTTTCAACATTTTTGGATCGCTGCGGTTGTTAAACCACATCTGCTGCAGATCCAGCCAGCCCTGCAGGACGTTTTCATCGGCGTTGATGACCAGCGCCTGCGCCTGTTCCTGCGTCATCGACGCCAGCGCTTGCCAGGTGGCATCAATATTTTTCTGCTTATCAGCACCGCCAAGCAGCGGCTCTTGCGCGACGAGCGCGCGGAGCAGCGTCAGGGAAGGGCGTCCCTGCTCAGCGGTAATACCCGCCTGCCAGAAGCGCGCCTGCTGGTTTTTATCCAGCGCGCTTACGTCGATATCACCGAGGATCTTCTTCGCCGCGGCGTAATCTTTCAGCGCGACTTTCAGCTCGGCAGAGAGCAGGCTCTGCTCGCGACGCTGCGCGTCGTTAAGATCTTTTGGCAGCTGGTTAAACAGTTCGGCTGCCCGCTGGGTTTTACCCTCTTTCAGCAGTGCACGAATGGCGAGTAATTGCCAGTTGGTCTTGGTATCATTTGAACTCTGCGACATTTGTTGCAGATAAAAGCCAGAATCAGCCTGAGCAGAACCCTGGAGATGGGCGGTGCTCTGGTCAGGTGCCTGGGTGCCACAGCCTGCAAAGATCAGGGCTGCCAGCAGAAGCGGCACGCTGCGCGTGGCTTTTTTTCGAAGAAACGTTAACGGTACCATACTGTATCCAGTGATTTTTTTTACGCAATGCTCAATATTAAATCGGCAATACGGACGAAACAATGAAACAACACGAAACGGCAGATAATTCTCAAGGCCAGCTTTATATTGTACCTACTCCTATCGGGAATTTGTCTGATATTACCCAACGTGCGCTGACCGTACTGCAAGCTGTTGATTTAATTGCTGCTGAAGACACCCGTCATACCGGCTTACTGCTGCAACATTTCGCGATTAACGCCCGTTTGTTTGCGCTGCACGATCACAATGAGCAACAAAAAGCCGAAACGCTGGTGGCGAAGCTGAAAGAGGGGCAAAACATTGCCCTGGTCTCCGATGCCGGTACGCCGCTGATCAACGATCCGGGCTATCACCTGGTGCGTACCTGTCGCGAAGCCGGTATTCGCGTTGTGCCCCTGCCGGGACCGTGCGCCGCGATTGCGGCGTTAAGCGCCGCAGGTCTGCCGTCTGACCGTTTCTGCTATGAAGGCTTTCTGCCTGCTAAATCAAAAGGCCGCCGCGACGTCTTAAAAGAGCTGGAAGCGGAACCGCGCACCCTAATTTTCTACGAATCCACGCACCGCCTGCTGGAGAGCCTGGAAGATATGGTGACCGTCTGGGGGGAAGGCCGCTACGTGGTGCTGGCGCGCGAGCTGACCAAAACCTGGGAAACCATCCACGGCGCACCGGTGGGCGAGCTGCTGGCGTGGGTGAAGGAAGACGAAAACCGCCGCAAAGGTGAAATGGTGCTGATTGTCGAAGGGCACAAGGCGGAAGAAGACGCCCTTCCTGCCGACGCGCTGCGCACGCTGGCGCTGCTGCAGTCGGAACTGCCGCTGAAGAAAGCGGCGGCACTGGCGGCGGAGATCCACGGCGTGAAGAAAAATGCGTTGTATAAGTATGCGCTGGAGCAGCAGGGGGAGTAAGGCATCCCCTGCCGGTTTTTGCCGGGTGGCGGCTACGCCTTATCCGGCCCACGGATCGTTATGTGTCTTTTAGCTAGCAGGTATCGCCTCAACCTGGAAGGTTTGCGGCGTGTCCGACGGGTTACCTAAATGCGGGATAAATGTGGGACGGAAAATCACGTCACCGGTGCCGGGTTAAACACCGCCAGCTGATTATGTAATCCCCATTGGTCCGAGAAGGTTTTCTTTCGCCCGCTGGCGACATCCAGAATGAAGTGGAACAGCTTCCAGCCCACGTCCTCAATGCTCTCTTCTCCGGTGGCGATGGTGCCCGCGTTAATATCCATTAAGTCATACCAGCGGTTTGCCAGCTCGGTGCGGGTCGCCATCTTGATCACCGGCACCGCCATCAGGCCGTACGGCGTGCCGCGCCCGGTGGTAAAGACCTGTACCGTAATGCCGGATGCCACCTGCTGCGTGCCGCACACAAAATCGCTGGCCGGCGTTGCCGCGTAGATAAGGCCGCGTTTCGTCGGGCGCTGGCCCGGAGAGAGCACTTCTGCAATGGCGCTCTGCCCGGATTTGGCAATAGAGCCGAGGGCTTTTTCCACCACGTTTGCCAGGCCGCCTTTCTTGTTGCCCGGAGACGGGTTGGCGCTGCGGTCGGTTTTGCCCATATCGAGATAGTTATCGTACCAGGCCATCTCCTCCAGCAGTCGCTTGCCGACCTCTTTATTAACGGCGCGCGGCGTCAGCAGATGGATGGCGTCACGCACTTCAGTCACCTCGGAGAACATCACCGTGGCGCCGCAGCGAACAAGCAGATCGGACGCATAGCCCACCGCCGGGTTGGCCGTCACGCCGGAGAAGGCATCGCTGCCGCCGCACTGGGTTCCGACCACCAGCTCCGACGCCGGGCACGTTTCGCGCTGGCGGCGGTTGAGCTTGTCCAGATGGCGTTCTGCCACCTGCAAAATATCGTCGACCATTGAGCGGAAACCGACGTGGCGTTCGTCCTGCAGGCGCACGATACTGGCCTCGTCTGCCGGGATGGCTTTGACATCCTCGGTACCCTGCAGCAGGCGTTCTGGCTGCAATTTTTCACAGCCGAGGCCAATGATCATCACCTCGCCGCCAAAGTTGGGGTTCAGGGCGATATTGTGGATGGTCCGGATAGGCACCACCGCAGCGGGCGCGTTAATCGCCACGCCGCAGCCGTAGAGGTGGTTCAGTCCCACCACGCCGTCGACGTTCGGGTATTTTGGCAGCAGATCGCGTTCGATGATTTTCACCACGTAATCCACGACGCCCGCCACGCAGTGCACGCTGGTGGTAATGCCGAGCAGATTTTTAGTGCCGACGCTGCCGTCCGCATTGCGATACCCTTCAAAGGTATAGCCTTCCAGCGGGGGAAGCGGTTCCGGCACGCGGGTTGCCAGCGGAAGCGTGTTCAGCGGCGGCGCTTCTGGCAGCGCCACCAGCGACTCCTCCACCCAGCTTCCCTGCGGTATCGAACGAACGGCATAGCCGATGACTTCACCGTAACGCACAATTTCGCTTTCAGCAGGGATATCCACCAGGGCGACTTTATGTCCCTGCGGAACATGCTCAGTCAGTTCCAGCCCGTCCGGGAAGCAGGTTCCTGCTTTTAAGCCATTGTCGTTGACGATAATCGCCACGTTATCGGCGTCGTGCACTTTTATATAAAACGCCGTCGGCGGTGCCTGTCGAATTTCAATGTCGGCCATTGGTCAGTATTCTCCAGCAAAATTCTGATAATAGGTTCAGCCATTTTTCTGATGGTAGAAATAAATACGCGGCTTTCAGAAATAAAGCATGTCAGCAGATTCAATATCAAAATGTGATCCCGATCGCTCGCGAGCCCGTAATCCTTGATTCTGTGCATTAGCGCCCAGTGCTTTGTGCATATGCAAAAATTTTTATCAAAAAATAGCGTAATACCTGAGCATTAAAACAATGTGCGGCCGTGGATTGCATCTTATACTGAATGACGATTTTATTACGCCAGAATATGTCCGAATAATAAATATCATGATGGCGCGGTGTATGAATAAATAAAACGATACTGAAAAAGGCTGCGGAATTAAAAAGGTAAATACGATGAATAACGCTATCTTCCCGAATAAATTTAAAGCGGCTCTCGCGGCGCACCAGATTCAGATTGGCTGCTGGTCCGCGCTGGCAAACCCTATCAGCACCGAAGTGCTGGGCCTGGCCGGTTTCGACTGGCTGGTGCTGGACGGCGAACATGCGCCAAACGATATCAGCACGTTTATTCCGCAGCTGATGGCGCTGAAAGGCAGCAACAGTGCCCCGGTGGTGCGTGTCCCCACCAACGAACCGGTGATTATTAAGCGTCTGCTGGATATCGGCTTCTACAACTTCCTGATCCCGTTTGTGGAGACGGAAGAGCAAGCGGCGCTGGCCGTGGCGTCAACGCGCTATCCTCCCGAAGGGATCCGCGGCGTTTCCGTTTCGCACCGCGCCAATATGTTTGGCACCGTCCCGGACTATTTCGCGCAGTCCAACAGCAACATCACCATTCTGGTTCAGATCGAGAGCCAGCAGGGCGTCGATAACGTCGACGCGATTGCCGCCACAACCGGCGTGGACGGGATCTTCGTCGGCCCAAGCGATCTGGCTGCCGCCTTAGGCCATCTGGGTAACGCCAGCCACCCTGACGTGCAGCGCGCGATCCAGCACATCTTTGCCCGCGCCAAAGCACACGGCAAGCCGTGCGGCATTCTGGCGCCGGTTGAGGCTGACGCCCGCCGCTACCTGGAGTGGGGAGCCACGTTTGTTGCCGTCGGCAGCGACCTCGGCGTTTTCCGCTCGGCTACGCAGAAATTAGCGGACGCTTTTAAAAAATAACCATCATTGAGGAAACAGATTATGACGCTGAAAGTGGGTTTTATTGGCCTGGGGATCATGGGTAAACCAATGAGTAAGAACCTCATCAAAGCAGGTTACTCGCTGGTGGTCTCCGATCATAATCCACAGGCCGTGGCTGAGGTGATAGCGGCTGGCGCAGAAGCAGCCACCACCGCGAAAGCCATTGCCGAACAGTGCGATGTCATCATCACCATGCTGCCAAACTCCCCGCACGTCAAAGAAGTCGCGCTGGGTGAAAACGGCATTATCGACGGCGCGAAACCGGGCCTGGTGCTGATCGATATGAGCTCTATCGCACCGCTCGCGAGCCGTGAAATCAGCGAGGCGTTGAAGGCGAAGGGCGTCGATATGCTGGATGCACCGGTCAGCGGCGGCGAGCCGAAAGCCATCGACGGCACGCTGTCGGTCATGGTCGGCGGCGATAAAGCTATTTTCGATAAATTTTACGACCTGATGAAAGCCATGGCGGGCTCCGTGGTACACACCGGGGAGATTGGGGCGGGTAACGTGACCAAGCTGGCAAACCAGGTGATCGTGGCACTCAACATTGCCGCCATGTCTGAAGCGCTGACGCTGGCAACCAAAGCGGACGTCAATCCGGACCTGGTCTACCAGGCTATTCGCGGTGGTCTGGCAGGCAGTACGGTGCTGGACGCCAAAGCGCCCATGGTCATGGATCGCAATTTCAAACCCGGTTTCCGCATCGACCTGCATATCAAAGATCTGGCGAACGCGCTGGACACTTCCCACGGCGTGGGCGCACAGCTGCCGCTGACCGCAGCGGTCATGGAGATGATGCAGGCATTGCGTGCCGATGGCCTGGGCACGGCCGATCACAGCGCAATTGCATGCTACTACGAAAAACTGGCGAAGGTGGAAGTGGCGCGTTAATCACGGCTTACCCACAGCCGAGGGTGACAGCGGCGCGCAAACCCTCTATACTGCGCGCCGAAGCTGACCAGACAGTCGCCGCTTCGTCGTCGTCCCTTTCGGGGAGACGGGCGGAGGGGAGGAAAGTCCGGGCTCCATAGGGCAGGGTGCCAGGTAACGCCTGGGGGGGAAACCCACGACCAGTGCAACAGAGAGCAAACCGCCGATGGCCCGCGCAAGCGGGATCAGGTAAGGGTGAAAGGGTGCGGTAAGAGCGCACCGCGCGGCTGGTAACAGTCCGTGGCACGGTAAACTCCACCCGGAGCAAGGCCAAATAGGGGTTCACATGGTACGGCCCGTACTGAACCCGGGTAGGCTGCTTGAGCCAGTGAGCGATTGCTGGCCTAGATGAATGACTGTCCACGACAGAACCCGGCTTATCGGTCAGCTTCAACTTCTTCTAAAACAATACGTTGGTGTGTCTCAGGCTTTCCCTGGTGAAAATGTGACACAGACTGTGATACAAACGAGGCACACCAACGGCTGTTCCATCCCGACTATCCTGAAACCTTGCAACCGCGACAGCCTTCATTTCCGTCTGCCTTCAGTTTATATGTATGTCTCTGGATTGCGATTCATATTTATTTACTGACAATATAGTCTCTACAGACCCCCCTGGCTCACTACAATGTATGAGAAAAATAAATAAAACGTTAATAAATACAGTTTGTCCCTAATTAATTTCTGAAAATGAAGGGGGGCTATTGCTATAGAATGATAAGAACGCTTAACTCAATGCCTAATTTTCTCATCGGTATTCGGTTGAGCATGGACAGAAAAAACAAACTAAAAAAACTAATCCAATATCATAAAAATATACTTAAAAATCACCGATATCAGCCTGGTTTAGCTGGTGCAGATCTGAGGTTTATGGATCTCAGGGGGCTCTATTTACGCAATATTAATTTATCGGGATGCGATATTTCGTTTTGTGATCTTCGAGGAGCCGATTTCTCCTGTGCCAACCTTGCAGGCGCTAATCTTAGCTACTGTAAAACGGAAGGTACAATTTTTAGTCACGCTGATTGTACTTGCGTGGATTTTACTGGAAGTGATATCCATGATGTCAGGTTATTGACGGAATATGAACAAAATGAAAGTGACACGCCACTATCCCGACCACTCATCTCCATCTATATGCCAACCTGGAACCGCCAGGCATTGACGATCAGAGCCATACAATCGGTACTGAATCAAGACTATGTGAACTGGGAACTCATTATCATTGACGATTTCTCATCGTCATTTGACCAACTCTTGACGTATATCTCCGAGCTGAATGACCCACGCATTACCTATATTCGCAATGAATTTAACTCTGGCGCTTGTGCAGTCCGAAATCAGGCTATAAGAATGGCCCGTGGTGACCTTATTACGGGTCTGGATGATGATGATGAATGGCTGCCGACACGCCTGTCCTCTTTTCTTACCTGGCAACATAAACTTCAGTTGCACAGTTTTTTGTACGCAAATGATTATCTCTGTGACGGTACCGGATATCATCATCCTGATGAATTACAGGTGTATCCGAAACCGGCTTATAAAAAAAGCCTGTTTGATAAACGGAATATTATAGGCAACCAAATGCTGACCTTAACCAGTAGAATGCAGCAGATCCTGTTCGACGACGCCTTGCCTGCTGCTCAGGATTATGATGCTTTTTATCGGCTTGCAGAAACCTTCGGTGAACCTTTCAAACTGGATGACATCACACAGGTGCTTTATGTCAATCACGGCGAAGCCCGCATTACCTGCTCAGGACGAAAGTTTTCAGGTTATCTACGTTTTTACCGGAAACACAAAGCCAAATTAGACGTATCGAGTAAAAAATATCAGCTCTTCACTCTATACTACATTCGCAACAAAAAGATGCGCCCGCAAACCCTGATGAAACTGATGACGCTACGCAATCTGAAACGCTATCTGATGATGTATACCCGCTTCCGGAACAAAAAGTTCTGATGTGTACAAACGACAAGAGTCGTTGTGGTGTCTGGAAATAGTAGTTGAATACGGCAATCATTGTGACGAGGGGCTGGATAAGTCGCCGGGAATTACCCCGGCGGACAACCACGACGAACGGGTAAGCGCAGCGCCATCCGGCACCACACAAACGACATCAATTCTCATATTTGCGACATTAAGCACATTTCACTGTTTTTCACTCGACGGTTCCGCCTCGGAATCTGCAGACGATCGCCATCACAAAATTTATATCTAAAAAACCGGCGATCTGTAGTATTGATAATTTGTTATGATTGTTAGCTTAATGTTCGTAAATCTTTTCTCGTTTGATATGCGCTTATTGAAATCAAATACATTTCCTCCGTGAATATGTGACGTATTCCACTCTTTTCCTGAAATTTGAAAATTTACGTCGTAAAAAATGGCTTAAATGGAAGTATGTTTCAAACAAATGACGGTTATTTATTAGCCTTTAATTGCCTGAAATATCGTCTTTATTGTTTTTTTAAGAACGGTGAAATAAATCCGGGTTATCGCCATAAAATAAATTTATTAGCGCTATTTTTGTTGATCAATATCAGCGTTGTAGCGTATTTAATTACCTTCAATGCATTGATTTATAAGGTTTTTAATGGGTTTTTGAAGCGTGAGTTAAGGGTTGCTCAAAGCAAATTGTGAGTAACAGCACATACCCCCTGAAACATTATTGAGTAGAATTCACCCCGTCATAGGGAAATAAGCGCAGAATATTATGAACACTATTATTCTACCGAAAACACAGCACCTCGTGGTATTTCAGGAAGTCATTAAAAGTGGCTCCATAGGTTCTGCTGCAAGACAACTGGGCCTGACGCAACCCGCCGTCAGCAAAATCATCAGCGATATCGAATCTTACTTCGGTGTGGAAGTGATGGTACGTAAAAATACGGGCGTAAAACTGACGGCTGCAGGCCAGGTTCTGCTCTCGTACTCCGAGTCGATCACCCGTGAAATGAAAAACATGGTGAGCGAAATCAACAGTCTCAGTTTTAGCACCGTTATGGATGTCTCCTTTGGCTATCCGTCGCTGATTGGTTTTACCTTCCTGTCTGAGATGATCAAAAAATTCAAGGAAGTGTTCCCGAAAGCGCGCGTCTCAATGTATGAAGCTCAGCTCTCCTCTTTCCTCCCGGCCATTCGCGATGGTCGTCTGGATTTCGCTATCGGCACGCTGAGCGATGAAATGCTGCTTCAGGATCTGCACGTCGAACCGCTGTTTGAGTCTGAGTTTGTGCTGGTCGCCAGCAAAACGCGAACGTGCACCGGCCCGACGACACTGGCATCGCTTACGCACGAGCAGTGGGTGATGCCGCAAACCGATATGGGCTACTACAAAGAACTTCTGACCACTCTGCAAGACAACCACATCAGCATCGAAAACATCGTCCAGACCGATTCCGTCGTCACCATTTATAACCTTGTCCTGAATGCCGATTATCTGACGGTGATTCCCCGCGACATGATTGCCCCATTCGGTTCGGATCAATTTATTGTGCTGCCCGTGGAAGACGAATTACCCGTGGCGCGTTATGCCGCCGTATGGTCTAAAAATTACAGGATTAAAAAATCGGCGTCAGTATTAGTTGAGCTGGCTAAACAATATTCGTCGATGAATATCGAAAGACGACGATGAATAATAAGTTTTAATTTTAAAAAATACCCAGAGCTTAACGTATTAACGCTCTGATACCCTGACTTTGCCTGAAAAGAATGAATTATTATAACGAGGATATTATGCATATTACCTACGATCTCCCGGTAACCATTGAAGATATTCAGGACGCCAGAAAACGACTGGCAGGCAAGATATATAAAACCGGTATGCCGCGCTCGAATTATCTCAGCGAACGGTGTAAGGGCGAAATATTCCTTAAGTTTGAGAACATGCAGCGTACCGGTTCGTTCAAAATTCGCGGCGCGTTTAATAAATTAAGCTCGCTGACCGATGCTGAAAAGCGCAAAGGCGTGGTCGCCTGCTCTGCGGGAAACCACGCGCAGGGGGTGTCGCTCTCCTGCGCCATGCTCGGCATCGACGGTAAAGTGGTGATGCCGATGGGCGCACCAAAATCTAAAGTGGCCGCGACCCGCGACTACTCGGCGGAAGTTGTGCTCCACGGTGAGAACTTCAACGACACCATCGCTAAAGTGAGCGAAATCGTCGAGATGGAAGGGCGCATTTTTATTCCGCCTTACGATGACGCCAAAGTGATCGCCGGGCAGGGCACCATCGGCCTCGAAATTCTCGAAGATTTATACGACGTGGATAACGTCATTGTCCCTATCGGCGGCGGCGGATTAATTGCCGGGATTGCAACGGCGATTAAATCCATCAACCCGACCATTAATATTATCGGCGTACAGTCTGAAAACGTGCACGGAATGGCGGCCTCCTGGCAGGCAGGAGAAATAACCAACCATCGCGTTACCGGCACGTTAGCCGACGGCTGCGACGTCTCTCGTCCGGGTAAATTAACCTTCGAAATCGTTCGTGAACTGGTCGATGACATTGTGCTGGTGAGCGAAGACGATATTCGCAACAGCATGATTGCCCTTATTCAGCGAAATAAAGTGGTGACGGAAGGCGCCGGCGCGCTGGCCTGTGCCGCGTTATTAAGCGGCAAGCTTGACCACTATATTCAGGGCCGCAAAACCGTCTGCATTATTTCCGGCGGCAATATCGATCTCTCCCGTGTTTCCCAAATTACCGGCTTCGTTGACGCATAAAGGTGACCTATGAGCAACACAGAAAGCATTATCGTTGGCCAGACAAAAACGTCCTCCTGGCGTAAGTCTGATACCACCTGGACGCTTGGCCTGTTTGGTACCGCCATTGGCGCAGGCGTGCTGTTCTTCCCCATTCGCGCAGGCTTTGGGGGCTTAATCCCTATCCTGCTGATGCTAGTTCTCGCGTTCCCTATAGCGTTTTACTGCCACCGCGCGCTGGCGCGCCTCTGCCTGTCCGGCAGCAACGTCTCCGGCAACATCACCGAAACGGTGGAAGAGCATTTCGGTAAAACCGGTGGGGTGGTGATCACGTTCCTCTACTTCTTTGCCATTTGCCCGCTGCTGTGGATTTACGGCGTCACTATTACTAACACCTTCATGACCTTCTGGGAAAACCAGCTCCAGCTGCCTGCGCTAAACCGCGGCGTGGTGGCGCTGTTCCTGCTGCTGCTGATGGCTTTTGTTATCTGGTTTGGTAAAGACCTGATGGTGAAGGTGATGAGCTTCCTGGTGTTCCCGTTTATTGCCAGTCTGGTGCTGATTTCCCTGTCGCTGATCCCTTACTGGAACTCCGCGGTGATCGACCAGGTCAACCTGAGCGATATCGCCTTCACCGGCCATGACGGCATTCTGGTCACGGTGTGGCTGGGGATCTCCATCATGGTCTTCTCCTTCAACTTCTCGCCTATCGTCTCCTCGTTTGTGGTCTCCAAGCGCGAAGAGTACGAGCCGGAGTTCGGTAAAGAATTCACCGAGCTGAAATGTTCCAAAATCATCGGTCGCGCCAGCATGCTGATGGTCGCCGTGGTGATGTTCTTCGCCTTTAGCTGCCTGTTTACGCTCTCTCCGCAGAACATGGCGGACGCCAAAGCGCAGAACATTCCGGTGCTCTCTTACCTGGCGAACCACTTTGCCTCCATGTCCGGCACTAAATCGACGTTCGCGACGGTACTGGAATATGGCGCTTCCATTATTGCCCTGGTCGCTATCTTCAAATCTTTCTTCGGTCATTACCTGGGCACGCTGGAAGGGCTGAATGGCCTGATCCTCAAGTTCGGCTACAAAGGCGATAAGAAGAAGGTCTCTGTCGGCAAACTGAACACCATCAGCATGGTGTTCATCATGGGCTCCACCTGGGTTGTCGCGTACGCCAACCCGAACATTCTCGACCTTATCGAAGCCATGGGCGCGCCAATTATCGCCTCTCTGCTGTGCCTGCTGCCGATGTACGCCATCCGCAAAGCGCCAGCCATGGCGAAATATAAGGGCAAACCCGAGAACATCTTCGTCACGGTTGTGGGCCTGCTGACCATTCTGAATATCGTTTACAAACTGTTCTAAACCATTGCTCAGGAAGAGCGGAGTCACATGATGATTGAGTTTCCGGTTGTACTGGTAATTAACTGCGGTTCGTCCTCTGTTAAGTTTTCGGTGCTCGACGCCAGCAGTTGCGACGCCCTGATGACGGGCATTGCTGACGGCATCAACACTGAAAAGGCCTTTATTTCCGTGAACGGGGGTGAGCCAGCCAGACTGGCTCACCAGGACTACGAAGGGGCGCTGGCTGCCATCGCCCTGGAGCTGGAGAAGCGTGACCTGATGAGCAGCGTGGCCTTAATTGGCCACCGCATTGCGCACGGCGGTGACCTCTTCAGCGAGTCGACCCTGATTACGGAAGAGGTGATTGAGCAGATCCGCCAGGTCTCCCCGCTGGCGCCGCTGCATAACTACGCCAACCTGAGCGGCGTGGAAGCCGCAGAGCGCCTGTTTCCGGGCGTGCAGCAGGTCGCGGTATTTGATACCAGCTTTCACCAGACGCTGCCGCCGCAGGCGTACCTGTACGGTTTGCCGTACCGCTATTTTGAAGCGCTGGGCGTGCGCCGCTACGGCTTCCACGGCACCTCTCACCGCTACGTAGCCGCGCAGGCGCATTCGCTGCTTGGGCTGTCCCCCGATGACAGCGGCCTGGTGATTGCCCATCTCGGCAACGGGGCGTCCATCTGCGCGGTACGCAACGGCCAAAGCGTGGATACCTCGATGGGGATGACCCCCCTGGAAGGACTGATGATGGGTACGCGTTGCGGCGACGTGGATTTTGGCGCGATGGCGTGGATTGCCCAGCAGACCGGTCAGTCGTTTGAGGATCTGGAGCGCGTGGTCAACAAAGAGTCCGGGTTGCTGGGGATCTCCGGCATCTCCTCCGATTTACGGGCGCTGGAGAAAGCCTGGCACGCCGGCAATGAGCGGGCGCAGCTGGCTATCCAGACCTTCGTTCACCGTATAGCGCGACATATCGCCGGGCACGCGGCGTCGCTGCACCGCCTCGATGGGGTGGTCTTTACCGGCGGCATCGGCGAAAACTCAACGCTTGTCCGCGCGCTGGTGACGGAACATCTGAACGTGTTCGGCATCCGCCTCGACGACGCCAAAAATGCCCTGCCGGGCAGCGCGGGTGAGCGCGTCATCTCCACTGATACCTCCCGCGTGGTCTGCGCGGTGATCCCTACCAACGAAGAAAAAATGATCGCGCTGGACGCCCTCCGTCTTGGGAAGGTTACCCCGGCTGCGGCTTACGCCTGATAAAGCGAGAATCTGATGAAAGTAACAATCGAAACGGGCGTCGCGCCCTACAGCGACGCATGGGCCGGGTTTCGCGGTGAAGAATGGAAAAACGCCGTCAACGTCCGCGATTTTATTCAGCATAACTACACCCCTTATGAGGGCGATGAAGCTTTCCTCGCGCAGGCGACGCCAGCAACGACGGCGCTGTGGCAGAAGGTGATGGTCGGCATTCGTCAGGAGAATGCCACCCATGCCCCGGTGGATTTTGACACCAACATTGCCACCACCATTACGGCCCACGGGCCGGGCTACATTGACCAGGATCTGGAGACGATCGTCGGCCTGCAAACCGACAAGCCGCTCAAGCGCGCCCTGCATCCGTACGGCGGGATAAACATGATCCGCAGCTCGTTTGAAGCCTATGGCCGGGAGATGGATCCGCAGTTCGAATACCTGTTTACCGACCTGCGCAAAACCCACAACCAGGGCGTGTTTGACGTCTATTCGCCAGAGATGATGCGCTGCCGCAAATCCGGCGTGCTGACCGGTTTGCCGGACGGCTACGGGCGCGGGCGCATCATCGGCGATTACCGCCGCGTGGCGCTCTACGGCATCCGCTATCTGGTGCGCGAGCGTGAGCTTCAGTTCGCCGATCTGCAGGGCCGGCTGGAGCGCGGCGAAGATCTGGAGGCGACGATCCGCCTGCGCGAAGAGCTGGCGGAACACAAGCGCGCGCTGCTGCAGATCCAGCAGATGGCGGCCAACTATGGCTTTGATATCTCACGCCCGGCGATGAACGCCCAGGAAGCAGTGCAGTGGCTCTATTTCGCCTACCTGGCGGCGGTGAAATCCCAGAACGGCGGAGCGATGTCGCTGGGGCGCACGGCCTCGTTCCTCGATATCTACATCGAACGCGACATGCAGGCGGGGCGGCTGAACGAGGTGCAGGCGCAGGAGCTGATCGACCACTTCATCATGAAGATCCGCATGGTGCGCTTCCTGCGCACGCCGGAATTCGACACGCTCTTCTCCGGCGATCCGATCTGGGCCACGGAAGTGATCGGCGGCATGGGGCTGGACGGCCGCACGCTGGTGACCAAAAACAGCTTCCGCTATCTGCACACGCTCCACACCATGGGCCCCGCGCCGGAGCCGAACCTGACGATCCTCTGGTCAGAACAGCTGCCGATCGCGTTCAAGAAATACGCCGCGCAGGTGTCGATCGTTACCTCGTCGCTGCAGTATGAGAACGACGATCTGATGCGTGCGGACTTCAACAGCGACGACTACGCCATTGCCTGCTGCGTCAGCCCGATGGTGATCGGCAAGCAGATGCAGTTCTTCGGCGCGCGCGCCAACCTCGCCAAAACGCTGCTGTACGCAATCAACGGCGGGGTGGACGAGAAGCTGAAGATCCAGGTGGGGCCGAAAACCGAGCCGCTGCTGGATGAGGTACTGGATTACGACACCGTAATGGCGAGCCTCGATCACTTCATGGACTGGCTGGCGGTGCAGTACATCAGCGCGCTGAATCTCATTCACTACATGCATGATAAGTACAGCTACGAAGCCTCGCTGATGGCGCTTCACGACCGGGACGTTTACCGCACTATGGCCTGCGGCATTGCCGGGTTGTCGGTAGCGGCAGATTCCCTGTCCGCCATTAAATACGCCACGGTGAAGCCGGTGCGCGATCATACCGGTCTGGCGGTCGATTTCGTGATAGAAGGGGATTACCCGCAGTACGGCAACAACGACGATCGCGTGGACAGCATCGCCTGCGACCTGGTGGAACGCTTTATGAAGAAAATTCAGGCGCTGCCAACCTACCGCAACGCGGTGCCGACTCAGTCGATCCTGACCATCACCTCCAACGTGGTTTACGGGCAGAAGACCGGGAACACGCCGGACGGACGACGCGGCGGCACGCCGTTTGCCCCAGGCGCGAACCCCATGCACGGCCGCGACAGAAAAGGGGCGGTGGCCTCGCTAACGTCGGTCGCCAAGCTGCCGTTCACGTATGCCAAAGACGGGATCTCTTACACCTTCTCCATCGTGCCGCAGGCGCTGGGCAAAGACGAGCTGGTGCGCAAAACCAACCTGGTAGGGCTGCTGGACGGGTACTTCCATCACGAAGCGTCTATTGAGGGTGGGCAGCACCTGAACGTTAACGTGATGAACCGGGAGATGCTCCTCGATGCCATTGCGCATCCGGAGAATTACCCGAACCTGACGATCCGCGTTTCGGGCTATGCGGTGC